>JABGQU010000060.1 GCA_018648605.1 Anaerolineae bacterium | reverse complement strand
ATTGTTTCGTATCTCATACGCCTATTATGGCATACTTATGCAAGAGGTCTAATAATAAAAACGGTTATAGAAATACTCAATAACTCAGGAATGATATTCGGCACCAACTCATCAAGTGTTACATTTGAAAAATACCAGACTAATGCAGAAATTAATATGAATAAAAAGGCAACTCGATATACAGTAAAAATTTTCAACATTAACTTCCCAATATACCGAAATGGTTTTGCTATTCGATACTTCAAAAGCCATAATTTAAATTTTCTCTCTGTTGATTTTTTCATATCAGAACCCCATTGAATTTGCTTTCAAAATAACAGTTTTGTATAGCTATTTTTAAAGGGTTAATGACCGACGTAGAAAGTATTTTTAGCAAATCTCCCCATCTGACTCTTCTGCCGCGCCGAGCAATTCTTCCACGATCTCAAAATTAATTCTTTCAGCTTTGGTAAAGCGGATACAGCCTTTCCCAAAACTAACGCCCGTCCCGGCGAGTTTGTCTTTGTACGCCTTCATCACGTCCTGTTTCAGGATATAGAGCGAGATGTAATTCTTCTGGCTGGCGAAGGCAACTTCAACTTCGTCCACGCCTTCGCGTTTATAGGAGGGCATTCCGTATTCCATGCTTTCGGTGAAGCTGGTCAATTTTGCGAGGCAGAGGTCGCGGAGTTGGGTTAATCCGGCTTTGCGTTCTTCGGGGATCTCGTCGAGATAGGCATTTACGGTCTTTGATTTTGATTGCATTTATTTACTCCTACCCCACCCGCCCACTCGCTTCGCTCGGGGCACCCTCCCCAAATCCGCAGGATTTGGGGAGGGACGGGGAGGGGTTAACATTCGCTAAAAGCACAGGCATAACATTTACGACAACCTTCTTCGTTGATGACCGCCGCTTCACCGCATTCAGGGCAAAGGTCGCCCATGCGCGGGATATTCGTCATCTCGGAAACTTTCTCCACGGGCTGCCCGCCATTTTTACGATCATGATCGGCATCGGCTTCAGCAGGCGTGGATGCGATCAACTCTTGCATCATGCTCTTCGACTCACGCAGATATTCCGAAAGCACCTGCCCGACACCATCTGGCAGAGAGCGGACGCGTTTTGCGCCAAATCCCAGCGAGCGACCACCACCGATCCCGCCGAGTTGGCGGACGATCTCTTTGATGCGGTCACGCGGTGAAACGGGTGATGCCAAACGCAGAACGTAGGAGATCAAGCGTCCGATAGCCTCTGATACAGCCGCCGTCTCAGAGCCTGCCTTGGATGTATTCACAAAGACTTCAAAAGGCTGACGTCCACCATTCTCATTGACAGTCACAAAGGCTTTCCCAAGCGGTGTCTCGACGTTATAGGTCCAGCCAACCAGCGCGCGCGGACGCGGCTTCTTGCTTTCGCGCCAGAGCGGCATCGAATACGACGTTTCTGCTTCAGGTTGTTTCTGTTTCGCGGTCGCTTTGGTTTCCAGCACAACAGCGTCGCGGGAACCGGTTACATAGACGGTAATACCTTTACAGCCTAATTCCCAAGCCAATTTATAAGCTTTTGAAACGTCTTCTTCGGTCGCAGTTTCGGGGAAATTGACGGTCTTGGAAAGCGAATTATCCACAAAGGCTTGCAGGGCGGCTTGCATGCGTACATGCTCATCGGCGGTAATATCTGCCGAGACCACAAAGGTATCGCGGATGCCTGCGGGCACATCCGTCACGTTCTGGCAAGTACCCTCTTCCATAACCTGCTCAAAAATCTCCTGACGCGCCTCGCCTGCCAAACCGGCTTTCGATAAGGCTTCTTCAAAACGCGGGCTGGCGTAGGTCAATTGCAGATCGTTGCCATTATCGTTAACATGCCGAACGTAGGCAAGCGCAAAAGTCGGCTCACAGCCATATCCCTCGCATCCGGCAACGGTAGCAATCGTCCCGGTGGGCGCTATCGTTGTTTGGGCAGCGTTACGGATCCCGTGTTCGCGAATGCCGTCCACAACGGAATCCCAGTCCAGATCAGGTCGATCCCAGTTTTTTGTATAAGAGACAACGCTCTCAGGTTTCTCCCAAGTCAGATCAGCAGGGTCATATATACTGCCTACAATATTTGAGAAAGCACCGCGATCTTTTGCCATTTTAACGCTGGTCTGCATGGCATGGTAACGCACAAATTCCATTAACTGCGCACCAAATTCCTGCCCTTCACGTGAACCATAACGCACATCAGCGTGATACATAATATCTGCCAGGCCCATAATGCCTAAACCAATTCGGCGCGCGCTTTGAGCAGCATCCCTAAGTTGCGGCACTGCGGGGACATAGGCATTAATATCAACTACATTGTCGAGGAAATAAGTTGCCAAAACGGTACTTTTGCGAACTTCTTCCCAGTCCACGCTGCCATCAGGCGCACAATGCTCAGCAAGATTGATCGACCCCAAACAGCAAGATTCGTAGGGTCCCAGCCATTGCTCGCCGCAAGGATTGGTGGATTCAAGCGCATAAAGATGTGGAACGGGATTATCGCGATTCGCTGCGTCGAGGAAGAGCATCCCCGGCTCACCATTATGATGCGCCTGTTGGACGATTTTCTCGTAAAGCACTCGTGCCTTCACCTTTTTATACGTCCGAATCGGGATGCCCGCTGCCTCGGCTTGCTCCAGCGTCCCCTTGAACCCACGATATTGGGGCGAGAGAACATCAGGGAAACGTAACGCCCACTCTTCATCCCTCTGAACAGCACGCATAAATGCGTCCGTAATACCTACCGAAATATTAAAATTCGTGATCTGGTTTTCATCGGTTTTACAGTTAATAAACTCTTCGATATCAGGATGATCCACGCGCAGCACGCCCATATTTGCCCCACGCCGAGTGCCACCCTGCGCGATCTCGCCAAAAGCATGGTCATAAACCCGCAAAAAACCGACAGGGCCTGTCGCCTGCCCTGCTGAGGAATTAACCAGCGTCCCCATCGGGCGCAAGCGCGAAAAGGAGAAACCATTCCCGCCACCAGTTTGCTGTATCAGGGCGGCATCACGCAAAGACTGAAAGATACCCGCCGTATCTTTACCCATATCATCGTTAACGGGAAGAACGAAGCAAGCTGCCAACTGTCCAAGAGGGGTTCCTGCACCGGTAAAAGTCGGGGAGTTGGGGAAGAATTTTTTGCTAACCAATAAATGATAGAACTCTTTCGCACGCTCGATCACATCGCCTTCCCATTTTTCTTCGGCTTTGGCAACGTGATAGGCAACACGCCAGAACATCTCGCTCACAGTTTCAATGGGCGTACCATCTTCGCCGCGGCGCAAATAGCGGCGCTCGAGTACCTGACGCGAGTTATCAGTCAGCTCAATGGAAGGTAAACCTTTTGGGAGCGGTGGAGTAGGCAATAATCCCTGTTTTTTCGCAACAGTGGCTTTTTTCGTCATTGTTATTCTCCTGTAAAATTGATATTAATTTTCCGTCACTTGCCCCCTAAAATGCCAAAAAAGGGCAAAAATTCAGATCACACTAAAAGGCGGTCAATTTCTGCGCGCAAAGCGTGTAGATCATCCAAGCCCAGGTAAACGATCGCGTAACGCATATAAGCGATCTGATCCAGTTCTTTTAGCCCCTCGATCACTTTATCTCCGATCGCGCGCGAAGAGACTTCCGACTTCCCCATTTTTTGCAATTCTGTCTCTACCTGCCCGATCAATCGCTCTATATCGGCAGCAGAAACGGGACGCTTCACACATGAAATCCCAATACCCCGTTTCAGTTTTTCGCGGTCGAAATCTTCACGAGCGCCATCTTGCTTGACAATAAGCGGAGTCGCCAAAATCGGGCGTTCATAACTGCTGAAACGCTGCCCGCAACTCAGGCATTCACGTCGCCTACGGATATTTCCGTGGCTATCGTGAGAGGTATCCACAACTTTGGATGATTTATGCTGGCAATACGGGCAACGCATTTTGACTCCCTTCAAAGAAAAAAGAACATTTGTCTCACACCAGATATAGGGGCTTCGCATTAACAATCCCGTGTATTTGGCGGTCAAAGAGTGGAAATTCTAGCATACTTGCACATCAGCAACAAGAGGACAAATGGGTTTTTTACCTTAAAATTTCCCGAGTCTTATTTCCGCCTTGAATTAGACCATTTTTGTGGGAAAATATCAGCCGAAATCATAGAAATTAAAATAAGCCAGCGAAAGTCGTCTTTTTAAGCGACTTTCGCTGGCTTATTCACAAAACGATTTCGTCAAACTAAAGTTCAGATAACTGCGCTAGAGAATCCAAATATACACGCAAAACCCGTCGTCCCGCGACATCCAGCGCAGCATAATCGCCAAGCGCCTGGGCGCGTTCCAGCGTGCCAAAGCTCAATCCCTGCGTGGGGATATCAATATCAGTTACCGAGTCAGTCGTAAGTTGGATAAATAATCCATTATTCGCACCGCCTTTGTGTAACTGCCCCGTCGAATGCAGGAAGCGCGGACCAAAGCCAAGCGTGGTCGCCAAGCCCGTTTTCTGCTGGATCGAGTGGCGCAGCGCAGCGAGGGATTCTGTTATCTCTTCGTTGCGCGGCAAATAAGCGTGGATAGAGATGTAATCACCTTTTTGCGCCCGTGTTACGAACGAATCAAACGCGGAGTTTAGGCTTGCTCCCGTTATCTCAACATTAGCATAGAGCTTGGCATCTTCCCCTTTCCAAGCGGGTACGCCATCATCCAACACGCCACTCTGGTTATACGCATCAATTTGTGCGCGAGCTTGCACTTTTGCGTCTTCAACGTTGGGCTGGTCGAAAGCATTCACGCTGAGGATATGACAAGCGATCGCTGTTGCATATTCCCAGCGGTAGAACTCAGCAAAGAGTGAATAGTGGTCAGTAGTCAGTATTTCCAGTACGGGTTGCCCTGCTTCGCGAAGTTGCGCAACAAAATCATCCTGTGAACCATCACTGCACAGATACACAAACAAGCGATCAGTGGGATATTTCTCGGCGGGCATGGCGGGTTCGTCTTCAATCGGCAGAATGCCCTTGCCTTTCTTACCTGTCGACTCAGCGACGAGTTGTTCTGCCCAAGTGCCAAAAGTTGAAAAAGTATCATCGGTCAAAATTGTGACTTTGTCACGCCCAGCGAGGGCGGCTGCGCCCATCACTGCGCCTAACGCCATCCCACTTTGCGATTGATCCATCATTTTCGCAGCGTAGTCGAGGGCTTGATTCACGTCAACGCCCAGCAACGCCGCAGGAACGAGGCCGAAAGCCGTCAATGCAGAATAGCGCCCGCCTACGTTCGAATCGGCGAGGAAGATATTGCGGAAATTCTGCTCTTTAGCGAGTTTCTCCAATCTGGAACCAGGGTCGGTGATCGCGACGAAGTGACTGCCATCCCCACCACTTTGCTCCCAGAAATAGAAGAAAGCAGACATAGTCTCGGCTGTGCCGCCGGATTTGCTGGCAACGATGTATAGAGTCTCGCTTGGCGGGAAGTTTTCGCGCGCATCTGCTACTTGAGCGGGATCAGTAGAATCGAGAATGGCAAAGGTTTCGGCGCTAATGCCAAATGTACGCGCCATTACTTCTGGTCCCAGCGAGGAGCCGCCCATGCCAAGCAAAAGGGTTTTGTTAATGCCTGCTTTTTTTACTTCGGCAGCAAAAGCCATTGCTCCTTGTGCTAATTCGCGGGAGGTATTTGGCAGATCGAGCCAGCCAAGGCGGCGCTTGACCTCTGCCTGTTCTTCGAGATTATCTGTCCACAAGGTGGGATCATGCGCCCAAAGGCGGGAATTAACGGAATCAGCTTCAAGTTTTGCCATCTGCTTGGCAACGGAAGCCTGTAAAGGTCCAAGCTGCGATACGGCGGCAGCGCGCCGTTCATCCACAACGTTCAAAAGGTCAGTGAAGGCATCTGCGAAAGATTTTACGCCTGCATCTTCCAAATCTTGCGTGGCTTGATCAAGGGAAATACCTGCCGCTGCCAGATCGGCGAGGGCTTGATGAGCAGCATCAAGATCAGCCGTAAGGGTTGCTGCCGCCTTGCCATGATCTTTGAAAGCCTCGAGGGTCGCAGGCGGGACGGTATTGACAGTGGCAGGCCCGATCAGTTCATCGATGTAGAGCGTATCGGGGTAAGCAGGATCTTTGGTGCTGGTGGACGCCCAAAGTGGACGCTGATAATTGGCACGCGCAAGCTGGAGCCTGCCAAAGCGAGCACCACTGGCAACTTCCTGAAAGGCTTCGTAGGCAGCTTTGGCGTTGGCAACGGCGATCTTGCCACGCAACGGGGAGTCGGCGGGAAGCTGTTTGTCGATGATCGAATCGAGACGGGAGATAAAAAAGGAGGCGACCGAATGAACGCGTTCGATGCTGTTTTCGTCTTTTTCAGCGATAACCCGATCTTCCAGCCCGGACATGTAGGCATCCATCACTTCGCGGTAACGCTCGATGGAGAAAATGAGTGTTACGTTGACGTTGATACCCGCTGCAATGGTTTTACGGATAGCAGGCAAGCCTGCTTTTGTGGCAGGAATTTTGATCATCAGGTTGGGGCGGTTAACGCGCGCCCAGAGTTCCTGCGCTTGCTTGACTGTGCCATCCGTATCGTTTGCGAGATAGGGACTGACTTCAAGAGAGACGTAGCCATCACGCCCTTCGCTTTCTTCATAAAGAGGTGTGAAGATATCACAGGCGTCCTGTATATCTTCAATTGCCAGTTGCCAAAAGATGGATTCAGCATCCCAGCCTGCCCACGCAAGAGGAATTAGCGCAGCATCATAGTCATTCGACTTGGCAATAGCATTCTGAAAAATGCTCGGGTTCGAGGTCACACCGCGAATATCACCACGCTCGATCATTGCAGCCAGTTCGCCGTTCTCTAATAATTTACGCTGAATATTGTCGTACCAAATGGATTGACCTAGAGATGTCAACTTTTTTATTGATTCACTCATCGTAACTCCTCATAAATACTTGTCATTACTATAATTTTCGCTTTCACTATAGTTTTTATTGCAAACGTAAATAACCGAAAAAAAGTAATACAAGCCCTGTTATCGTATAAATAATCTTCGAAATTCTCGGGCTTAGACGCGGCTTTTCAGCGGCTTCGATACTTTTGCCTTGTGCTGCGCTCATCAGGCTAAAAATCCCGGCAGCAACCAGAATATAAGCATATAGGGTTTCAAAATCCAAAACAAACCTCGCAATCTACAATCTTCTTGGGCTAAAAAAGAACCCTGCTATTCTACCATCGGCAACTTAGCCAAAGACAAGCAGAAAAGCAACTGCTTGTATGGACACTTTAAAGGTAGCTTATCTTTCCTAAAGAATCTCTTAATCTCACAAAAAAACGTTGACTAAACTAAAAAATGTACCTTATACTATTCCAATATGACCTCAGTACTACCATTCATCACAGAGGAGAAAGCGTATGATCGACAATCTCTTTATCTTTTCAAACAACCTGCTTAATGCTTTATTCGTCGCAGTACTTGGTATTCTGGTTGCCTTTGTCCTTGGCGAAGCTCTCAGGCGATTACTCCGGGGGCTCTTAGGAGACCCATTTGCGTACTTCGCTGCAAACCTTCTTCGCTTAGCAGTTGCCATCTGGACGATTAAAATCATTCTTGATATCAGTGGTGCAGCAGGGCTGGCGGTCATCCTTGTCACTGTGCTTACGGGTGCTTTCGCGCTTGGTTCCGAACGGTTTGCGTCTGATATTTTAGCTGGCGTAAAACTTTTTACAACACGTCCATATACCGTTGGAGATCACGTCTCGCTAGGGACTCATGAAGGAAAGGTTTCCGAGATCACTCTCGCAAACACCATCCTTCAAGGTGTTTATGGGGATCATATTCTCATTCGCAATGCCGACGTGATGGATAATACGATCATTAACTATTCTCTTGAAGAAGGACGAATGATATCGGTGCTTGTTCCGCTCCCTACAGGAGAAGATCTTGAAATCGCTTTCCAATCCATCACCGAAGAACTAAAGAACTTCTCTGATATGAAAAACCCTCCCTATACACCAAGCGTAACCTGCGAAGAAATTTCCTATGGTTATGCAAAACTGCAAGTTCGGGCCTTCGTCAAAGAAAAGCTCGATCATGGTCCTGATAAAGCTCGCCTCATGATCGAGGCAGTCGCTGCGCTCAAGAAAAACGGAATCGCCCTGAAGAATTAACCATAATGCCAAAATCCACCAAAAAAGAAAGCCGAAATAAAAAACGTCGTTTTATGGCGCAGGCACTTCTGATCTTTCTTTTATCTGTGGCATCTCTTGCCACAGATGCTTTTGGAGTTGTACCCGATAACCCCTTTAGCCAGGATTTTCGTGACCTTCTCAGAGAAGCCTTTCCCGCCGACTTCATAGAACCGATCAACCAATACTTGCAAGAACTCGTCGTCCCAACTATCCCTGTAAAAATGGTCGTGGATGACGAGGACACAGCAACTGTATCTCTTCAGGCTGAGGGGACACCACTCGTAGATCTTCTCGCTGAGGAAATGGCAAAGGCGATACTCACCGCCAATGCACTTGCTACCGCGCAAGTACAAGATGCCCAACAAACAGCAACAGCGCAACCAAGTGCAATTCCAAGCGCAGTCCCATCTTCGACTCCCATCTTCACCCAAACACCGATCTCTACGAACACACCTGCACCACCAAGTTGGGTAATATTATCCCCACCTAAAAAAAACCAACAACCCTCCTGTACAACCGTCAACGTATCCAACCCGCAAACCACAGGAATTATTACTATTAACTTAAGCACTTCTTGCAGTGACCCAGATGGTGATTCTTGGTCCCTGGCCAGTGTTTCTCAAGGGGCAAATGGGGCAACAACATTTGGCACAACCAGCATCACCTATGACCCAAATAACGGCTTTGCTGGTACAGACAACATCACCTTTAGCATAACAGACATACAAGGAAATTCATTTACAAACAGTGTAGCGATTAGCATCGCTAATGTACTTCCCGTTGCTAACATAGATACAGTCTCTATTACAAGAAACAGCAGCAACAACACCATCAGTGTTTTGTCAAATGACACAGATGCTGGCAACGATACACTCACGATTACAGCAGTCTCCACATCTGCAAATAGTACAATGTCAATTACCCCAGGCGGAGGAACGCTTACATACACACCAAACACAAACTACATTGGCTTAGATAGTTTCACTTATACAATCAGCGATGGCAATGGCGGTACCCAGACGGGCACACTCAATATTGAAGTCAAATCGTTATGGTGCAGCACAAGTGCGGGTGTCCCTGCAACTGAAGGTTGTCAAATTTCTGGCATTAAATTAGACGGGGGCGCACAAACAAGCCTCGCTGTTTCTGGAGCCGGTGCATCCTTCACCTTGGAATTTGATTACCAAGTCTGGGATACACTTTGTCCAACTTGCACAGTCCAAGTTATGCCGGGTATGGAAAGTACTTTTGCTGGCACTTGTGCCTATGACGGAATCCCCGGAGCGCATCCTGGAGTTAGCGCAACATCCAGTACCTTCAATTTAAATGCACCATCGACTTCAGGAAAATGGGGAATCTTCATTAACCGCCCAGAAGATACAACATGCACAGCTGGTTCTTATCTTGGCTATGGTGAAGTAATTGCCTTGATTTCTGTTCCAAACATTCTCTATGAGGCGGGAGCTTATTCAGGCAACCTGGGTGACCGGGCTGCTACAGATGCTCTGTGTGCAGGCAGCCGCCCTGCAGGCTATACCAGACATCGGGCCTTCATTGGGCATAGCACAGCAGACAGCATCGCAAATATGCCAACAAATTATGGTATCTCTACCGCTGCGCCGATCAAATCTGCAACAGGAATAGCTATTGCCAACAATTGGGCAGATTTAGTAGATGGGAATATTGCAAATACCCTAAATGCAGCAGGTATCGTATCGACTCCCCCCGCTTGGTGGTCAGGTGTAGCAGCATCTGACGGAACCCATATTGATTGAACGACCAATACTTGCAATAACTGGACTGGCAACCTAAATACAGATTTTGGAGCATATGGTATGTTGAATTCATCTACAGCAACATGGATGCTTGGAGGAGGCTCCGCGCAATGCCAACAGGCACTTGTCTTGCTTTGTATTGCTTACTAGTAAAATCCTAAACAAGAAAAAGCGGACGAGTTTCTCGTCCGCTTTTTGATTCTGTCTATTTCTTTTCAGGCACCAAATAGATCATCGGCAAACTCGCTAAAGTCACCAGGTACTTCACGATCAAATTGAAAGTAAATATCTGCCAAACCACATCCCAGGGCAAGGTCAGAAAATGACTTTCCAAACCGGGCAGCGCGCCGAAAGCCCCAACTGAAAAAATAATATTATCAATCGGCACGCTAACACTATTACTCGTCAGCACCCGTGCCCATTGATATTTTGTGGTGATCTTCGTTACAAACCAATGGTAGATTTCAGTATCAACCAACTCGCTGACCACTTCGGCTAAGATCGAAGCGAAAACGATACGCCAGAGTGGCCCCAGGATCGCGGAAAACTCAGCCGTCAAGCCCCAGTCCGCATCACCCGGCACGCTGGCAGCCCACATCAAATAGCCCGCCATAAAGAGATTGATCGCGCCTGCCGAAAGGATGAGCGTCTGCGTATTCTTCTTCCCCAACGTTTTATGCACTACATCGCGCAAGGTAAAGGTAATTGGGTAAATAAAGGTTCCCATATCCACAGCAAAGCCAGCGACAACACCAATCTTTAAGCTGGCAATATCAGAAAGCATTTGCGCAGCGATATAAGCCGCCACTAACACAACCGCAATTCTCGAAATCACAACTACGTCACTTTTCTTTTCAACAGCATTCATTTTTCACTCCATCACATCACATTATTTAAGCGGCGCTATCATACCATCTAATCTTACACATCTGCTGAAAAAAGGATGATAAAATCGCCTGCGTGATCTTTGATCACAAAATAAAAACTATCGAGGCTTATATGACCGTTCCTTACTGGGTACAAGACGCAATTTTTTATCAAATTTTCCCTGATCGCTTTGCAAACGGCGATCATCGCACAAACCCCGCCAATATTGCAGAGTGGGGCAGCAAGCCCACCCTCTACAATTTTATGGGAGGCGACCTACGCGGCATCATCCAAAAGATGGATTACCTTCTTGATCTTGGCGTGAATGCCCTATATCTCAACCCCATTTTTCTTTCCCCATCCAATCATCGCTACAACACCAGCGATTACTACACCATCGACCCAAAGCTCGGCACGCGTGCCGACTTCGACGCTCTGCTCGATGTCGCCCACAGCAACGGCATGCGCGTCGTCATTGATGGCGTCTTCAACCACTGCTCACGTGGCTTTTTTGCCTTTGCCGATCTCCTTGAAAATGGCGAACACTCAGCGTATAAAGATTGGTTCCATGTTAAGAAATTTCCGCTCAACGCCTTCACATCCGGCGACGCGGAAAATTACAGCGCGTGGTGGAATTTCAAATCACTTCCAAAATTCAATACAGACAACCCGGAAGTACGGGAATATATTCTGGATATAGCGCGTTACTGGATCGAAGCCGGAGTGGATGGTTGGAGACTCGACGTCCCCAACGAGATCGACGACGACGCCTTTTGGGCTAGCTTCCGTCAAATTGTCAAATCTCTCAACCCAGATGCCTACATTCTTGGTGAGATATGGGAAGTGGATCCGCGCTGGGTAGATGACCAACATTTCGACGGGTTGATGCACTATCCCGTTCGCGATGCGCTGCTCGAGAGCCTCAACAGCCAGATCAACGCCACGCAATTTGGAGACAAGGTCGAAGCGTTGCTGCAGGCCTATCCCGCTGAGAATATCAAGGCGATGTATGTCCCGCTTGGCTCACACGATACTGAACGTCTCCGCTTTAAGGTTGGAGGCAGCCTTGAGAAAGCCAAACTTGCTTTCCTCTTCCAATTTGCCTATCCCGGTGCCCCGGCCATCTATTACGGCGACGAAGTTGGCGTAGATGGTGATAAAGACCCCGATTGTCGGCGCACCTTCCCTTGGGAGCAGCATGAGTGGCAAGGTGATCTACGCCCCTGGATCCAACAATTGGTTTCTTTGCGTAAAAATCTACCGGTGCTAAGACGCGGCGAATTTACTCGCGTGCTGGCAGAAGATACAGCTTATGCATTTGCACGCACACTTGGATCTGAAAAAATATTGGGGGCGATCAACTTCTCTGAGACAGAGCAGATCATCCGCATCCCCATGGAAGGCTTTTGGGAAGACGGACATGAAGTGCGCAGTCTGCTCAATCATCGAAAAACTAGCGTGCAGGATGGTCATCTTGAAATATCGCTCCCTGCATGGAGCGGCATTTTATTGAAATAGTTTTTTCAGAAAGGAAGATGATGTCACAATTTGACTTGTTTGAGCCGAATCTTGAAAAATTCACATCTCTTAAAACCCTGATCGATATCATGTTAAAGATGGATGATGATCCCCTCGCTGATTCAGGGACACGCGTGGTCATCAGCCGTGGCAATCCGCAAGCAAAGATCCTGATCGTTGGCGAAGCACCGGGGCCGCAGGAAAATATTCAGGGTGTGCCCTTTGTTGGTCGCGCTGGAAAAATGCTGGATAAGATCCTCGCTTCGGTTGAGTTTGATTCTGAAAAAGATATTTACGTCACTAATTCAGTTTTTCGGATGCCCCCCGGCGAGGGCGGCAAAAACTTCCGCAAGCCGACAACTACAGAGATCGAATATTATCGTTCCTATGTTTTCGAGATCATCCGCCTAGTGGATGCACCCATTGTGCTGCTCACAGGAAATGTAGCGTGTCAATCGGTATTAAACAAAACCGGCATCACACGAATGCGCGGAGAATGGAACCAACTCGATGGTCGCTGGGTGATGCCGATCTTCCATCCTTCTTATTTGCTGCGGAACCCGTCTCGTAAGCCAGGGTCACCCAAAGCACTGATGTGGGAAGATATTCAGGAAGTCCGCCGAAAATATGATGAGCTAACGAAATAAGGGTAGCAAGCTAAATATCGCGCGCGCACCCTTATTTCCCTTTTCTTTAGCATTACAATTTCCCTGCAAATCCGTTTTTTTGAAAAAACAAAGTATAATCCCTCAAAAATATTATGGGCTTAATTTTTGAAGAACTTACCTCCCTGTTGACAGATGCTCCCGGGAACTTAATCTACCATTTAGCGCAGGCTTTTTCTGTAGCCGGTGCTTTGCAGGTTGCCTTTGGGCAATGGCGCTCAACGCAATTTCCGCAAGTACGACGGACGCTGCTCGGGCTTTTGATTCTGCTCTTGGGGCAATTGGCTTCCTTTATTGTTAGTGCGCTTGCCTGGCAGGCTTTGATCGACCCTGCGATGGTTTTACCTCCCCTTGACCGCGCGATCACATTATTTAGCTTAATCTGGATCACTTGGCTATGGCTTTTCCCTGAGCCAAGCCGTCTGGCAGATGCAGGGAACGCGCTGCTCAACTTGCTCATCATTACAGGCTTGGCGCTCAGCTTTGTCTCGTGGATGCCACAAGTTGCGGCACAAGCCTATAACCTGACACTACAAGACAGTATTTGGCAATTTGTTGCCTTGGGCTTTATTGTCCTTGCGGGGATAAGTTTATTTGTGCGCCGCCCCAACGGTTGGAATTACGGAATTCTCTTTATGGTTTTAGCATTTTTCGGGCATGGGTTGCATTTGTTGCTCGGCTATAGCGCCGGAAACTTCCCCGGTATTGTACGTGTCTTTTATATGGCTGCCTACCCGATCTTACTGACGCTGCCCCAGCGTTTTCCAGGACCAACCACGCCCGTTTTAGCCAGCCACCGTGCCCCGACCCGTGTACGAGAAACCGACCACCCTGTTCGCGAGCGACGTCGCTACAGCACAGACCCGAAAACTTTCCATGCGCTGCTCTCATTGGCTGCTGAAATCGACACTACTAAAACCAATCATGCCATCACGCGCGCCATTGCACAAACCATGCTGGCGGATCTTTGTTTTTTGATCTATCTAAGCGAAGACAAAAAGCAAATGGTGATGGCAAGCGGCTACGACCTGATCCGTGAAGAAAACCTTGAAGGCGCCAGCTTGGATAAATCTATTATCCCGATGTTGGCAAATTCGATCCAGCGCGGAAAACCTCTGCGCCTGCCACAAAGCAGCACATCTCCCGATCTGCAAGGCTTAGGCGAATTACTTGGACTTTCAAATCCGGGTCACTTGCTCAGTGCGCCGATCTTGAACGATTCGAAAGAATCAATTGGTGGCGTTCTGCTTCTTTCACCGTACTCCAATCGTTTGTGGAATACAGACGACCAAGCCTTTTTAAGCAATATTTCAGCTTCGCTTGTTTCAATCCTTGAGCGCGGACAAAGTCTTGAAAAGATCGAGCGCAAGAGTGAGCGTAGCCAGAAGGTTGCAGACGACTATCGAACACAACTTGATTCGTTGCGTTCCGAAAAGAATACACTAGCAAAAAAACTTGAAGAGATCGAAAAGAAAATTACCGATACTCCCGACCATACGCAAAATATCGAAGCATTATTAGCGCTACAAGAAGAAGCACAACATGAAATAAATAAACTACAAAAAGAAAACGAAAATCTGCGCACGCGGGCTTTCTCAGAAAAAGCGGAGCAAGGCAACAAAGGCGAATACCAAAGCGCAGAAACCAACCACCTCGAGCAAGAATTGAAAGCTACCCTGCAAGAAGTGGCGCGTTTGCAAAACCTGCAAGCTCAAGCCAATTTACGTATCTTAGAACTGGAAAGCGGACCATCTAAAGAAGATCCCAGAGAACAGGCTGCCGTCATCGCTTCTATTTCACAAGAATTACGCCAACCCATGTCGTCCATTATTGGCTATACCGACCTCCTGCTCGGCGAATCGGTCGGTATTTTAGGCGCATTACAACGCAAATTTGTCGAACGTATCAAATCATCCATTGAACGGATCGGCAACCTGATGGACGATATTATCCAGGTAACCACGCTCGAAATGGGGTTGGCAGAACTCAAAGCCGAGCCTGTTGACCTGAATATGGTCATCGACAACGCAATGGCATATACCAGCAATCAGGTGCGCGAAAAAAATATCTCCATTGACCTTAAGAAAATTCTCGAGCCCATCCATGCGGATAAAGAAGCACTCCAACAAATTTTAATTCACCTCTTACAAAACGCAGGCGCTGCTTCACCTGTAGACGGCACTGTCTCGTTGCGCGTTCAAACACGAGATGAAAAGGGGCAAGCCTTTATCCTGATCCAGGTTGCAGATACCGGCGGCGGCATCCCAGCCGAAGACCTATCGCGTGTTTTCACACGCCTTTATCGCGCTGAAAATGTTCTTATTCAGGGCGTTGGCGACACCGGCGTAGGACTTTCCATTGCAAAAACACTCACAGAAGCCCAGCATGGTCGCATTTGGGTTGATTCAGAAGAAAACATCGGCTCCACTTTTAGCGTCTTGTTGCCCATTGCGCGCCCCGATGTAGACGCGAACCAAAGGGGGATGTAATGCAAGCCTTGCGGCAACTCGGCGCCAGCGTCCTTTTTGCAGCTGTTTCCTTTTCAATTATTCTGGGCGGGCTAACAATGGCGTTAGCGGAAAAGCGGATTAACGAACCTGCGCCCACTATAACGGAAACAAGCCTCCCCACGCGCGATGCGCACGCACCATCTTTCACGGTAACGCCCGCTGCCCCCGGGTTGCTTCCCTCTTTTACCCCCATCTCATCCCCATTACCTACCGCTATCATCCCCGATCCGGCTGCTTGCGCCATCCCAAACGGATGGACAGCTTATTTCGTCCAGATTAACGACACCCTCGAGAGTGTAGCAGCAGCCTATAATATCCCCCCCGCAACGCTGCAAGAGAAAAACTGCCTTATCAGCGCAAGTTTGATCTCCGATACACGCATTTATGTGCCTGCTGCGTCCGTCACCCCAACGACAGTATATACGCCTTGTGGAAAACCTTCAGGCTGGATCACCTACATCATTAAAACTGACGACAATCTGTATCGCATCAGCTTGGCATATCGCGTAACAGTTGCGCAACTACAATCGGCAAATTGCCTTGGTAATTCTGACAAGATCAGAGCGGGCGAGAAATTATATGTGCCAAATGTGCCGACCAGTACCCCTGCTGTCACGGCTACGCCCAGTCCCACAATCACACCAACTCCAACGTTGATCTTTAGCACACTAACCCCTACGACTACTTTTACGGCAACATTTACCCTCACGCCATCTCATACACCTACGCATACCCACACGCCCACACCGACACCATCCGAAACGCCCATCCCTTAAGATGAGTATCCGATTTCGCAAGCCCCTTTTCGTGCTTTTGATTGTCACTAGTTTGCTTTCAGCTTGCGAAAGCAGGACCAATCCCCCGCCAAGTGAACCAATTCAGGCGGCACCTTATTTTTTGGTAACTCAAAACCCGCATGGCACGGCAACCCCCACACCTTTTCAGCCAGATTACAGCAACATACCCCAGACAATTGAACCCTCTCCAATGCCGACGGGGACACCAACCCCATCACCTGTTCTAACGCCTACCCCGAGCTATACGCCCATTCCGCCGACGAGCACTTACGCTTTGCCCACTTCAGGGAGCTATATTGCTGCTACGCCGAATTTTTATGGCAATATCTGGGAAGATTATCCTCCACCCATTTTTTATCCGGCTTCGACAGAAATCCCCTATCCGGTTGGAATGCTCTCGCAACCCAAAGATCAGATCAATATTCTTCTGCTCGGCTCAGATATTCGCCCTAATTCAACCAGCTTCCGTACAGATACGATCATCTTGATGACGATCAATAAAGATTTGGGAACCGTTAATTTAACTTCCATTCCTCGCGATCTTTATGTCTACATTCCCGGGTGGACAGTACAGCGTATCAACACGGCTATGGGTTATGGCGGTTATGATACGCTGGCAATGACCATGGCCTACAACTTTGGCGTCTATCCTGATTATTATCTGATGGTCAATTTCTCAAATTTTATACATATAATCAATAGTCTCGGCGGAATTGATGTGGAAGTAAGCGAAGATTTTTCAGATCAACGTACAGGGTTTGGGTGGTATCAAATCAAAAAAGGGACTGTCCACATGGATGGCGATACAGCCCTTTGGTATGTGCGTTCGCGCTACACTACCAGCGACATAGATCGTCTGCGTCGAGCGCAAGAGGTCATTCAAGCTGTTGGTTATCGGATGCTCAGCTTTGATGTCCTAAAACGCGCCCCAGAGCTATATGATATCTACAAAGACACCGTCTATACCGATCTGAGACTTGGGGATGTTGCCCGTCTGCTACCCTCTGCGAATACTTTAGCAAAAACTCAGAATATAAATCGCTATGTGATCGGTTATGGTCCCGTTTACGATTGGGTGGAACCCTATACTGGCGCGATGGTACTGCTGCCTAATCGTTATAAGATCATGCCGATCATGCGCGATGCGTTGAATGTGCAACAATAAGCAACCCTCATCCAAACAAAAACGGAAGAGCCAATACCAATGAATATAATTAATCACGAAACACTGAGTGTCGGTGTTTTGTATCTAACAGAGATTGACCTCGATCTCAAAAAAGTAGTTGATAATTTAGGCAATCCACCGCTATGGCCTCGTAAACCGGGATTTCCAACATTAGTCCATATCATTCTTGAGCAACAGGTTTCCTTGGCATCGGCCAAGGCGGCTTTTGAAAAGCTAAATAAAGCAGCCACAGAGCTAACGCCAGAGAGAATGTTAGCGTTTTCAGATATCGAATTAAGGGCGTTTGGTTTTAGCAGACAAAAAGCAAAATATTGCCGTGAATTATCGCAGGCAATCATAAACGGTCAGCTTGATTTAGATAAACTCAAAAATTATGACAACTCAAAAGCCCAAAGTGAGTTGATGAAAATCAAAGGGATTGGGCCCTGGACCGCAAGCATCTATTTGCTAATGGCACTATTGCGTTCAGATATTTGGCCGCCTGGAGATATTGCATTAGAAAAAGCGATCCAAAAAATTAAGAACTTGCCTGAAAAACCGAACCGAGAGAGGGCAGATGAGATTGCAAGACAATGGAAACCATGGCGCGCTGTCGCAGCACGAATACTTTGGCATTATTATCTAAGTTCGTCTTTTTGATATACAAGAACCATCTATAGAGGAAAACAATATGCCCGCAAACCAAGATGTTCCCTGCACACAAGCTGAAGCACGGCAATTTGATTTCTGGCTAGGCGACTGGGAATTAAGCTGGGGAGAAGATGGGCGCGGAACCAATCATGTTTCAGCGATTCTGAATAACTGCGTAATTCAGGAAGAATTTGACGGGACGCCGTCGATTCTATTAAAAGGCTTGAGTATCTCAACCTACAACCCCGGAACAAAAAAGTGGCATCAGACCTGGGTGGATAATTCCGGTGGCTATCTTGATTTTGTTGGTGAGTTTACCGACGGAAAAATGGTTCTTTCACGTGATGCGATAGTTCAGGGAAAAGCGATCACACAGCGAATGGTTTTTTATAATATTGCCAAAAATGAACTAGACTGGAACTGGGAACGCTCTAAAGATGGCGGCAAAACTTGGCAAGTAGTATGGCATATTCATTATCAACGCAAACATTAATTCTTTAATATAGCCGGGGTTTTCGTTCCGAGAACAGACCTTTCTCGAAATCATGACTTTCAATACAATTGACAAACTTACTTTATCTATGTATCTTGTTAGTAGGATAATGTTGATACGACAAAATACAACAACGACAAAGTTGATTTCAAGACAAAAACTAACCCGATTTTTATTGGTACCTTCAGCGTTTTTCTCGGACTACACTATTTTATAGTGCAGGGAGGAATATAGCACTTATGCAAGCTCACAACGACATACAACAAGAATTAGATGCCTGGCGTAATAATGTGATCACAAAAATACTAAGGGTTGCTGCCCTTGTATTTACCCCTGTGCTCGCAATATGGTTCATCAAATTCACACCCGAGGGCATAGCCTGGCAAGCTACATCCTTCTATTTGCTAGTTTATTTAATAATTATTATCCTTGCTATATTCCCCAAAATTGATACACGGATAAAGGCTTGGGGCTTGATTTTGGTGAGTTATCTCACGGGCACGGTCGCTCTAATGCTCGGCGGTTTGGTTGGAGACGGTCGCATCTATTACCTAACTGCACCAATATTAGCGCTATTGCTAATCAGCGTAAATGCAGGAATAGCTGTAGCAGCTTTCTGTCTATTAACCTATTTTGGAATTTCACTTACTGCCCAGACGAGCTGGTTTGAAAACTGGCTGTTAATAAATGATAACTCCCTGGCTTTGTCTATCTGGGTTCAAGAAGGAGTGGTTGTTGCAGCCTGTTTGATATTAATTTTAGCCTTGCAAAAACGCCATAGTGAACTATTAACTTCCTTAGCAACAGAAAAGGCAGAGCTTTTTAACGTAGCCCATGAATCGGAAAAAAGATATCGACTTGTATCAGACTGTTTCGCCTCAGGTGAAAATGGAATTTTTGGCAACAAAAATAAGACACTTTC
>JABGQU010000203.1 GCA_018648605.1 Anaerolineae bacterium | reverse complement strand
GCTAAAGTGGACGACATAAACCGGAATCAGTGGATGATTTCACCGGAATCCGCATCTATACTTTGAATACCTTACCCGCCTAAACTGGAGGACGCTTTAATGACCCAAGATTTACGCACGCTACTCAAAATCCCTTACGCGCATCTGGATGAGATCAATGCAATGCTGCTTGATCCTGATGAACGCGTAATCAATGATTTTCTGGCTGTCGTCGAAAAATATGGCACGCCCGAAGAGATCAACACCAAAGCCGCCGAAGCGCGCAAACTCGAAAACCTGCTCGCCCAAGTCGAAGAGGTCAAACCCGAATATCTCGAAGACCTGAAATGGCTCGAAGAACAACGCGATGCAGGGGCATTCATCACAGTAGATGCCTATAAAGAAAAAGTATTAGGCGAGAAGGCCGCCACCACTGAATTCCTGGATGATTTCGCGGTCACACTCGAGGTATCCGCATGTCAGTATTTCCCGTGGTTAATCACAGCGGCAAAACGCTCGATCAACGAGGGCAAGTTGATGCCCGGGCGCTTCATCCGCGTCCGCAAAATGAAGGAGCAGGAAGATGATGGGGACCTGGTCGCCTTTGCTGCCGGGATGCAAATCATCGGTGCGACCTATGTCGAAACCCTCGACACCAAAGGCACGGACGGATCGAATATCCATCTGGGCGGACCGGAGACCATCACCGGCTATTTTGGCGGCATCGGGCAGCCCAATGGGCACGCGCTCAAATGGCTCGATGAATTCCTGTACTACTACACCCGCTACGGCGTCAAACAGGTACTCAATATTAACCCCGGCACTGTTTTTCTCGCCTACATGCTCCACAAGATCGGCGTGGATAACGAATTCAAGATCTCGGTCTTTATGGGTAATGACAACCCCTACGCCGCCCTCTGGACACTGCTCGGCGCAAAACTCTTCGCGCGCGAAGACGGCACGACGCCGCTGATCGGCTTCAACTGGGGCAACTCCATCAATAACGAAAGCATGGAGATCACCGCACAATTCCGCAAGAGTCTCGGCTTTGAAGAGATCGTCCGCTTTGAACACCATATTACCGAGTGTTTCAAGCACATCATTATTCAGCCCTATAATCGCCGTGACGAACTGCTTGAGCTTGCCGATCACGTCCCCAATATCTCTGCAAAACACGAAGGCGGCGATCCCGAAGTCGACGGCGCGCGCGAGCACCCCTCCGATATTCTCGAATATTTCCGTGAGAAAGAAGAGGTCATTGCCGCTGGCGATATGGATTTCCTCGAGATCAACTTCATGGATAAATACGAAGCTCTCAACAACACCGCCTGGGCGCTTACCGAACGCGGACTATCTTTTATCGCAGCAGACGCACATCGTTAGCCCCCCCCTACAATCCCCCCGCATCGCGGGGGGATATCCCGTTCAGGGACGGGGTCAATCTCTATCTCTACCACTCAACCACGTCACCAAGCCTGCCATTAACAAAGCGACAAAAATAATGACCAGCACCGTCCACATGCTGCTGTCCAACACCACCTTTTCCGATGATAGGACTTCTGTGGGAAGCGCTTCCGCTGGAAGCGTCGGCACGCTCGTGGGTGGACTTGCTACCGTTAAAACAGGCAGCGTCGGCCCGAGAGTGCTGGTTGCCATTAACGTCGGCGTGGATGGGATTTCCGTCGATACCGCGCGAATGAAAAGCAACTCACCCGGGTAGACCAGCTCATCCACACTCATATTATTCAGCGAACGAATTTCCTGTACCGTTGTGCCGTATATATCCGCAATTCCCCATAAACTTTGCCCAACCTGTACCTCGTGAACGATCTTCCCATCGGCATTGGGCGTGCTGGTGATGACGGGCATGATCCAGTCGAGGGTGGGCAGCGCGCCCGTTCCTTCACCGGGGGTGGCATTCGGGTCTGGCGTATACGAGACCGTTCCGCCTGAAGGCATGGAAGCATCGAGGGTATAGTAGATGTAGCCGTTCACGTTCGCCATCCCTGCCCCAACTTCGGTCAGATGCGGGGAAAGCATAGTGTTGAGATGGGGCGCGTCCCCTTGCCAGATAAGAACCGCCTGCTGCACAGACATCCCGCTACCCGCAACGATATTTTCAGAAAAGAATCCGCCCAGCGATAGATCGCCCCCAACGGGGTATCCTGCCGCCAAAGCGCGCTGATAAGGGCGAGAACCATCTCCACTATAATGGGTGACCGTGCTAATAGATGCCTGATAATCACTATGCGACTGCGCGATAGACATCAAGGTTGCGTTAATGGTATAGGGAGGAAGTCCGTTGTTAGCGCGCAATGCGTTCACTTCGGCTATCAGGCTATATGCATCGGCAGCAGGCTTCGGGTCACGAGCGGAGGCGTGTACGTCTCCAAATCTCCAAAGAGAAAAGATGAACATGAACCCCAAGAGCAGCATCCATTTAAAAAGTTTTTCTGTTTTCATTAAAAATCATTATAGCTGATGGTTTTTCAGAACGCCATTATCGTATATAATGAATTTGTCGTAGAAAACAGTGGAGGATTATGCAAAAAAAGATAGGCGTCTATTTCGGTTCTTCTTTAGGGTTTGCTCTAATTCTTAGTTTTTTCTCTCTTTTTCAAAAGAGACTTTTAGGCATTCAAGAGATATCTCTGGAATTCAAGGCTTTTGCTATACCAATTTTATTTGGCGGTCTAGCAGGGTTGGCTATTGCCATCATTTATGTACGCCTTGAAAATAAAAGCGCACAACTGGAAGATTATTTGGATCATATCGACAATCTTGTCCAAATCCTTTCTATTGACAAGCGTTTTTTATATGTCAACAAAGCCTGGCGAGACGCTTTGCAATACTCCCCTGAAGAAGTAAAAAAGCTAACTCTCGCGGATATTATGCACCCAG
This sequence comes from Anaerolineae bacterium, assembly GCA_018648605.1. Classification (GTDB taxonomy): domain Bacteria; phylum Chloroflexota; class Anaerolineae; order Anaerolineales; family Villigracilaceae; genus Desulfolinea. The sequence continues at coordinate 55 of JABGQU010000203.1, read as the reverse complement.
AATGCGGATTCCGGTGAAATCATCCACTGATTCCGGTTTATGTCGTCCACTTTAG
>JABGQU010000059.1 GCA_018648605.1 Anaerolineae bacterium | reverse complement strand
TTGATCGCTTCGCTCTACAATTTTGAGCTAAATTGACTTATGCAAGAGGTCTATTCAATAACATCTGGGTCAGATGTCAGCCAGGCCCATCCTCGATCAGGATCAGCTGGATCTAAGGCAGGAATGACAATCAGGTTGTCATAGGCGTAAAACGCGAGACTCATGCCAACAAAGAACAATAGTAACCATGCGTAGCGGGCTATATTTTTCATAAATATTCCTTAGTAACTGATGTTACGCAGTGATGAACAACAGACTGTCGTTTCCCCTCATCCTAACCTTCTCCCAAAGGGAGAAGGGACTTAGTCCCCTCTCCCCTTGGGAGAGGGCGGAGGGTGAGGGCAGCCCCAAGGTCTGTAAAAGGTATCTTTTGCATAACATCAGCTAATCAGGTTGGAGTTTTATTGCTCCACCTAACAGGCACTACGTAATGCCTTATATACAACCCTAAGCTGTTTCTGTGTGATGGCTTTTTAACTTCTTAGCCATATCAAGCTTTCTGCTTGCCTTCTTCGCGCATCCCCCAAATGCTGAGCAGTAATGCCAAGAAGATCAGCACGCTGACGAGCAGGAAGGTGGTCTGTAAGCCAGCCACCTGTGCCGCGATCGGTGCCGTGGTCGCGCCGCCTGGCAGAAGATTGCCAACGTGTTTGAAAACTTGTCCAGCCCAGAGGGCGCCGAGGATGGCGATACCGGTGGTCTGCCCGAGGGTGCGCGTCACGCTTAACATACCGGAAGCAATTCCAAGTCGCGAGCGCGGGGCGGCGCCCATGATGGCCGAGTTGTTGGGGGACTGGAACATGCCCATCCCGATACCGACCGGCAAAAAGCGGAGCACATATCCCAGGGCAGTCGTTTCGGCATTTAATCCACTGACCAAGATGAACCCAACCGTCAGCATCGCTAATCCCGCCACCGTGATGGGGCGAGTGCCGTAACGGTCGGAGAGTATGCCTGAAATAGGGGCTGAGATGCCGAGTGCAATCGGCACGATCGCCATCAACATGCCGGTTTGCTGCGGGTTGAAGCCGAGCACATTTTCGGCATAAAAGGGGATCAGCAGGATCGAGCCGGACAAACAGACGAAGACGATAAAACCGGTCGTGAGCGAGACCGAGAAAAGACTATTTTTGAAAAGGCGCAGGTCGAGCATTGGCTCGTCAAGACGTAGCTCAAGCTTGATAAAAATGCCCAGAAAAATGAGTGCGTTCACCAGAAGAAAAATGACGGGCAACTCGCCAAAGCCAATGCGCTGCCCGGTCGTTAGCCCGATCAAAAAGGAGAGCAGCGTTACACAAAGCGTTAGTGCGCCCCAATAATCAAAGCGCTGCCTGCCGGCTGGCTGAAAATTGGGCACATAGCGGGTGACCATCCATGTGCCGAGCACGCCGATCGGGAAATTAACGAAAAAGATCCAACGCCACGAGATGTTCTGGATGATAAAGCCGCCCAACGTAGGACCAAGGGCAATGCCCACCGAAACGATCGTGCCCGTAATGCCAAGCGCGCGCCCACGCTCGGACCCCGGAAAGGCTTCCGTGACAATAGCCATCCCCAGCGCCATAATCATGGATGCCCCAACCGCCTGCACGACACGGAATCCGATCAAGGCCTGGATCGTTGGCGAGAAGCCACAGAGCACCGACCCAAGCGTAAAGACGATGAATCCCGCCGTGTAGATGCGTTTCTTACCGTAAATATCTGCGAGACGACCAACACCCAGCACCAGTGTTGTGACAGTTAGTAAATAAGAGAGCACAACCCATTGCACGAGGGCAAAATCGGTCTTAAAAGCGTGAACAAGGGTCGGCAGCGAGATATTGACGATACTGCCGTCGATGGTTGCGAGAAAGATGCCCATACTGACAGCCGATAGCACGAGCCATTTTTTAGAGTAATCTACAACGGGGGGAGTGGTTTGCATATTTTTTCCTGAGTCTAAAAGATGGGGCGATTATAACGTAGGGGAGGATGCGGTCTCCCTCACCGACTTGGGGATCGCTTCGCGATAAAACTAGCTCGCAATGACAAGTTGTTTTTTAGATACCTTTTAGCTTTATGACATCGCCTTTTCAGCGTATTCACGTTACACTGTGCTGAAATTGGGTTAGTGCATAATCAATAAGTGATACCATCCCCTTATTTGTCTCTGCGAGCCGTTTTCCCTTGCAGAAACATCAAGGACACGTGCGAAGCAGTCTCCCCGTAAGTGAGGGAGATTGTCACACTCCGCTACGCTGCGTTCGCAATGACATCACTTAGGTTACGCACTACCCTGAAATTTATTCACGGAAGAGAAATTATGAAAATACATGTAGAAGTCCCCGCAACAACCGCTAATCTTGGTCCTGGCTTTGATGCTATTGGGCTGGCACTAAATTTATGGAACGAAGCAGAGTTCACCTGCACCAACGACAGCAATATCCGCGTGACAGTCAGCGGCGAAGGAGAGGAAACGTTGCCCCAGAATGCGGAGAATGCCATCGCGCAGGCTGCCTTGCAAATTTACGATTTAGCGGAGAAATCCTGCCCGGGACTGCATATCCAGTGTTTAAACCGTATCCCGCTCGGTTCAGGGATGGGCTCGAGTTCGGCAGCCATGCTAACCGGAATGCTCGGCGCGAACGGCTTGCTCGGCAATCCCTTTACGGATGAGGAAATCCTGAAATTGGCGATAGAAACCGAGGGGCATCCCGATAATGTTGCGCCGGCTATGTTGGGCGGATTGGTGGCATCCATCCTGCATAAGGAACGCGTTATTTCGATGCGTTTGCCAACAAAAGCAAATCATGGTCCCATCCATACGACGGTGGTCTTGCCCGATTTTGACTTCCCCACCCAGCAGGCGCGCGCGATCTTGCCCAAAGAAGTTAAACGAATAGATGCGGTCTACAATATCAGCCGCGCCGTTTTGGTGACCGAAGCTCTGCGCACAGGGGATTTGGCGTTGCTCGGCATTGCGATGAAAGATAGTTTGCATCAGCCCCAACGTTTACCCTTAATCCCTGGCGCGATCGCCGCACTGGAAGCGGGGAAGAAAGCCGGCGCAGCGGCTGTTGCGCTCTCTGGTGCCGGCCCGAGCCTGATCGCCTTTTCGCCCAAAGAAGAGCCTGCCATCGGTGCGGCCATGCAAGCTGAATTTAATTCCGCCGGTTTGGATGCGCGCATCTTTGAGTTGAGCACGAGTTATGAAGGCGCAGAAGTAACGATCGTGTAGATGATGACATGACACTGCGAGGAAGGCTTTAGCCTGACGACGCAGTCTCGTATCCACAAAAACGAGACCACAGGATTTTTTCTGTGGTCTTTTCATTTCCGCGATCATTATCCGCTTCGTGCGTGGGGTAAAATTGCTCCCATGAAAAGATACCTTGTTCTCATCCCCATCATCTTCCTGCTACTCGCTTCCTGTCAATCGCAAAGCGTGGATGCACCTGTCGCAGCCCCAACCGAAGCCCCGCTCCCGACTGCAACCCTCGCACCAACATCTCTGCCTGAATCGACCGAGACACCGCTCCCCGTTGCCGAGATTGACCCATCCCTCTTCGGCTCCGTCAACACAGCGGATGCGCCCGTCGGCTTTATGCTTGAGCCCGTTGCTCAATTCATCTTCGAAGCCGAGCTTCAAAAACGCGTCGATGCGGGCGAGATCGGCGCTTTTCAGGTCGAGGGGCTGAGCATTGTTCCACGTGGCGACGGCACTTTCTATGCCGAGATCTTCTACGCCCTGCAAGCGGATGCCGCCTTCTGGCCCGAAGACTTCGGCACCCCCGGCGATGACGGCTGGGTGCGTGGCAAATGCACGCGTTTTGATTTTGAGAGTACCGAAGAAGCCTTTTTCTTGAAGAATAAGAAGGTTTGTAGTTAGAAGAATAGAATGCAGATTTGGCAGATTTACGCGGATTAAAAAGATTTAACACGAATTGCACGAATAGGCGAATATCGCAAATTTGAAAGCGGGTAAAATAGTTATAAAAAAAAAGTTCTCCCCCCGTTGACGGGGGAGTTAGAGGGGGGGCGAAAAAGCCCCACCTGTCCTCCCCCGCACGCGGGGGAGGGACTCATCATCACTCGGGGAGCAGCACCATGAAAAAACGTATCATTGTTGGAATTATCTATCTGATTTTGCTATCCATTGTGATTGCAATTAGTCTGGCTATTTTCCCTGAGTGGAAATCATCGGGCGGATTTTGGGCATTATTTGGCGTTGCTGCAGTCGCTGTTTTGTCTTTTGTTGAAAAGGGCATTTCTCTTTGGAATAAATCAGAAGATGAAGAGAAAAAAGACGAAGAAAAATTTCCTGAGCCATCACCTTCTCCTACGCCACTACAAAGTATTGGCACACAGAATGCTGAGCAAATCATTAATGCGCCGGGCGGGACAGTAAACATTCTTCCGCCTACTCCAAAAGAAGAACCCGAAGCCCCCAAAGGCTGGCACCTCAAACACCGCTACGCCCTAACGGGGAACTTCACCGGTCGCGAAACGGAACTCAACACTCTCACCGACTGGCTCGAAACCAAAGACGAACCCCTCATCATCCTGCGCGCCCTCGGCGGATTTGGCAAAAGCGCCCTCACTTGGCACTGGCTGCTCAACAAAGTCGACCGCACCAAGTGGACGAAAGCCATCTGGTGGTCATTCTACGAAGGGGATGCCAGCTTTCAAAACTTTCTCACAGATACACTCAAATATCTTTTGGGCAATAACGTCGAACTCCCCTCCGCGCCACGCCTGCAGATCGAGACGCTCCTAAAAGCCCTCGAAGAAAAAGGCATCCTGCTCGTCATGGATGGCTTCGAGCGTGCCCTGCGCGCTTACAGTGGAATGAATGCAGCATACCAGGAAGATATCGAAGATGAGTCCCCTCTCCCCTCGGGAGAGGGACAGGGTGAGGGAAGACGGCGTGACTGCGTCTCCCCCGCAGCGGACGATTTCCTGCGCGGACTGGCAAGCTTAAAAGGCATTATTCAGGCCAAAGTGCTGATGACCACCCGCTTACGCCCACGCGCCGTCGAAATGCGCGGAAATCTTTTAAACGGCTGCCTCGAAAAAGAATTACTCGCTCTCGAAAAAGACGATGCGGTCGCCTTCTTCCAGAATCAGGGCATCAAAGGCACGCGTTTCGAGATGGTAGCGACCTGCGCTCCCTACGGCTACCACCCGCTGACCCTGAGTATCCTCGCGGGTTATATTCTCGGCAATCGCTCAAAGCCAAATGATGTTTCCGTAGCAAAAGAATTGAATGTTACCAACGACATCATTCAAAACAAACACCACGTTCTCGAAGTTGCCTATGAGTCGTTGTCCTCTGATGAACAAAAACTACTCAGCACAATTGCCTGTTTGCGTTCTGCCACAGAATATAAAACTCTATTAGCGATTTTTGTAGAACAACCAGATAACCCGATCACTCAAGAACTTCTCGACAATCAACTAAAACAATTAGAAACAAGAGGCCTCCTCCACTGGGACAAACCCACCAACAAATACGACCTGCACCCCATCGTGCGCCGCTATGCCTACGAACGCTTAACCGCCCCCGCCCGCACCGCCGCCCACACCCGCTTGAAAGATTATTTTGAAGCCGTGCCCGAAAAAGAAAAGATCGAAAGCCTGAACGACCTCGCCCCCGTCATCGAACTCTATCACCACATGGTCAGGGCGGGGCAGTTTGATGCTGCTTGTGATTTGTATTATGACCGAATGTATAAGCCTATTTATTTTCAACTTGGTTCATATCAAACTGAAATCGAACTCCTTGTTTCACTTTTTAAGGACATAAGTGAACCACCACTTTTGTCTAAAGAGAGCGACCAAGCATGGACACTCAATTCTCTCGCTAATTCCTACTCCCTGAACGGCGAGCCGCGCCGCGCGGTTCCGCTTTTTCTAGCAGGAAATGAACCCTATGAAAAAAGCGGGAATAAGAAAGGTGTCGCCATCGGGCTGGGGAACGTGGCGACACAACAACTCATCATCGGCGCACTGGGCGACGCGGAGCGCAATCTGCGCCGCAGCATTGATCTCTGCCGCGAAACTGAAAATGAGTTCCAGGAAGCTATCGGACATCAGGAGTTGGGACGTGTGCTTGCCTATCGCGGTCTCTGGGCGGAGGCAGAGCAAGCATTGGATGAAGGGCTACGATTATTTGAGAAAGAGCAAGAAATTCAATCTCAAGGCATGATTTGGGCATACCGCTCCCTGCGCGCCCTCCTGATGGCGCGTGAGAACCCAAAATCCAAATTCAAAATTCTACAATCAGCGATCCAATCCGCCACCCGTGCGCTGGAATTGGCAGACGAAGATACTAAACAACGATACGAGCACCCTCGTGATTATGTGCGGGCACACTGGCTACTCGGTGCATCTCATAGAGAAAACGGAGATTTAGAAAAAGCCGAAAAACATCTCAGCGAGAGCCTGCGGCGTTGTCGGGCGATTAATTCTGTTGATGCTGAAGCCAATATTCTGCTCGAAGTCTCAAAGCTACGCCACGCGCAAGGTAATCCTGAAGAAGTGCTAAGACTAGCACACGAAGCCCTGCTCATCACCGAGCGCAGCGGCTATGTCCTGCAGGGGGCCGATGTGAACATCTGGCTTGCTACGCTCGCCATGAAAGGTTTAAGGTTGCAGGTTGAAGGGGATGGGTTGAGCGATAGAGAATTGGCAAGAGAATATGCCCAAAAAGCCCTGCAACTGGCGCATTGCGACGATGGTCCGCCCTATCATTACAAGGTTGCCTATGAAGAAGCAGAGGCGCTCCTGAAGGAGCTAGAAAGTAGAGAGTAGAAAATAGAGAATAGTCTTTAACCGCTAATCACGCTAATTTACGCGAAAAAAGAAAAAGATTTGCGCAGATTAGCGAAGATTGGCGGTTTCTTTTTCACGCATCACTTATCACGCATCACTTATCACGCATCACGCCTCCCATGCTAAAATCATCCTACTTTCCACTTTCTACTTTCCCCAAAGGAAAACCATGAACGTACTCCCCACCAGCATCAACCCAAATGATCCAAAGTTTAAGGAAAATGCCGCCCACCACCGCTCCTTAGCCGACGAGCTGCACAGTCACCTCGTCGAAGCGAAGGAGGGTGGTGGCGCCAAATACAGAAGACGCCAAGAGGAACAGGGCAAACTCTTCGTCCGTGAGCGTATCGCGCGCCTGCTCGATCCCGGCGCTCCCTTCCTCGAACTCTCCTCCCTCGCCGCCAAAGATATGTATAACGGTGCAGCGGCGGGTGCGGGTCTCGTCACGGGCATCGGACGTGTTTCAGGGCGCGAAGTCATGATCGTCGCGAACGACGCCACCATCAAGGGCGGCTCCTACTATCCGCTCACCGTCAAAAAACATCTCCGCGCTCAGCAGATCGCTGAAGAAAATCACCTGCCCTGCCTCTATCTCGTCGATTCTGGTGGGGCATTTTTGCCCTTACAGGCCGAAGTCTTCCCCGACGAAAACCACTTCGGGCGCATCTTCTACAACCAGGCGCGCATGAGCGCCAAAGGCATCCCGCAGATCGCCGCCGTGATGGGCTCCTGCACCGCGGGCGGCGCCTACGTCCCCGCGATGAGCGACGAAGCCATTATTGTCAAAGACACCGGCACGATTTTTCTGGGTGGTCCGCCGCTCGTCAAAGCTGCCACGGGCGAAGATGTGACTGCCGAAGAACTCGGCGGTGCGGATGTCCACACCCGTCAAAGCGGTGTAGCGGATCATTTTGCCGAGGACGATGACCACGCGATCCAGCTTTTGCGCGATATCGTCGAAACCCTCCCGCCCGCCAAACAGGACGCGAGTTACATCCGTGATTTGGGCTTGCTTCCACCAGAAGAACCGCTATACCTCCCCGAAGAGATTTACGGTGTCCTGCCGAGTACCTTCCGCGAAACCTACGATGTGCGCGAGATCATCGCCCGCCTCGTCGATGGCTCCAAATTCCGCGAATTCAAAGCCCGCTATGGCACGACTTTGGTGACAGGCTTTGCGAGAATTTGGGGCTACCCCGTTGGCATCATCGCCAATAACGGCATCCTTTTCGGCGAATCAGCCTCGAAGGGCGCGCACTTCATCGAACTCTGCGAGCAGCGCAGCATCCCGCTCGTTTTCCTGCAAAATATCACCGGCTTCATGGTCGGCAAAGACTACGAAGCAGGCGGAATCGCCAAAGAAGGCGCAAAAATGGTACACGCTGTCGCGAATACGAGTGTCCCCAAACTGACGGTCGTCATCGGCGGCTCATTCGGCGCAGGCAACTACGCCATGAGCGGACGCGGCTACCTGCCCCGCTTCCTGTGGATGTGGCCGAATGCCCGCATCTCCGTCATGGGCGGCGAGCAGGCAGCCAATGTTTTGCTGACCGTCAAACAAGGTCAACGTGTGCGTGAGGGCAAAGAAGAGCTAAATATAGAAGAAGCCGACGCCTTCAAAGCACCCATCCTCGAAAAATACGAAACCGAAGGCAATCCCTACTACTCCACCGCTCGCCTCTGGGACGATGGCGTCATCGACCCTGCCGACACGAGAGAAGTCTTGGGGTTGGCTCTCTCAGTGACCTTAAACGCACCTAAAGAAGAAAAAGGCTTCGGCGTCTTCCGCATGTAAAAAGAATAGAACGCGAATTCACGCAGATTTAGCGGATTTACACGGATTTTTAAAGACAAAAATAACCGCCAAGACGCGAAGGTCGCCAAGTTTTTTTAATTCTTTTCTCTCAGCGCTCTTTGCGCCTTGGCGGTTCAAAAAATCCGCGCCATCCGCGTTCCAATGCTCTTAAAAATCTGCTCAATCTGCCTAATCTGTGGATAAAACTATGAAAAAACGCCCCTTCAAAAAAATCTTAATCGTCAACCGCGGCGAAATCGCCATCCGCATCATCCGCGCCTGCAAAGAACTCGGCATTCGTACCGTTGCCGTCTATTCTGACGCAGATAAAAACGCCCTCCACGTCCGAAAAGCAGACGAGGCGATTCTGCTCGGCGATTCTGCGCCCAACGAATCCTACCTAAATGTAGAGAAATTGCTCAACGCCGCGCGCGAGACTGGTGCAGAAGCCGTCCATCCCGGCTATGGCTTTCTCTCCGAAAACGCCGACTTCGCCGAAGCTGTCACAAACGCGGGATTAACCTTCATCGGACCCTCCCCGGAAGCCATCCGCATCATGGGCGATAAAGCCGAGTCGAAAATCCGCATGAAAGCCGCGGGCGTACCGACTATCCCCGGCGCAGAGGGCATCGAAACCCTCGCCGAGTTTGAGAGCGCATCCGATGAAATTGGCTACCCCGTTCTCGTCAAAGCTGCGGCTGGTGGCGGCGGCAAGGGGATGCGCGTTGTCTGGAAAAAAGCTGAACTCCCAGATGCCATAGAATCCGCTCGCCGAGAAGCCCTCAACGCCTTCAGCGATGACCGTCTGCTCGCCGAGAAATATCTGCCCAAAGCGCACCATATCGAATTTCAGGTTTTTGGCGATTCGCACGGACACATCACCCATCTTTTCGAGCGCGAATGTTCCGTTCAACGCCGCCACCAAAAAGTGATCGAAGAAAGCCGCTCGCCGCTGCTCACGCCCGAACTCCGCGCCAAAATGGGTGCAGCCGCCGAAAATGTTGCCAAAGCCGTCAACTATACCAACGCTGGCACAGTCGAATTTATTGTTGATCCCGACACGCACGATTTCTATTTTCTCGAAATGAACACCCGCCTGCAAGTTGAGCATCCGGTCACGGAGCTGGTTTTGGGTATCGATCTCGCTCAATGGCAAATCCGCGTTGCGGCGGGCGAGGCTTTCCCTTATACGCACGAAACTTTTCCCCAGCGCGGGCACGCCATCGAAGCCAGGCTCTACGCCGAAGACCCTGAAAATAATTTTCTCCCCAGCACGGGCGTTATTTATCAATTTGTCGAACCCAGCGGCCCCGGCATCCGCGTCGATAGCGGCATCGCCACCGGCAGCGAGGTCAGCCACTTTTACGACCCGATGCTCGCCAAAATCATCGTCCACGCCGAAGACCGCGCCACCGCCATTCAACGACTCCAATCTGCGCTCCGCCACACCGTCGTGCATGGCGTGATTACCAATATAGCATTGCTCCAAAATATCCTTGATCACGATGATTTTCAAGCGGGGATCGTGACCACGCGTTGGGCTGAAGCGATGCTGGGTGACCTCCGAGCAAGCCCAAATCTCGCGTTCGAGGCGATAATCGCCGCATCGCTCGTGGATTTCGGCTTGCTGGCTGCCTCCTCAGCGGGATGCGAATCCCAATCATCTTCCCCCGACCCCTTTAGCCCCTGGAAAATCGCTAGCGGATTCCGATTACGGAGGAATAATGATTAATACGAAACATAACTTATACGTCACTGCGAGCCGCTTTTGCGAAGGAGCCTCCCGCAATGACGTATTGAAACTTTTTTCTCACCACAAAAGCTTTTCTCTGTGTCCTTTGTGTCTCTGTGGCGGAGTACTTCGGAGACTAGCATGAAATCACATTTTTCACACAAAAACGAATCCCTAACGCTGGACGTGAACCCGCTCGGCGAGGGCTATCAAATCCGATTTGGCGAGAAAACCGCCGAGGTGCATTTTGCAAGCGGAGCAGATGGGCAACTGACTTTTTACCTAGACGGGCGTAAAGTGGATGCCCACGTCAGCAGCGATGGTAAGCGGCGTTGGGTCACTTTCGGTGGGCACACCTGGCTACTGGAGAAGACATCCGGGCAAGCACGCGGCGGTGCGGCTGGCGCATCATCTGGACGGTTGATCGCCCCCATGCCCGGGCAAGTCCGCGCCGTAAATGTTGCCGAGGGCGAAAGCGTTGAAAAAGGTCAAACCCTGCTCGTGCTGGAGGCAATGAAAATGGAAATCCGCATCCAAGCCCCGATGGAGGGTGTGGTGGCGAGGCTGGCGGTCGTCGAGGGGCAGACGGTAGAACGAGAAGAGTTGCTTGTTGAAGTGGATGAAGCTGACGAGTGAGTGGCTGTGAGAAAGAAGAAAAGGAAAAAATCATGACGAAATATCAGTATGTCCGAGTTTACATTGATTATCGTAGGGTAATCTCAACTGATCACCAAACATCTGAATGGATAATTGATGAAATCAAAAAGATTGTTCCAAGTTGCTCAACGAAGGGGGAAGAATATGACCTTCATGATAGGTTAGTTGAATTTTCTTTACATAAACTTGATGGAAAAGATGGTCGCGTTATGCATCACATAATTCAGCTGTTGTGTGAAATAGGCTTTGAACCATTTTCAACAGATACCAAAGGAGGAGACCGCCGTGTAGATTTTCGCAGAAAAACAGAATAAAGCTTCCTACCTTTCTCTTTTTCTTCTTCACGGTCTCTCATCAGGAGTTTCTATGACAGGCAAATACTATAATGAACTTTCCGTCGGCATGAAAATCAAACACACCAACGGCAGAACAGTGACCGAGATGGACAACGTCATGTTCTCGATGCTGACGATGAATACCCAGCCCCTGCACAGCAACGAAGATTTCGCATCCAAAACGCAATTTGGGCAGCGCATCGTCAATGGGATTTTCACTCTCGGCCTGGTAACCGGGCTGACCGTTCCTGAACTCACCGAGGGCACGATTGTCGCCAATCTCGGCTATGAGCGGGTCGTGCACCCAAATCCGCTTTTTCATGGCGAGACGGTCTACGCCGAGAGCGAAGTGCTGGAGATGCGAGAATCCAAGTCGAAGCCGAATGTGGGCATCGTCCGCTTGAAGCATTGGGGGAAGAAGTCCGATGGTACGATTGTTGTTGAATTTGAACGAACGGTGATGTTTTTGAAAAACATGGAAAGTGAAAAATAGAAACATCCAGTCTCTGAGCGGAGCGTAGCGCAGACGAAGAGCGGTTCACTTAAGCCGTCCTTCGACTACAGGCTCAAAGGCAGTCGCCTTCCGCTCAGGAACTGAGATTTTCTTTCCACTTTCTACTTTCTAGTCTCGGAGAAACCCCATGAAAATAAGACGCGCCCTACTCTACATGCCCGGCGACTCTCGCCCGAAGATCGAAAAAGCCATCTCCCTCGGTGTGGATAGCATCTGCATGGATATGGAAGACGGCACCGCCTATAACCGCAAGGAAAAGGCTCGTGAAGTGATCGCCAAATCTTTGCAGGAATTGGATTTTGGCAGATCTGAGAAACTGATCCGGATTAACGGTTTTGGTACGGGGCTGGAGGATGATGACCTGTCAATGACCCTGCCCCATCACCCGGACGGGGTCGTGATCCCCAAAGCGGAATCGCTGGCGCAGATCGAATGGGTCAGCGACAAGATCGAAGCGATGGAATTATCCCAGGGCTGGGATTTGAACAGCGTTCGCATTTTGGCGGTCATCGAATCGGCGAAGGGATTGGTCAATTTGAAAGAAATTGCCACCCATCCCCGCTTGGATGCGCTCATCTTCGGCGCAGAAGATTACGCCGCCAGCGTTGGCGCAACGCGAACACGCGGCGGGCAGGAAGTTCTTTTTGCGCGCAGTCAGGTCGTACTTCACGCAGCGGCAAACGAGCTGCAGGCAATAGATGTGGTCTTCGTCAACTTCAAAGATGTCATCAACCTAAAAGTGGATGCCATGCTCGGCGCACAAATGGGATTTGCTGGTAAGCAGATCATCCACCCCAATCAGGTTGCCCCCGTGCATGAAGCCTACTCTCCATCCGATGCGGAGATTGATTATGCTCAACGTCTGCTCGGTGCTTTTGAAATTGCCGAATCAGAAGGAGCGGGTGTGATCGATTTTGAAGGAAAAATGATCGATATGCCGCTGGTTAAGTCTGCGCGGCAGGTAATTGAGAGAGCGAGAGCGGCTGGGAAGATAGAATAATATGCTCCCAATTATCTTTGGTCTCGCCTCCGCCCTTTCGTGGGGAATCGGAGATTTTGCAGGCGGGTTAGCCTCCCGTAAAGTCGGAGCATATCGCGCCGTTATGTACGGGGAAGCGATTGGGCTGATCTTCGCTTTTGTTGCAATTCCTTTTGTCAATGAACCCTTTCCCGACAGTCATACCTTAAAGTGGAGTATCGCCGCTGGTCTTGTTGGCACAATTGGATTGCTCGCCTTTTTTGAAGCCATGCGCTTGGGACGCATCAGCATCGTTGCGCCCCTTTCCGCGCTTATCGGCGCAATTATCCCTGTTCTTGTTGGCGGTTTCCTTGAAGGAATGCCCCGACCTGGCGTGCTTTTGGGATTTGCATTAGCCCTCATTGCTGTGGTCTTGATCTCAAGAGAAAAAGATGAGGGTAATACCAAAGCAAATTCTCATCTTTATTTACCGATCCTTGCAGGGACCGCTTTTGGATTGTATTTTGTCTTCATGAACGAAGCCAGCGAAAATTTAGTCATTGGACCATTGATTGCCGCACGCTCTTCAGGCATGTTAAGCATTGCCCTCTATTTGCTCTTAAAACGAGAGAGTTTTCGCATAAAATCGGGTAGCTGGCATCTACTGACCACCAATGGCTTCTTCGACGTTGGTGGGAACCTCTTCTACATCCTTGCCGCTCAAGCTGGTCGTCTTGATATTTCCGCTGTGCTCAGTTCCCTTTATCCCGGCATGACGGTTTTTCTCGCTTGGCTGATCCTGAAAGAGAAATTACAATCTTCGCAGTGGATAGGGATTCTGCTCGCACTAATTGCGATTATTCTTATTACAACAGCTTAGTATACGTAAAAGAAAACGCTCTTTTCCTATCAGGCCCTCCATACCTGATCCATCTAGGTACAAAGCTCTACAAGTATCTTTCAAAAGGAAAGCACGATGAAGATCGCTTCTTCCACTGAGATAGAAAACACGCCCGGTGAAGTTTTTAAATGGCTAGAAAACCCTGAAAAGGCTAAAGCGTGGATGTCTAGTGTCACCAAAACGGAGATTTTGCACGAAACAGCCAATAGAATTGGAACCACATTTCAAGAGACTGTAGAAGATGCCGAAGGAAAAATGGAAATGCAAGGCAGTATCACCAATTTTTCAGAAAATAAATTGATTGCATTTCATTTGGAAAGTAAAGTAAATACTGTAGACGTGGAATATACCCTCGAAGAAATTGATGCAGGCGTGCGGCTGCGCTATGATGCTGATATTCGCTGGAAATTTCCGGTGAATATTATGAGTGTTTTTATCGGATGGAAAATAAAGCAAAAGATCATTGCACAATTGGCAGGGGAATTAAACACGCTGAAGCTCTTATGTGAGTAAAGGTTTTACTAGCCACATGACTGTTTTGTTTTAGAGGTGGTTGAGTAGACCCGAATGCTTTTTACCCATTAGGGCACGCGTCGGGGCGTATCGAAACCACAAAATGAGATTTTCTATCTAATTCTGGTTTCGATACGGCGAAAAGCATCGCCTACTCAACCGACGATGGTTCTTTTTAGCAAAGTGTCATATCGCTAGAAGTTTTATCAACAATAACAAGTTTCGTTTATTGATTAAATCAAGATAGACTAAGAAATAAAAACTGAAAACAAACTCTGATACTCCTAGCAATGCTCTGCGTTGCGACATACACACACTAACACAACACACAAAGCAAAAAAATCACTCATGGCTCGAACCAGTTACAAATTTCTAAAAGATGACCCAAATCCATATTTTATAACATCCACAATTGTGGACTGGCTTCCCCTTTTCGATAAACCTGAAATTGCTGAAATTATCCTGAATTCACTCAGGTTTCTTCAAAAAGAAAACCGAATTACGCTCTATGCCTATGTGATCATGAAAACGCATCTTCACCTTGTTGCATCTGGTGATAACCTGTCAAAAGAAATCGCAAGGTTCAGGTCATTTACGTCAAGAAAAAGCATCGACTATTTCAATGAGAATGGTCAGCAGGGAATACTCCAACAATTGAGCCAACAAAAACTATCTCATCGGAAAGATCGTGAACATCAATTCTGGCAAGAAGGGGTACAACCAAAACGTATCTATGATCGCAAAATGATGATTCAAAAAGTCATTTATATTCATCACAACCCGGTTCGCAAAGAATATGTGGAGAAACCAGCAGATTGGCTATATTCAAGTGCTGGAGATTATGCTGGGATTGATAGTTTTTTGGATATTCAGATAGAATGGTGAACCCGCAACGCAGAGCGTTGCTCACAGATGTGTTCATTATTTAGTTGCCGTAAAATCTACATCAAAAATATAATCGTTAATCTCTGCCAAGGAGTCCTTCATGTCCTACGAAAAAGAATTCGCCAAATTTCTCGCCGCCTACCCCACCTACGAAAAAACATCCAAGCTAGATGACCTCCGTGCCAAAGACTACTCCCGCCTGGATCGTCTTGGGCACATCTACCTCGATTACACAGGCGGCGGGCTTTACGCCGAATCGCAGATCGCCAAGCATCAGGAGATTTTGCAAAATAACGTTTTTGGCAATCCCCATTCATCCAACCCCACGTCGATGGCAGCCACAAAACTCGTCGATTCTGCCCGCGCCTATGTGCTCGAATTCTTCAACGCCGACCCAGCTGAATATGAAGTCATTTTCACCGCCAACGCCAGCGGCGCACTAAAGCTCGTCGGCGAATCCTATCCCTTCGATGAGAACAGCCGCTACGCCCTCGCTTTCGACAATCATAATTCTGTCAACGGGCTGCGCGAATATGCCCACGCGCGCGGCGCACAGGTCACCTATCTCCCCGTCGAATTGCCGGAACTGCGCCTTTCTCACAGCCAACTGCTCAATGAATGGAAGCAAGCCCAGGGTCAGGGACGAAACCTTTTCTCTTTCCCCGCACAATCTAATTTTTCGGGCATCCAGCATCCACTAGAATGGATCGCTGAAGCAAAATCCTATGGCTGGGATGTGCTGCTGGATGCGGCTGCCTTTGTCCCCACCAACCAACTGGATTTATCCCGATACGCCCCCGATTTTGTCGTGCTCTCGTTTTATAAACTTTTCGGCTACCCCACGGGTTTGGGTGCGTTAATTGCCCGTCGAGAAGCATTGTCTACGCTCCAACGCCCCTGGTTCGCGGGTGGAACGATAACCGTTGCCTCCGTACAAGCCAGCACCCACTATATGGCAGAGGGACACGCCGCCTTCGAAGACGGCACAGTCGATTATTTGAATATCCCCGCCATTGAGATCGGTCTGCGCCACATCGCCGAAGTCGGCTACGATGCGATCCATGAGCGTGTGGTTTGCCTAACAGGCTGGCTCATTGAAAATCTCGCAAGGATGAAACATAGCACCGGTGAACCCCTCGCCCGCATTTACGGCGATCTCAAAAACGAAATGCGCGGCGGCACGATTGCGGCTAATTTCTACAACAAAGATGGCGTTGCTTTCGACCATCGTTATATCGAAGAAGAAGCCAATAAATTGAATATCTCGCTTCGTACCGGCTGTTTCTGTAACCCGGGCGCAGGCGAAATTGCCCTCGAACTCGAAGAGTTTGAACTCGTTGCCTGCTTCTCGCAACCACGCAATAAACAACGTCTCAGCTTCAACGATTTTGCCCTCTGCTTCGATGGGCAAGAATCCGGCGCGGTCCGCATCTCGGTTGGGATAGTGAGCAACTTCAACGATGTGCAAATACTTCTTGACTTCATGCGTGGGTTGTTGGCGTAGGCATTCCTGTAGACCCGAAAGGTCTTCATCGTGCCATAATAACTGATATTACGTACTGTTTTAATTTCATCATAACGCCCACTGTCCTGTCGGATATCCCCCATTTTGAAAAACAAAAATAGGGGGAACCAGTGTAGATATGTTTTTTTCAGAGAAAAAACTTTCTTAGAGCCAAGCCTCTCCCCTAAATTCCGTTTTTAGAATTTGGGGGAGAGGGGGGTGGGGGCTGAACAAAGAACCATAGTGTTTTTGCATAACATGAGATAATAAATCAGAGCCTATGCGTGCAAAGTCACCTCTTTTGGAAATGTTCCCCAAGGAATTTTTTCGAGTCATCTAACCCTATGAAAAAGAAATCCCCACTATCGCCCAAACTCCCTGAAAAACTGCAAAGCCTCACGCTTTCCACGCTCAGCGATTACGACGAATTTGCCGAGCGCAAAATAGCCTCCTGCGACCTAAGCGAGCAAAAGGCTAAAAACGTGCTTATCGAAGAGTGTCTCCTTCAGCGTATTACCTTCACAAGCGCGCGGTTGCCAAACTTACAACTACGGGATGTCCGTTTTGAAAACTGCGACATCTCCGTCACTTTTCTCGAAAGCTGCCGTCTGCGTCGAGTAGAGCTCATCAGCTGCCGCTTGTTAGGCGCGCAAATGCTCTCCGCTGAAATGGATGATGTCCTTTTCAAAGACTGCAATCTCGAAAGGGCAGTCTTTGTCTCTGCCAAAGCGAAGCACATCCGCTTTGAAAAATGCCTACTTCCAAACGCGACCTTTGAAGGTGCTGAACTTGAAAACACCACCTTCGACCGCTGCGATTTGAGCCATACCGATTTTCGGAATGTCAAATTCAAAAATGCCGATCTGCGCGGTTCCACCCTCGACGGAATGCAGATCGATGCAAAAGCCGTCAAGGGAGTTATCATCTCGCCCGCACAAGCAGTCCAGATGGTCAGCCTGTTAGGGTTGATCGTGCAAGACGATGACCATATTTCATACGAATAGGAATACAACATAATGCTTTTCTTTTGGCTATTTCTTTTACTGATTATATTTATCATTATTCTCGATCTCTTTTCAAGGCGTGCCTATGCTTATGAGAAGAGACCTCACCGCAAAACGCCTGAGAAATATGGTATTTCTTTCGAAGAAGTGCATATTCCCGTCGCGGAAGGCGGGCAGCTATACGGTTGGTGGATACCATCCACACCCGATGCCCCCACACTCATACTCATCCACGGCTGGAGCCGCAATATTGAGCGGGTGCTGCCCTATATTCGCAATCTGTATCCACGCGGTTATAACCTGCTCGCGATTGATGCACGTAAACATGGCAGCAGTTCAGAGATCACTGCCCCAACCGTTGGGACATTTACCGAAGACGTGCTCGCCGCGGTTAAATATGTGGGCGAGAAAAATGCATCCACGCAAATCGGGCTGATCGGGCTATCTATTGGCGGTGGCGCGTCCATTGCCGCAGCGGGGCAAAATCAACGAATCCAAGCTGCGGTCACGGTCGGTGCAATGGCGCATCCCCTTTCGCTGATGGCAGCCCATTTTGAAGAACGTCACATCCCAAAATTTATCGCATCCGCCCTTTTTCTATATTTGCGCATCCGTTTTGGAATTGATTACGAGAAGATCGCGCCGCTTAACCACATCTCCAATGCGACGGGGAAAATCCTACTCGTCCACGGTGTGGATGACGAGACTGTGCCGCTCGCGCATGGACATATGCTTGCTGCCGCCAACCCGGCATCTGCCAGCCTTTGGGAGGTTCCCGCTAAAGGGCACAGCGACTGTCACCTGCATCCCGATTTTTGGGAGAAGATAAGTGCATTTTTGGATAAAAACCTGAAATAATGACCAAACCTTACGGGCGCTTTTTCATTGCAGCGATTTTGACAGGCGCACTGATCGGGACAACGCTCCTGCTCGGCAGCGGGGATTCACGCCCCTTGCGGATGTTGGGCGCATTCTTTGCTCTGCTCGCGCTGGGATTTTTCATTCCGCCCTTTTTCATACTCAGAAAATATGGCGAGATCAAAGAGGGTGAGACCTTTCTGGACACACAAGTCGTTGTGAAAGCCGGGATTTATCAAATTGTGCGTCACCCGCAATATTTAGGATATATCTTTTTAACTTTCACCTTCATGCTGCTCTCCCAACATTGGCTGACGACGCTCTTTGGTGTTGGCGCGGCACTCTTCTTTTATCTGCATATTTTGCAGGAGGAAGAGTATTGCTTGGCAAGATTTGGGAATGATTATCGGGAATACATGCAGCTTGTACCGAGGTTAAATGTGGTTTCGGGAGTTTTTCGCTTATTGACTGCTCTTATGCAATAAATGATATTTGCCCCCTCTGCCCTAAAGGGCATCTCCCCTAAATTCCAAAATCATGGAATTTAGGGGAGAAGAATGTAGAAAAATTACTTCTGGAAAGTTCCCCTTTCTCTATCCCCCTAAATGCAAAGCATTTGGGGGGACGCCCCAGCGAAGCGAGGGGCAGGGGGGCTGAACGTCTGAGTTTAAAGCGTAAGGTTAGTTATTGAAAAGGAAATAACATGCCCTCCGAAAAAGAAGTCTACGAAGCTCACGCCGACCAATACGAACGCATGATCCAACGCGAAGACCATCAGGGGAATATCTTGCGCGAGATCGAGAAACTCGTCGCGCTTGAAAATTTGGACGTGGTCGATCTCGGCGCGGGGACGGGGCGTTTAACACGTTTACTTGCGCCCAAAGTACCCTCGATCAGAGCCTTCGATGCTTCGGGGCATATGCTCGCAAAAGCGGCGAAATCGCTCGAAGAGATGGAGATGAAAAATTGGGAAACAAGTGTCGCCGATCACCGCAAAATCCCGTTGGCGGACGAAAGCGTCGATTTAGTGGTATCCGGCTGGAGCTTTTGCTATTTAGCGGTTTGGGGCGGCGAAGAATGGAAAACGGCCCTCGAAGCAGGGCTAACAGAGATGCGCCGCATCCTGAAGCCGGGTGGGATGATGATCCTTTTTGAGACAGAAGGCACAGGCGTTTCCACGCCTACGCCGCCCGCGCATCTCGACGGGTATTTTGCCTTTTTAGCGGAAGCAGGTTTCGGGTCACGGGCGTTCCGTACCGATTATAGCTTCGCATCCCTCAGCGAAGCAGAAGAACTATCCACTTTTTTCTTTGGCGCAGAAATGG
>JABGQU010000202.1 GCA_018648605.1 Anaerolineae bacterium | reverse complement strand
GTTGGTCAATAAGTGTAGCGTTTAGTAAAAAAAATCGTATATAAGTTATTTGAGCAAGCCTGGCTTTGGGCACAAGAAAGCCCTTCTCCACATCCCGCGCATCCACAACGGAAGCAAGCCCAAAACCTGAGCGAAGCGGCTCCACGTCAGCGTCCCACAAAAAAAGACCCCGTTCCCTTTAAAGGAACGGGGTCTTGCTTAAGTCTTAAGTCTAATGTCTTAAGTCTTTTAGTCCATGTGTTTGATCATTGCCTGACCAAATTCGGAGCATTTGACTTTGGTTGCGCCATCCATCAAACGATCGAAATCGTAGGTGACGGTTTTGGCTGCGACTGCGCCGCTCATGCCCTTAAGGATGAGATCGGCAACTTCATGCCAGCCCAAATAGCGGAACATCATCTCGCCAGAGAGAATGACGGAACCGGGGTTGACCTGGTCAAGGTCGGCGTATTTGGGGGCTGTGCCGTGGGTGGCTTCGAAGATGGCGCGTCCGGTGACGTAGTTGATGTTGGCGCCGGGAGCGATACCCATGCCGCCGATTTGGGCAGCGAGTGCATCGGAGAGATAATCGCCGTTCAGGTTCATGGTGGCGAGTACATCGAAAGATTTTGCACGGGTAATGGTCTGCTGGAAGACGATGTCTGCGATGGTGTCGCGGATGTTAAGTTTGGTTTTCCATTTTCCGTCGCCATGGGTGTCCCAAAGGGCTAGGGCTTCTTTGACTTCTTCGATGATCTCTGCCTGTTTATCGGGAGCCATCATATCGAAACCGGGGTCAACAGCTTTGGCATTTTCTTCAACGGTCATCTCTGGGTTGGCTTCTTTATTGTCTAAAATCCAGGTTTCGCGCTCGGTGACAATATCATTGCGGAACTCGCCTTTGGCTATTTCGTAACCCCAGTTACGGAAAGCACCTTCGGTGTATTTCATGATATTGCCTTTATGAACAAGGCTGACATCTTTGCGGTTATTGTCTAGTGCCCATTGGATGGCAGCGCGCACGATGCGGGCGGTACCTTCTTGAGAAACAGGCTTAATGCTGATACCAGCGGTGTCAGGGAAGCGGAATTTTTCGTATTGTTCAGGGAATTCTTCTTTCATCATATCCATGAACTTTTTATTCTCTTCGGTGCCTTCTTCAAATTCTGCGCCGGTGTAAATATCTTCGGTGTTTTCACGGAAAATGACCATGTCAACATATTCGGGGTGCTTCACGGGGGAGGGCACACCTTCGATATATTGTACGGGGCGTTGGCAAACATAAAGATCAAGCAGTTTGCGGAGTGCAACATTCAGGGAGCGGATACCGCCACCGATGGGGGTGGTGAGAGGTCCTTTGATGCCGACAACATACTCTTCAAAGGCTGTGATGGTTTCTGCGGGCAGCCATTCGTTGAACATATCGTAGGCTTTTTCGCCTGCGTAAACTTCCATCCATTGGATCTTACGCTTGCCGCCGTAGGCTTTCTCTACAGCTGCATCAAAAACACGCACAGAAGCCTTCCAGATGTCGCGCCCGGTACCGTCGCCTTCAATGAAAGGCAATACAACGTTGTCAGGAACCTGTAAAACACCATCAACCATGGTGATCTTTTCCCCTTCTGCAGGGACAGTAATTTTTTCGTAACCCATTTTATTTCTCCTTCGGTCTTTTTTTGGAATAACGAGAAATATTATAGCAGGAGGCAAGAGCGCAAGTCAGTGACGATTGTCATCATAGCCACCCGTAAGTTGAGACTTTAACCTTGACAAATTCCCGCCCTTGCATAGAATCACGCACAATGTCTAAGCAACCCTTTCACTTAACACCGCAAGCTGATTCGCCCATTGGGGCGGGGCATGCTTTTCGTTTTATTTATTAGAGAGCCATTCGTGGCTCTCTTTTTTTATACCTAAGGACAAGAAATATGCTGAAGCTCCCCGGATTGATCGACCCTCACGTTCACGTGCGTGAACCCGGCCAAACCCACAAAGAAGATTGGGATACAGCAACATCTGCAGCGCTAGCAGGTGGTTTTACGACCATCTTCGCGATGCCCAACACAAAACCGCCCATCTTCGACGAAGACACCCTCAACCTTGTGCTTGCTTCCGCTAAAGAAAAAGCGCGCTGTGATTATGCCCATTTTGTCGGCGCAGGACCTAAAAATGCCTCTGTTGCTGCAAAACTCGCCGCGCGCGCTGCCGGTCTCAAAATGTATCTCGACTCCACTTTCGGTGAATTACGCCTCGATGATATGTCGCTTTGGCACGCACACTTTGAGCAATACCCAAAAGAATATCCCATCGTCTTGCATTCCGAATCTCGCACGATGGCTGCCGGGATTTTATTCGCGGCGATCTATGACCGTCCTGTTCATATTGCGCATCTTTCCTTAAAAGAAGAGATAGAAATAATCAAAGCTGCCAAAGAGCGCGGGCTAAAGGTGACCTGTGAAGTCGCCCCGCATCATCTTTTTATCCGTTCACAGCTTTGTGATGAAGAGCGCGGCATCAAGAGCGAAGGTAGGCAAGAAGTCCGCCCAAGATTAACGACCCAAGCCGATATTGACACTCTCTGGGAGAATATGGATGTGATCGATTGTTTCGCCACAGATCATGCTCCACATACGCTTGAAGAGAAAGATTCGCAAAAGCCCCCGCCCGGATTTCCGGGACTAGAAACGGCGCTTCCGCTTTTGCTCACAGCCGCCAGCGAAGGTCGTTTTACGGTAGATGACATCATCGAAAAAATGTATACCGCCCCGAAGAAGATTTTCCACATCCCAGACCAGGCCGAGACATGGGTTGAAGTGGACGAAAATGCCCAATACGAGATCCGTGCCGAAGAGATGTACTCTCGTTGCGGATGGACACCCTTTGAAGGCTGGCAAGTGAAAGGGCGTGTGACGCGGGTTGTCCTCCGAGGAAAAGATGTGTATAAAGATGGAGAAGTTCTCGCGGAGAAAGGCT
>JABGQU010000058.1 GCA_018648605.1 Anaerolineae bacterium | reverse complement strand
CCGATAAAGACACCCTGCTCCTGCCCTTTGAGAATGAAATCCAACACGCGATAACGTGACTCTGGGATGTGGCGGGCAATGTCGGGGATAAAGCGCATGCTAATGTCATACTTTTCTTTGGCGTGTTTGATGCCTTCCGCGAAGACAGCGATGACTTCATCCTGCGGGAAGTTGTCGAGCATAAAGGATGCGCTCAAAAAGACTTCACAGTATCGAATACTATGCCGTGCCTGCTCTGCGAGAAAACGATCGAGCATGAAGGCGAAGTCCTCCGCCGTTTGCATGCACTGCGTTGCCAGCAGATAGATATCAAGAAAGTGGTCGAAATCCCGAAAAGCATACATGGATTTCCACTCTTCCAAGCTCACGGCCGGGAGCGTTACCTTATTGCGTTGGGCCAATTCCCAGATGGTAGCGGCATCGGTTGCGCCTTCGAGATGAACATGCAATTCGCCTTTTGGCATTGCCCAAAGGCGTTTACTTAGTTCAGTGGAGATGGAGGTGTTTGTATAAATATCGCTCATGCGCCCTCTTTACGATAACGCACGAAATAATTCCAGCCCAAGATGAATAAACCACCTAGCATGAAGAAGTAGCGCAGCAAGTCGAAAATATGATTGGGGAAGGTGTAGACCAAAACGCCGATGGGGAGATAGCCGAACCAAAGGCTGATCTTGAGAAATTTCTCAAGAATGGTATCTGCAGGCAATACAAAGGCGAAGAGGAAGAAACCCAGATAGCTGCTGTGGAATTTAAGCTGGCTCCAGAGCATCCGCTCTTGTAGGTCGGCGAGGGAGATGGGCATCCCGTTGATGGCAGTAGTCAGTTGTACCATCAGGTCGTGGTTTTCATGCAAGTCGAGATATGCCGTAATGACCAGCGCACTCAGCGCAACGACGACGAGCCAGATATTTGTTTCGTTCCAGGTATCTATTGCCAGAAAAATGAAGGCGGCAGTGTAGAATATGAGGAAGAGATTGTCAAAGGTCAGGATCAAACGCAAGGGACCTTCGGCAGCGATGATATTTCGGGTATAGTCCTCTACATTGGAAACGATCTCAAAATTCTGGGCGGTGACGCCACCACTAAAGAGAGAGGTGGTGAGCATGCCTGCCAGCATAAGCGCGGCGGCAAAAGCGGGGAAAGCGATAAATTTGTAGATTTCTTTTTTAGTCATGATTTTCTCCTTTGATCTATTGCTTCTGTGTTTGTCCAATAATTCCTAAATGGGTCTTTTGAAAAGAATCGGGATATTTCAATCCATAGCCCAAAATTCGATCCATACTTGAGTGCCCGAAAAGGATCAAGCCTGCAAGCTGCACAGCGGGATTTGCGCTCAATGTACCGATGATGTAGATACTAACGCCAATCGCTTTATGATGCACCAAGTTATAAGTGAATGCGCCCGCCTGCGTGCCGCCGAGATAGCCAAGCATACTCAGATCGGGTGTGAATAAAAGGGCGGGATACCACCACCAGGCAAAATCCATTCTTGAGAAAAGAAAGATGGTGATGCCGAACATAAATAACTCTTCGAGTTTGAGTAGATTTTTCATATTTATTTCCATAGTTTTTTTGTCATTTCGCCCATATGAACAGGCTCCATGTGTGTGAATTGAACTTCTCGCACCATGCGCATCTTTTTCCACATCATGGTGTGACCTTTGGTGAAGCGCACGCGCCGCACTCGTCGTTGCCAAAGTTGAATTTCTTTTTCAGTTGCTTCACGACGTTTTCCGGCAACGCCATAGAGTCGTACAGCAGGCGGGCTAATAAACTTGCCGCGTAGCAGGGAGCGAAACCAAAATGAGATTCCGCTATCAACAGCCATCACACAAACTTGTTGATTCCCTTCCAGATTGCGTGGTAATTGATGTGGGAATTCTTCAAAATAAACGCCGTGCCCGGGTTTACCCAAAACCAATGAGCCAATGGGCGTGATATGCGGTTCTCCGCTTTCACTCACTGTCGCAATGGCATAGTGAAAAGACGAGCGAAAGGAACGCTTGAAAATAGCTTTTATCTCTGACCAATTCTCCATGATCGACATCTTATTAACCTTTCAGTCCCATGCGCGTTAGCATCGCCCGAATTTCGATCTCGAAAAAAGAGTCAACACTCACATTTTTAGGAAATGCAGTGTAATGACCATTTAATTCAAGCGATACTATCCCGTGAATTTGTGCCCAGCTCGCCATTGCAAATTGGATCACAGCAGGATCGCCATCGTAGCTGAATTTATCGATCCACGCCTGGACCATTTCAGGTGTAGAGTCGAGAACCCCTTCTGTTTTTAGCGCACCAGCTCGCCAGGCAGCGTCAAGGACTCCTAGTAAGACAGACATGCTCCCTGCGGCGGCGGGACCAGTGATCTCCATCGGGGCATGATAATTCGGAATGGGTGTGCCAAAGATCAGGCTATATTCTTCAGGATGCATTAGCGCCCAATTGCGATAAGTACGCGCCGAAGAAAAAATCCGTTCGGCGTGAGATTTTTCATCTCCTTCTTGCGAGACAAGCAGAGTGTCTCTAAGCGAATTATAGGCGTCCACGATCAGGGCGGTCACTAGATCATCGCGGCTGGGAAAGTAATTGTAGATCGCAGGAGCGGTGATCTTGAGCTCGCGTGCGATGGCACGTAGCGAAAGCGATGCTGCACCATTCTCCGCGATAAGACCGCGGGCGGTCTCTTTTATGGCGGTGGGTAAATCAGGATGTTGATCGGCTTGTTTTGGACGAACCATTCTATGCTCCTTAAATAAACGCCGTAAATATACAGTGTTTACTAAGCCTTGTCAAGCAATATATAATCAGAAAAAACAAAAAAGATGAGCTTTCGCTCATCTTTTTTGCTGAAACGGGAGAGAAGTACGTAATTAGAGAGAGGTTATTGGTGCATTATTAGCCACTTCGCTGATCAGTTCGGCAAAAGGATTTTCGTGGCGAATAAAATCAAAATCAGGGTCATTCTGAATTTTCTCAACGGTGGCTTCTTTCAGATGCAGGGCGCTTTGCAAGAGCTCTACGGCTTTAATTGTGTTACCGCAAATAGATTCGAAGCAAGCTCGATTGTAGGCGCTTTCATGTTCCATTCTTTCTGCGACCGCAGCAATATGCTCTTCTGCATTCTCATGCATTTCCATGCGGCGATAATTGCTTGCCAAAGCACAATGGATAATGATCTCATCTTCTTCCAGCAATAGTGCGTGTTTGAAAGATTCTATCGCGTCTATATACCGCTCTTCAGTGCTGTAAACCAGCCCCAACTGATAGTGATAATCGCCGTTGTTTGGGAGAAGCGCAAGTGCCCGCACATATGCCTCGATCGCATTTTCATTCTCTCCAACAAGCGCATAATGTTTGCCAAGACGGCTCCAGGCTTTATCGTTTTGCGGGTTTTGTGCTGTCACACTCTCAAAGGTGATGATCCGATTTCTGACCTCTTCTTCAGAGTAGCTTTGCTCACCTTTTTCAAAGCTGGCAGTTTGGGGCAACAAGAGCTCTGTTTCGATGGGCTCCTCGTCCCTCTCAGGCGCTATCTCTATGTCTAACAGAAGCGCCTGGTCTGTGCCGGGGCGATCTACGTCGCTTTCGTCTAAGTAGAAGAGCGCAACTTCCTGGTCATCAGAAAACTCTTGGATAGGAAGAGGCGCTTCATCAGCAACCCTTTCCTCAACATCTTCAATAACCGCTACCGGCTCCGGTGTGGACAGTTCTTGCGGCACGCTCTCAACCTGTGGCTTGCTCTCGTTATCTTGAGATTTTGCTTCACCCGAAGCTAATGTACGCACCAACGCCTCGGTTCTGCGGACAGAAAGATCATGGCTTAGTATCTGTTCCAACACCATGAGTTGCTTCGACGCATTTTGGAGACCCAACAGGGCACGCGTATGTTCTTCGCTAATACGACCGGCATCCAGCGCGCGCCGGATTTTTGCTGGTAATTCAAGCTGGCGGAGCATATTCCTGACAGCCACACTGCTCTTGCCCATTTTACGGGCAATCTCTTCAGGCGAGAGATTGAACTCATCACGAAGCTGGGTGTAGGCTTCTGCCTGTTCAAGCGACGACAAATTAAGCCGCTGCACATTTTCGATCAACGCCAACTCAAGACGCTCTTGCTCTGAGACCTCTCGGATAATGGCAGGTACAGTATTTAGCCCTACCTCGCGCGCTGCCTCTAACCTGCGTTCGCCAGAGATGAGAATATAGTGTCCTTCTTCTCCGTTTGGGCTAACGATAAGCGGCTGGATGATGCCGTGCTCACGCACCGATTCAACCAGACCACGGACGCCAATGCGTGCGCGCGGCTGCTTAGGGTTTACGTGGATCTGTTCAGGTTTGAGTTGGGCAAAAAGAGATTGTTCAGGCGGGGCAGATTCTTCTGAAGCGGAAGCAAGCCCAATATCCAAGCGTGACGACGGGGACAGGTTTGCCTCGGCCTCTGATTCTTTCCCGGAAAAAACATCTGCATATTGCTGAGTATCTACCAAATCCACTTTCTCTATAGCGCTGGCTTTCTGATACGCGACTTGGGCTTCTCTGGCATTGTCCATTTGCATATACAGATCCCCAAGCTGATTCCAAAGACCAAATTTCTCTTTGGAATCAGCCGTAGTCTCAATACAGCCCAGATAGGTTTTTGCTGCCTGAGCAAGATCACCCGTTTGCATATAGGCATGTGCCAGGTTTTGCATGGCGTCGGTAAATTTGTCGTTGTAATCAATCGCACGACGATATGCCGCGATGGCGTCAGGGTAGGAACCCGCATTGGAATGAAGGGTACCAAACTCATTCCAGATAATATGTTCGTTCATCTTTTCTCCTTTTTGGAGAGCCGATCACACTTTTTGTGTCTCTAAAAGTCCGTTGCGTGTCCAGCTCTCTAAGGTGATCTTTTGGGTATCCAGCTCATCGGCTTTGCGATAGGCTTCCTCGGCTTGTGCGTAGTCTTTCATGGCGCGATAGGCGTTGCCGAGATTGTTCCAAGAGGCAACTTGCTCTGCGTTGTCGTTCAGGCAGGGAATGCTCTTTTGGTATAGCTCTGCTGCTTGTGTAAACTCGCCTTTGTTCATGTGAAGCAAAGCCAGATTATGCAGCACTGCGCCGTAATTCTGATCCAGCTCAAGTGCTTTTCTATAGGCGATCAATGCACCATCGAGAATATCAGCATTGAAGAAGATATTACCCATTTCGCCCCAAACTGTCGCGCTTTGCAGGGCTTCGTTATGCCCGTTGCCATTACCGTTGCCGTTGCCGATATTGTTGATTTTTTCTGTAACTGCTTCGAGCACAGAGGTAACTTCGCTCATCGCTACTTCCTCTTCGATGTCGTCTTCAAATTCATCTTCTTCAAGAAGGAATTCTTCGTCTTCATCGTCTAACTCTTCTTCTTCCTCGTCATCATCATCTTCTTGATCTGATAAGGAGAGCCACTTGTGCTTTATTAGCGTATCTGCTTCTTCGGCTTCTGCTAAGTCAGCATCTTCTTCTTCATCAATCTCTGCCAGGTCAGCATCTTCTTCGTCAATCTCTGCTAAGTCAGTATCTTCTTCGTCGATCTCGGATAGTTCAACTTGTTCATCTTCGACGGTCTCTAAGAGTTCAGCCTTTTCATCCTCAACAATCTCTGAAAAGCTAACTTTTTCGTTTTCAACAATTTCTGCGAGATCAGCTTTTTGATCTTCACGAATCTCTGCATTAGCGTTGAGTGCTTCAGCAGCGAGAGCTATTTCTTGCGAGATCTCGTTGAATAATTCATCTACGCTGGCATCGAGTTCCGGGCTGTTTTCTTCCAGCATGGGAATCAGATCTTTGGCGATTGCAGGCGGCACAGAAGGTGCTTCTTCTTCAACAGTCTCAACGGGGGGGGCATCGAGAGTTTCTGCGAAGGCTTCTTCTTCTGCAACTGTTTCTCCTTCTTCTTCTGTTTCTTCTACGATCTCGTCTGTTTTTTTGACGGATCCGGAGATCGTATTCTCAAGCCAAGTAGCAAGCGAACTTATGCTCTTATTTGCTTCAGCTGTAGATACGCTCTCCGCTTCGCTCTCGACATTTTGACTTGCTTCTGTTTCAGGATCGCTTTCGACCGTTTCAGAGATTGCTGCCACAACCTCTTCTTCAGTCTCAAGCACCTCTTCAGAAATATCTGAAAGTGCAAGCTCCAGGTCGCTTTGATAGAGTGCGTTCTCAGGATCAAGGGCTGCCGCACGCTCGAAGGCGAGCAGCGTGTTTTTAGTATCACCGAGCATTTGGTATGCCACGCCCAGGTTGTGCCAGGCTGCGGCTTTTTCGTTGAAATCTTCAAAAAGCTCTATGCCGCGCTGGTAGTGGGAGACCGCTTGTTCGGGTTCAGATAAACGAATAAAAGCGGTAGCAAGATTCTTATGCGCTCGTCCCGATTTTGGGTTAAGGTCAACTGCTTTGGTATACGCACCGACCGCTTGCTCGTATTCTCCTGCGTTGATGTGGATATTTCCTAATTCGTTCCAAAGTTGGTGCTCACTCATTTTCTTTCTCCTTAATTTCTATGAGCCGTGTATTTCAACAATAGTAGAGTCTGCCTTTTCGGCTTTCCCAGTTAATTTGATCGGGTTTCCTTTATGTGTTTATTCATAATCTCCTTTCTGGATATCCTGCCAAATACCCGTACTATGTGTAGCAGTTGCTTAGTAAACTCTGCCTTGCACGAGAGACCATGCTGTTCTTTGCAGGTTCAAGGTTGCGTGCTCTTTCGTACGCTGCTACAGCGAGAGAATGTTCGTTGAGACGTCGATATGCGTTGCCCAATTGGTTCCAGGACAAAGCCTTATCTTTCTTTTCTTCAAAGAGTTGAATGCTTTTTTCATATAGAGGCACTGCGTCTTTATAGAGACCTGTGAACATATAGGCGATCCCTAATTTGTAATAAGACCAGCCATTTTCGGGTTCAAGCTCAATGGCTACCTGGAAAGCATCTTCTGCAAGATCGTACATGTGGTTACGAATATAGAATGCGCCAAGCTCCAGCCAGTATTCGGTGTTCCTGGCTTGCTTATTCGTTTCTAAAACTTTTCTTAGCATCCTGCTGCGAGAGATGCTGGTTTTGTTTTTGACAACCGCCACAGGTTTTTTCGGGACGATGGCTTCAACAACATCGCGGTTTTCAGCTTGTTTGATGGGGGCGTTCGCGGTCTTGTCCTTCTTTTGTATAGAAGGATCGTCAAAGAGAATTGGACCGGGTACCGACCTGTTTCGTTCTAAAAGAGTTCTGTTCTTGAAAATCTTTTCTGCTTCGCGATATGCCCTGACTGATGAAGTGAACTTCCCTGAAGCGCGATATGTATCTCCAAGGCGATAATAGGCGTGTGCCTTATCCGCATCGTTACGGAATATCTGAATGCTTTTTATAAACAGCACAACAGCTTTGTTATGTTGATTTAACTGAGCATAGATCAACGCCATATTGGCATAAGCCCAACCAAAAGTTTTATCCAGGTCAATTGCCCGATAATATGATCGGATCGCTTCAGAGAAGTTTTTCTCATGATATTGGATATTCCCTAGCAAATTCCAACCAAGTGCTTGCTTTGCGTCGAGATCAAGTGCGCACTTGATGGCTTTCAGCGCAACGCCCTTGCTCCCGAGTTGGCTGATTTCTACCCAAATATCTCTTTGGTAAGGATCAATTTCCACTGACTTCATATAGCACTCTACAGACTTTGGCTGATTCCCTGTAATACTGTAGGCTTTGCCCAAGCCTTTCCAGGCACGGGAAGAGTTCTGTCGGTAAGAGATCGCTTTTTGAAAAGCATCAATTGCTTTTTCAAGATGGTTTAGTTCCAGAAAAGCCTCGGCTGCACCGCACCAACTTAGAGCATTTTCACGATCTATCTCAAGTGCGTTCTGATAGGCGGCCAGCGAGTCGTCAAAGAGAAATAGAACGGAGTAGAGATGACCAAGGTTGTTCCATGCCGTGCTTTTTCTGAAATAAATGCCAGTAAGTTCTTGCCTTAGGTCAAAATCATTATCTTCCTGATTTAAATCTGCCTGTATCAAGGCATGTGCAATCTGAGCTTCAGCCGTAAAGGTTTTGTCGCCTATAAGCTGGGCAACCTCGATCGCTTGTGACGCCAATAAGGCTGCCTTCTTAAAATTCTTTTGTCGAAAGTAAAAAAGAGCCAGGTTTACCAAGATTTGAGAGCGTTTGAGTAAGCTCTTTGGGTCATCGAGAATATCCAGAGAGAGGATGTCTTTTGCAGGCGTTTCGGTGAAGTAGTCATCCGCGTAGCGAGTTTGGTCTTTAACTGATGCCCATGCTTTCTTGGCAATTCGAGACCAAATACTTCTCCAGGGAATTTCTTCTGAGAAATCAAAGAGCTTATGTTGGATATCCCAGTCTGCGGGTGCTTTTGCAACATAGTCAATGAAATCTTCTTGTGTGATCCAGTAAACGATTCGAACGCGATTGTTTATGAGAAAATCGCTATGTGCGCTAATTGTTTCGTATAAATCTGCATCTGTGCTGAAGGTTAGGTGCATCATAAAGAAAACGGTTTCATTCCAAGCTGATTTTCCAAAGACCTCCTCGGCGAGGTTGTTTTTTCCATCTATATCTGGTGCGATGTGGGTTATGTGTTGCCCCCGTTTGTTTAGTCGGCTTTCAAGGGCGGAGACCGCCTCGGCGCCACTTGCCGCGGTTTCATAGATCGCGAAGAAAATAGCTGGGGACTGCCATTTGGTAGCAAGTGATAGCGCATCAAAGATGCGTTCCAGTTCTTGCTCAAAAAATGAATGTTGGACAGAGTCACGTTTATTAGCCATCGAGTAATTTCCTTAGCACGGGGTGAACATCACACCAATTTTCCCCGTCGCGATATTCGAGTATTGCCAAAAGTTGAAGGAGGGGGCGCAAACGTCCAACAAACTCGAGTTTTTTCGTTTTATAAATAGTTCGGAGAAGCTTCATGTCTTCTTTATCAAGGATGCGACGATATTCGTTACGGATCTCTGATGCTGTCCATTCCACATCTTCCACTTCAACTCGTTGAGCCCCGCGACGACGCGCATGTCCTATGGCGGTACGCATTACACGAGCCAGTTCGCGGAAAACACCTCCGCTGTAATAGATAGCGAGATCAAGCGCCTCTGGAGCGATAAGAGAAGGGGACATCCTTAGCTCGATGAATTTCCTTAGGGCTGCATAGCCTTCGTGATTAACCCCTTCACCAGATAATGTAGATAGATTGATGTTGGGCAAGAAAATTGCTTGATCGCGAATTGCATCAAATTCTTTACTGTAAAACAAAGCGCTGGAAACAGTGTAGACGATGGCACAGTGAGGCTGTGTCATAATTTCACGGCGATCATGGAATATGGCGCGTGCTTTATCAAGATCGGGTTTGTCCATATCGTCGATCAAAACTAAAGGAAAGCGCCCTTCTTTTCTGTATATTGCAGATGTGATTGCATTGATGACGGCGATCAATCCTGTGACATCTTTGTCGAAAGTTTGTCGCATTTCAACTCGTGTTGCGGGTTCCAGCTTCATCTTCAAACCAGCATTTGCGAAAAAGGCATCAATGCCGGCGGCAATTTCAATGCCAGAGATACGGCCATCTGCAATTGTTTGGATCTCCTGCTCCACTTTGCCTTTCCAACTGTGCAATTCTTTAAGTAGTTGCTCCGGTAGTTCCCCGCCAAGTTGGCGATACTCTCGGTATAAACGCCCTCCAATAGCTAATAGGACATCCCGAAAATCCAGGTCGATAATATCGGCGTCGTGGCGGATACTGAAATTGATAGCCCAATATTTCTTTTGAATTTCAGGGTCACCTAATAGGTGCAAAAGCTCTGTCGATTTTCCGCAGCCTCTGTGTCCAGAAAAGAAAAATTTTGGTGGGTTGTAAAAAGGGGCTAATAAGGCATCTTTTAGTTCGGCTATAGGGTTGCCGCTTCGATTAACATAGAAAGGATTGCTTTGACCATCAGCGGGTGGACGTAGAGGAAGGTCAAGCTCGAAGTTCAGCCAGGCTCTGTTGAAATCTTTTGCTTGTTCGTAATTTAATTCGATCATTGTTTTTTCATCCTATACGCTGAGATTTAGAGAAGAAAAACGGTAGGCATTTTTGCTAACGTCCAGCAAATCGACCTTTTGTTCTTCCCAGTGACCTTGAGCCCAGAGTTCAAGGTGGTCGCCTTGGCCGACCAAAATCGCCATATCACCACATAATAACTCGGCATATTTCAAGAGCTGTTCCGAAAGTGTGACCTCGTGAGAGCTGTTGCGTGGGATAAGTGTGGCATTCCCCAGAAATAATCTGAGTAAAAGGCGAGCCAAAGGGTCTGCCATATTCATCGAAGTTACACGTTGATATAGCTCTACAAAAACATTTTCAGGCATGATGATCAAGTTGCGATCAAAGCCTTGTGTGATAAAAAGGTCATCGTTGATGTCGCTAAGAAAATCTTCGGGGAGCGAGAAGGTTTTGCTGGCGCTTACTTGAGTTGTGTGTTGTCCATAGAACATAGATTTACCTTTTTCTTTGGCTGTGAATAAATCAACTTTTTTGTTGCTTAGATTTTAGACAAAAGTGTGTGTAACTGAAACCCGCATAAGATGGTTCCTTCCTTCGCATTTTTTCGATGAAAAAGGCATATAGACAACTGCATTTTTTACCTATTTTTTTACATTTTTTAGATGGTCAGATTTGCGAGTATTGACGTGTAAAAGGTGGATAGGGATATGCGTTATTGGTACAGCGCTTATGTAAAAACAAGATGGGTTATTGTGATATAGTGTCAGGGTATTTTTGACTGCGAATATGCAGATGTATCTATGTTTAAAGTAGACGATGAAGCCCCATATTTATGACCATAGAATATGGTCATAAATATGGGGCTAAAAATACACTAAAAAGCAATAGAGTGAAAGCTAATCAGCTCTAATAAAAAAGCTCCAGAATTTGAACTGCCCCCTGTAAACGAGACACAAAAATAAAAGCGCCCCCCGCTGGGTTATTTAGACAGACACCTTTTTTGATTTGGAACGTTTTTAGTTATAGAGACTTAGTATCCTTTCAGTAAAACCTACTGAAATCTTAGTGTAGGTTTTTTGTTTTTATCGGTAAAATCCTGTGTCTTTGATTGTGCAGGATTTAACTATGTTGAAAAAACAAACTTCACCCTCTCTCGGAATTTTACTCGCCAATACTGGCACACCGGATGCGCCGACACCCAAAGCGGTACGGCGTTTTTTAGCGCAATTTTTAGCCGACCCCAATGTGATAGAAATGCCGCGTTGGTTTTGGCTGCCGCTTTTGCATGGCATCATTTTAAATACGCGTCCGCGCCGTTCGGCGAGGCTCTATCAGCGTGTTTGGGATGAGCGTGGTTCACCGTTGCTCTATCACACGCGCGATTTAGCGGAAAAAGTTGAAAGCGAACTCCGCGCTCGTTTGCCGGAAGCCAGCCTAAATGTCGCGGTTGGGATGCGCTACGGTAACCCATCCATTAAAACCGGATTGGAAGAACTCCGTCAAAAAGGTGCGACGCATTTCATCATTCTGCCTATCTTTCCGCAATACTCTGGCACAACCACAGGTACGATCATCAAGGCTGTTTTTGATGAGCTAAAGAGTTGGCGTTGGCTACCTTCGGTGCAGGTTATCAGTGATTATCACGACCATCCCGCTTATATCCGCGCGATTGCAGAGGGTGTTCGCAAAGTACAAAAATCAGATAAGTTGCTCTTTTCATTTCATGGTATTCCTAGAGGTTATGTAGAAAAAGGCGATCCCTACGAAGCGCAATGCCTGCGTTCAGCAGAATTGATCGCGGAAGAGCTTTTGCTTGATAAAGAAGATTGGCTGGTAGCGTTTCAATCTCGTTTGGGGCGGCAGGAGTGGTTGAAGCCCTATACCAATGAAGTGCTGGAAAGTCTGGGTAACGAGAAGCTTTCTAGCTTAGATGTATCTTGCCCGGGCTTTGCGGTAGATTGCCTCGAAACCGTGGACGAGATCGGGCATGAAGGGCGTGCTAAATTTGAAGCGGCAGGTGGGGGAGAGCTCGAGTATATCCCCGCGCTGAATGCCAGCGATTTGCATGTTGAAGCATTATGTGAAATCCTGGAGTCAGAATGCCTGAATTAATTATTATTGGCGGCGGCATTACCGGCTTGAGCGCTGCCTGGGAAGCTCAGAAAAATGGTCTTTCTTATGCACTGCTCGAAAAAGAAAATCGCTGGGGCGGCAAAGTAGATACAGCTATCGTTGATCTACCCGAAGGACAGGCGATCATTGATGGGGGACCCGAATCTTTCGTGACGCGCAAACCAGAAGCATGGGATTTGGCAGGAGAGCTGGGGATTCAGGATCAGGTGATCGATCCGGGTGGAGAGACACGCCACATGTTCATCCTTGATGGCGGGACGCCTGTCGCCGTTCCACTTGCTCCCGTTAAATTTATCAGATCCCCGCTTATGAGCGGACGCGGCAAACTGCGCCTATTAGCAGAGCCTTTCCAGCCCACCAAACGCGACAACGAAGATGAATCTCTGGCAGAGTTCGTCACCCGTCGTTTGGGGCGCGAAGCCCTCGATAAATTTATCGGCCCGATTTTGGGCGGAATCTACAATACCAACCCTGATACGCAGAGTATTCTAGTTTCTTCTCCGATCATGCGCGAGATGGAAGCAGAATATGGCGGTTTGTTCAAGGCCGCTCTTGGACGTATGTTGGCAGCACGAAAATCTAAAAAGGAAAATGATGATAACCGATCGCGTTTTGGGGCTTTTGTGCATGGCTTGCAGGAGCTGATCGATGCTCTTGTGGAAGCGCTAACCGGCGATTTGCGCTTGAATGTGGATATCAAAAGAGTCGAAAAAGTTGATGATGGCTATCAGATCACTTTGGCAAATGGAGGGAAACTCTCTGCGAAGGCACTGATATTTGCTACGCCAGCCAATGTTGCGGCGAAGTTGCTGGAAAGTGTTGCGGCCGAATCAGCAGAAAAACTGACGACAATTGCTCATCAGAATATTGGTACGGTCACATTTATCTACAAGGCTGAAGATGCACAGACTGCTGTGCGTATTCACGGATTGATGATCCCGCGGCGTGAAAAACGCGCAATTGATGCAATTACATTCACGTCGTTGAAGATGCCCAGTCGTTCGCCGCAAGCCTATAGCATGGTCCGCGTTTTCTTTGGTGGTGGCAAGCCCGATGTCGCGGAAGTGTCGGATGTTGAATTGCAGAAAATTGTTCAGGATGAGTTGGCGAGTTTGATCGGTATCAAGGCGGAACCTGTCCAGATCGTCCCCTTTAGATGGTTAAAGTCTTTTCCGCAAGCAAATGTTGGTCATCTTGATTTAGTGGATGAGATCGAAAGAACGCTCCCTGATAGTATTTATTTAGCAGGGAGTTCTTATCGTGGCATTGGCGTTCCTGATTGTATTCAGCAGGGTCGGCAGGCTGTGATGAATATGGCGAAAGCTACACATACACACTAATTATCGCTATGCTTTCGTGTAATCTGCGAAGATTGGCGGCTAAAAAATGAAAAGGATGTATTTATGAAAACAGTTGCTCGTATTCTCAACAATATTCGTCTTGGAATTTTCCCCATTGCCTACGGGCTGAGTGGCGCGCTGATCGGCGGCACGCTCAACCGTGTAATGATCGCAGAGATGGAAATGCCTGCTTCACTCGTCGGGCTTTTCTTTGCTGTGCCTTTGCTGGTGTCGCCCGCGCGTGTCTGGTTTGGCTATCGTTCCGATGGCTTTATGCTTTTCGGAAAACGCCGTGAACCATATATCGTTTTGGGTGCATTGCTGATCGGTTTGGGCATCATGTCTATCGTGACACTTTCGATCAATTTGGCAGGGAGCGCTGTAGTTCTCGGCATTGGCGTATTTATTGCCTTTTTGATCTATGGTGTTGGACGCAATCTTGGGCATAACACTTTTCAGGCGCTTGTTGCAGATCGTTTTACCGGCGAAGCCGCGCGTGGACGCGCTGTGACGATGTACGAAGTCGCAACTCTTTTAGGCTTGATCGCTGGCGCAGGTGGCTTGGGTAAAGCTCTTGAACATTATGATCCCGCTGGGCTGACCCAAGTTGCGATAGGCGTGGCAGTGATCGTTCTTGTTCTGGCAACTTTTGCTGCTATTGCACAAGAACCACGTGGTGAAGATGTTGAAAGCGCAGTTGAAAACGCGAGCAAGATGCCCTTCAAGCAAGTTTTGGAAGAAGTGGTTTTGCCGGATAAACAGATCCGTTCTTTCTTTATTTTGGTACTTTTCACCTTCCTGGGTACGCTCGCACAGGATGTTCTGCTTGAGCCTTATGGGGCACTTGTATTAGGGATGCCTGTTGGAGAGACAACCCGCCTGACCATGTATTGGGGCATTGGCGTTATGATCGCGATGCTGCTCTCTGGCACGGTCTTGATCAAATGGCTTGGCTATATGAAAGTGATGCGCGCAGGCATGATCTCCAGCGCTCTGGTTTTTGTAGCGTTGATCGTTCTCGGTCTGAGTGGAAATGCTAGTGCATTCAAAAGTATTGTCTTTGTGATGGGCTTGGGAACCGGCATGGCTGGTGCAGGGATGCTGACCGGCATTATCTCGTTCACCACCCCGATCCGTGCAGGCATGCTCATGGGTGTTTGGGGCATGGCAAATATGATCGGTCATGCGCTCGGCAGCCTGATCGGCGGCGTTATTGTTGATGTTGTCCGTAATTTGTTGGGCGGCAGTGCTTTTGCGGCATATTCATCCGTTTTTGGGATGGAAGTCGTCATGCTGATGATCGCGCTCTGGCTTTCCACACGTCTGGATATGTCAGCTTCAAAGGCGAAGCTTGAAGCACAGGAAGTTATGCCTGCCTAATAAACTGATTTTTGCAGGTGCAGCGCGTTCTTTAAGTGCGCTGCACCTGCTTGACGAAAGCCTACTCTAGGGCTAAAATAATGCCCGTCGTTAGAACAGTCGCCTCCGCAGGGAGGCGCGTTTTTTGTCTCGGATCAATGAATGGAGTTTTCCGTGAGTGACGAGAAGACAGTACCTGAAGAAGTGAATACCCCGCAAGTTGTCAATATGACCAACGCCGGCGCAGAGAGTGTCAAGGCTGGGTTGGTGCGCATGCATCAATCGGGGGCGAAAAATATCTTCGCAGACGAAGTTGGTATGAAGCAGAGCGGCACAAGCAGCTTGAAAGCGCATACGGTTTCGGCACACGAATCCCGCATTGCCGCTCTCAAGGCAGACGAAGTTAATCTGGCGAAGAGTGTTGTGCTTGCGCTAAAAGCAGAGAAGATCAGCTTGCAGGGCAATGCAGCGCTTGTTGCTGGAAATAACATCTCAATGCGAGATGGATATTCTTTGGCGGTAGCAGGTCGTGATGTCCGCGCGGAGCGGATCGAGACACTCGTTCTTTTGGCAGGAAATGTCGAAGGCGAAGTCAATACGCTGATCGATACGCGCAGAGCGATCCTTGCGGGAACGATCGGTGGTCTGCTTTCAGGATTAGTCTTATTGGCTGGGTCTCTGCTCTTTCGACGTCGAAAATAATTTTAAAACCCCTCGGCATGCCCGAGAAAATTTATAAAGAGTGTGGTAATCTCGAAAGGTTCGAGGTGAGAGGCACTCGAGGATAGAAAAATGGATAAGATCGTTGTAGAAGCAATGAATAGAAAAGTAATTGGTAAAAAAGTTAAAGTTTTGCGCCGCGAAGGCAAGTTGCCCGCAGTGCTTTATGGATACGGGATCGACTCGAAAGCGATCGTGCTGGACCACAGAGCCTCCAGCCGTATTTTGGCAAAAGCTGAATCATCCAGTTTGATCATGGTCAATTTGGAAGGCGAAGAATACCCCACCTTGGTACGTGAAAAACAATGGGACTATATCCGGCGCACCCTTACGCATGTTGATTTTCAAGTTGTTTCAATGACCGAGAAAATTGCAGCGAAAGTTCGTGTTGAGCTGATCGGCGAAGCTGGTGCAGTAACTGACTTTGCTGCAGTTTTGGTCACTGGTCTGACAGAACTTGAAATTGAAGCCTTGCCCGCAAATCTGCCGGATAGCATCGAGATCGATATTTCGACCCTTGCAAATATCGGCGATGGTATCTTTGTGCGCGACATTACTATTGATTCGGATCTGGAAATTTTAGATGATACTGATGCGATGATCATAGTTGCCTCTGCCCCGATGGCTGAAGAAGTCGAAGAAGTTGAAGTCGATGACGAACTGCTTGAAGGTGAAGAAGGCGAAGAAGGCGAAGAAGGCGAAGAAACTGACGAAGGTAGTAGCGAAGAGTAAGTTTGATTTTCTGAACAAAAAAAGAGCGACGCATTTGCGTCGCTCTTTCTCTTTAAGCTGGATGAAGTTCCCGAAAACGCTCTCCTTTCAACTTGCTCTCACTATGTTTTTTCTGGCGTTTTAAATTACGTTTTCCCGTTAATTTATATGGCGATCGCTAGACCAAAAAGCGGGTGGCGCCATTACCAGATCGCAGAGAGCCAGCAAAGAATGATCGTAATTGACTCGCCAGCCAGCAAAATCTTGCCAGGCTTGCTCGCGGTCATCTTTGAGCGGTAACCCAGCATCAGCGAGTTGTAGTAGGACGGCATTGAATTCAGCCTGTGTGATGCTGATCGGCGTCTTGGGAAATTGCGGGTCGCGGGGATAGGGAATATCGAAATTATCAGCAATACGGCGCAGAGCGATAAATCCTGCACGGATACATAGGGCAGCTGAAGGGGAATTAGGCAAATTCAACGCAGAGAGGGTGAGTGCTGCGGCGTCTAATACAGTTCCGGCGGCTGTGATCCAGGATTGATCTCCCTGCGGTGAACGGAAGAAGACCAGGGCCGGGAGCGTGGAGTGGCTTTCTTCGATCTGCGTAAACCAGGTTTCCCAATCGCCCCAATAGTCAGTCAGTTTTTCGAGGCTGTGGATGCGCTTGAAGCGTAGCAGCATCTCGACCGAAGAAGGTGGGTTGCCCGCACGAACTTCGAGGAGATTGACAAACTCTTCTCGTCGCGAAAAAGCGGCATACATTGTCGGCAGGTAAGCGATGAGGAGGGCAACCAAGATGAGGCCAAGCGTGGCTTCGGAGAAGATCATCAAATTGACGAGAAAATCGTCGGAAGTGATAAATCCTAGCGTTAGCAATGATGAGCCACTCAGCTGAAAACTTGCTAGCAGATCCCCTGCATCGAGAGACCAGTACATGGCTGCATAGCCGATAGTAATGAGCATATACCAGGTTGGCACCAGTAGTAGTAGTCCGATGGGTGCGTAGTAGGCGAAGATGGCATCTTTTCTTTTAAACGTTTTGGCAAATTTCATTAACTTTTCAAAGATGCGCCGCAGCAGCCCGAATAAAATACGATTTAAATAACTGCGGGCGCTGCGCGGCAATACAAAGGTGGAAAGGGCTGAGAGCAACGTGCTGATTACGATGCCCAGACCGAGAATGAAAACGATGATGCGTGGAAGAGTGTCCATAATGTTAAATTAGTATATATTGTAGGGTCGCTATTTCTGCAAAGGATTGTTCTTTTTTAGCTCAGCTAGATCACGAAACCCTGCAGTGAAGATGGTGGTTTCCATCTGGCTTTTTAATAACCCTATGGTTTCTACGACTTTCTGTGTTGAGGTCATCGCTGCGCTCAAAACGAGCGTTGTGATTCCGCCCAAGGTTGCGCCCAGTGCAATAGATTTGGCAATATCCAGCCCGTTCTTTAGTCCACCACTGGCGAAAATGGTCTTTTCAGGGGCGGCTTTCTTTACATTGAGAATTGAGTCAGCGGTGTTAGTGCCCCAATCGACAAAAGTGGCAGCAAGTTCTCTGGTAAATTCATCGGGGGCGCGGTGCATCTCGACTTGAGACCAACTTGTGCCGCCCGCTCCGGCTACATCAATAGCATCCACACCGCAATCGGCTAAAAGTTTGGCTGTGCGCTCTGAAATGCCCCAGCCCACTTCTTTGGCGATGACGGGTACTTCCAGTTTTTTGCAGATATCTTCTATCTTTTTTGCCAGGCCAGCAAAATTAGTATCGCCGCCTGCCTGTACCGCTTCCTGCAAGGGGTTGAGATGCAGGATGAGCGCGTCGGCTTCGATCATGTCAACGGCGCGTTGGCATTCGTCGATGCCGTAGCCATAATTGAGCTGAACGGCGCCGAGATTGGCGAAAAGCAAAATGTCGGGGGCTACATCGCGGCAAATCTTGAAAGTGGGGATATAGGATGGGTCTTCAATTGCAGCACGCTGAGAGCCTACTCCCAGCGCGATACCGGTCTCTTGAGCGGCTTCGGCGAGGCGTTGGTTGATCTCACCAGCTTCCTCTGTCCCGCCGGTCATGGATGAGATCAGGATGGGGGCGCGCAGTTTTTTCTCGAAGAGTGTCAAGCCCAGGTCCACGTCCG
Source organism: Anaerolineae bacterium (assembly GCA_018648605.1). GTDB lineage: Bacteria > Chloroflexota > Anaerolineae > Anaerolineales > Villigracilaceae > Desulfolinea. The sequence continues at coordinate 1,629 of JABGQU010000058.1, read as the reverse complement.
ATAACGCGATCTCGGGCAGAGCTTCGTGTGTGAAGCGGTAACGTTCCAGCCCCGTCGTGATGCCAGAGCGGACATCCTCTTCCAGATTGATACGGATATGATCCGCTTTTCTCTCGTCAATTGGCGCAACTTTTCTCATGGGGCTGTGTTCCTTATTCTGAAATATACTGGTAGAATTGCCAGCGAAACTAACCTATTTTGGAGGACTATTATGTCTGATACTTTCAATGATATCAAAGAGATTATTGTGGATTTACTTGGTGCAGATGAGGATAAAATCACCCTTAAAGCCAGCTTCCGCGAAGATCTTGAAGCCGATTCTCTTGACCTGGTCGAGCTGATCATGGCTTTTGAAGATAAATTTGGTGCCGAAATCTCTGATGAAGATGCCCAGTCGATCACGACCGTGGGCGGCGCAGTTGACTATATCAACACCCATAACAAGTAGATTATACCGCTCTAAAAAGCAGGAAAGCCGCTCTCCTTTGGAGCGGCTTTCCGGTTAAGGAACCGGATGCACGAAGAATGAAAATTGGATGACTAATTTATTGCGAAAAACTTGACCCTGCTATACCCCTGTGGTAAACTATCGTCCGTTAGTTGGTCCCGTGGTGTAGCGGTTTAACATGCGGCCCTGTCAAGGCCGAGATCGCGGGTTCAAATCCCGTCGGGACCGCACTACTATAGGCACAAAACACACGCCTATATCGAAACAAAAAAGAGACCCTGATCAGGGTCTCTTTTTTGTTAACGCTCATTTTGCCCGTCATGAAATGATTTAGGGGCATGGTGTTCCTGGGAATTCGGATTCAAAATCCTGGCAAGCTGCCGTACTCGTCGCGATAACATCAGGGGACGATGTTGTCTCCGGTGTTGGTGTTTCAATTTGATCAACCAAACCCACTTCTGGAAATTGAAACTTGCAGTTTTCAGGGAGATTGGCAAGCTCAATATCGAGTGGGTCATGGACGGCGCCATTCCCGTCCAGCCAACTTCTTTGGCCGCTAAGTATGTAATGAAGATCAAGGACATTTGATCCAAATTCGCAGATGTCAGATAAACAATATTCCGTGAATACATTTGTGTTTGCATCATACGCTACCATAGCCGATCCGTCTAATCGAGCAATCAGACCATTTGAGCTTAGAATAGTGAACCATTTCCCATCAGGAAGAAATGACCTTATAAATACGGGACCATGCTGCAGCAAGGCATCATGATCGACAGCGCCGTTTGTCAACCCTGCCACTTTGATCATATTGATGACTGTATCCTCTGAAAAGAAAATTTCAGTGCCGTCAGGTAAGTAGTAACAAAACTGCCAATTCACATTCGCAATTACGCCTTCATTCGCAAATGAATTGGCAATACTTTCCGGTGTAGCTATGTCTTCTGGTACGGTTGTGTCCGATGGCATTGCTAAATCTGAAGACACTGCCGTATCTGAAGGTATTACTGCTATTTCCATTGGCTTTGTTGTGGTAAGAGTGCAGGCTAGAAGAATTGCAATAATTAGTACGGCAAACACCAAGACTTTTAGAACGGACAATTGCATAAGTTTAGAGTTTTGAGTATTGAGCTTCAAGCAGATTTTCCTTCCGAAAGTGGAGATCATTTCTAATAAAGAAT
>JABGQU010000201.1 GCA_018648605.1 Anaerolineae bacterium | reverse complement strand
TGCCTAGCGCGGTATAAATCAAATATACGGGTATAAGTTCCGACCGACAATGAACCACATTTAATACATACCACATTATTTACAACCTATCATCACTCTCCGACATTCAAAGCTGGGGAGTGATTTTTTTTAAAGAGAAGCACCCTGATAATCCAGAATTGTCAGGGTGCTTTTTTGTCAGATGATATTGTTGAAATTACACTCTACAACCGGGCTACAACTTCTCTGCTATTGGGGAAATTCAGTATTTCTTTGCTCACAGCCAGATCAATGATTTTAGCTCGAAACTCCACCTGAATATCCCGCTCACCATCAATAATCGCTTTAGCTACAAGCTCGTCCACCAGTTGTTTTTTCAACAAAAAGATACGACGTTGCTCTTCGGGGGTTTGAGAATTAGCGCTGTTCAATTTTCCCATACTCGCCTGAATATCTTCCACATAGTCATTGGCTTTTGTTTCCCAATCCACTTCAATGTAATTTTTCAGTTCTTGCTCGATAGTTGCCAGCCTGTGCTTCAGTCGCTCTTCTTTGCCATATAGTTCACGCATTTGTTCAGCAAAATCGTCATCGTCTCTCTGTGCTTTCCTTGCATCAGTGATAATTTGCTGCCGCTTGTGGGACTGTTTTTCCAATTCTTCCAGCAACTCCTTGTGGGTCTGTTGCAGGTATTCATGGTTTTGCTGGAGTTGATAGACCAGTTCTTTGGCTTGTGCAAGCAAAAAATCCGGGTTCATGACGAAGTTATATAATTTCTGCCAAACTTGGGTTTCCGCATCTTTGGCATTCACGGATTTAGAACAATTCGACGATCTAAGTTCCTTGTGGGGTTGAGGACAGAAGTATGTGCTTATGGGAGTCTTGCGCTCAACCCATTCCCCCTTGCGGCTGCGGCGATGAGTCGTAGTCCTTGCTCGCCATGTCAGGTTGCAGGCACATTTGAGATGACCGGATAGCAGGTAATCATTTTTCTTGCGATGCTTTGGATAGGTTTTATTTTCTTCTCTCATTTTTGTGAACAACTCATAGGTTGGCATATCAATGATAGGTGCAACGGGAATATGAAAGGTTTGCCCTGCACGGGAATATGTTTTGAGGCCACAGGCGTACTCTTTAGCAGACCCGAGTATAGCCTGAATACTTGATCGAGACCATCGTATGCGTCGGGGAGCGCAGCCATGTTTCTGTGGCGCATTGGCATCGATTAATCGTTTTCGGATCTGCATGAGAGGGATTTTTTGAGTGTACCATTCGAAGATTTGTCGCACCCACGTTGCCTCATCGTCCAGAACGTGGATTTTCTCGCCAATGCGAACATATCCATAGCGTTCCTGTCCTGTGTTCGCTTTGCCAGCCTTGAGCCTTGCGATCACTCCCATTGTCATCCGTTCTCGTATATTTTCCAATTCTATTTGAGCGGCCCAGGCGCGTATCGGTGCAATTTGGGGGTCAAAGGTTTCTTTTGCCAGCAGAATTGTGATCTTATATCGCTGGACAACTTCAAAAAACATTATCATGGCACGCAGTCCACGATATAGTCTGTCTTCGCTCCAAGCCAAAATTACATTGAAGTTACCCTTGGATGCATCTTGAAGCATGGCAAACAAAGATCGATGAAAAAAGAATTGAACCTCATCAGCCTTCCATTGTAGACACGATCCCCATCCTTAGCAATATCACTGACTTCTCCGAGATCAAAGGGCAGGAGCATGTAAAGCGAGCTCTCGAAGTTGCCTCGGCAGGTGGGCATAATATGCTTCTTATGGGACCACCCGGCGCTGGCAAAACCCTCCTCGCGCGCGCTATTCCCAGCATTCTCCCTGAAATGAGCATCGAAGAAGCTCTCGATGTGACCCGTATCTACTCGGTTGCAGATCAACTCCCATCTGATACGCCCCTAATGCAATTACGACCTTTCCGTTCGCCGCACCATACTATCAGCCATGCAGGTTTGGTCGGTGGGGGCAATTGGCCCCGTCCAGGCGAGATTTCTCTTGCTCATCGCGGTGTACTTTTCCTCGATGAATTTCCCGAATTCGGCTCACGTGTCCTCGAAGTGATGCGCCAACCGATGGAAGATAAACGGGTCACCATTAGCCGTGCACAAGGTTCGTTGACCTTCCCTGCCAATTTTCAATTAATCGCGGCCATGAATCCCTGCCCTTGCGGCTACGCAGGAGACCCAGAGAAAGCCTGCACCTGCTCCCATCAAACTGTGACGCGCTACCAAAAGCGGATTTCTGGGCCGATGCTCGACCGCATCGACATCCACATCGAAGTGCCGAGAGTTGATTTTGAGAAATTGTCCGATAATAGACGGGGAGAGGCTTCGGAAGATATCCGTGTTCGGGTAGATGAAGCACGTTCACGTCAACGCGCGCGTTTCTCTGGTCTCAACAATGGGGTGATGACCAATGCTGATATGCGCGTCACAGAAGTACGTCAATTTTGCGAATTAGATGTTGAGGGGCAGACTCTTATCAAGGCTGCAATGACCCAGCTTCAACTATCCGCGCGAGCCTATCATCGCATCCTGAAATTGGCGCGCACTATTGCAGATTTGGCTGGGAAGGAAAGTATCCAATCCACACATCTAGCGGAGGCGTTGCAGTATCAGCCGAAGGGGATGATAATGTGACATTTTAAACTTTAATACAACGCCCATGCTCTATAAAAAAGGATAATATGATAAGATTACTTTTATCATATTGTCAAACTCGGGTTGTAAAAGTGTGCTGAGAAAATAGAATCGCCATCTTTTTTTCAATTAAGCCCCATTTCTGAGAGAATTAGCTTTCTGAAATATATGGTAAAACTCAAATCCAATCATTTGTAAATTCGGTAATAAAAATCACACGGTACTGATATTTTGCAACAAACAATTACTAGAGCATTTTTATTTTCACATTAGCCCTCATGCAAAAGTCTGTTTTATCCATGCTTTCTGCGTTACCCTCGGCGCAGGCTTCTCAGAAATATGCCGCCGCACTAAGTATGCTACGCGAAGGGCGGCTAA
>JABGQU010000057.1 GCA_018648605.1 Anaerolineae bacterium | reverse complement strand
CCATAAGTGTAAGCATGTGAAACTAATCACAACAGGGCTTTCCTTCCCCTCTTTCGCGGGACAAGGTGGTAGTTTCTTTGGGACAATTGCCAGGAATACAAAAAAGTCTGGCTCATTGTAGGGAGCCAGACTTTTTATATTGCAGTTTTTGTTTTTTTATTTCGGGTTATTTCCCCTGCCACTCTGCGGATCGTTTTTCAACGAAGGCCGTCATGCCTTCTTTTTGATCTTCTGTAGTAAAGAGGAAGTAGAAAGCACGGCGCTCAAATTCAAGGGCTTCTGTGAGCGAAAGCTCGTAGGCTTTATTAACCGAGTCCTTTGCCTGGCGCAATGCCAAAGGCGCGCGTACGGAAATCCGTTTTGCCAGTTTCAGAGCTTTTTCGAGATATTCATCGACAGGGACAACGTAGTTAACGAGACCAAACTCGAGGGCTTCTTTGGCAGATAGCGTTCGGTTGTTGAGTACCATTTCCATTGCAATGGCCTTGCCTACTGCACGCGTGAGTCGCTGTGTCCCGCCTGCGCCGGGAATCACGCCGAGATTAATTTCCGGCTGTCCAAATTTGGCTTTCTCAGAGGCAACGATCATATCGCAAGACATTGCCAATTCGCATCCGCCGCCGAGGGCGTATCCTGAAACAGCGGCAATGATCGGTTTTTTGATATCGCGGATGCCATCGAACATTTCTACAAAACTGCTGGTAAGCATCTCAACGGCCGACATTTTCGACATCTCGCTAATATCTGCGCCAGCCGCAAAAACGCGCTCGCTGCCTGCGATCACGATCGCGCCGATCTCTTCATCTGCATCAAAAGTAGAGAGGGCATCGATCAGCTCTATCAGCAGTGCGCCGTTGAGGGCGTTCATGGCGTCGGGGCGGTTCAGGGTAATTAGCCCAACACGGTCTTTCTTTTCGCTAAGGATGGTTTTGTAAGTCATTTTGCCTCCAGAGTGGTTTTTTATGAGAAAAATGATAAAATTAGCGCGATTACTCAAATCAAGAATATAAAGACCCTTTGCGTAATCATCAACTATTCAATATTCAACTATATTAGGAGTTCTCGTGAATATCGTTACCATTTTACTCTATGCCCACTCGGGCATTCGCTGGCTGATCGTTGTCGCTGCCATCGCAGCCCTTATCTTATTTGGCTATAGCTGGCTGGGCAAGAAATCCTTCCCAAAACTTGGGCGTATTTTGCCCGCTGCTTATAGTGGCTTGCTCGATATGCAGGTTTTGCTTGGGCTGATCTACATGATCTGGACAGGGTTACAAGGTGCAGGTTTTCCCCGTTTCCGCATTGAGCACATGACAATGATGATCCTTGCAGCGGTTGTGGCGCATCTCCCCTCTCGCTGGCGAAAAGCCGAAAAAGAAAATCTCGACCGCAATATCTTTCTCGCAATCCTTGGCACGCTCGTATTGATCTATCTCGGTGTTGTGCTGCTTCCCGGTGGCTGGGCTCGCTAAATAATGGACATTCGACCTTATCAAGATAACGACAGAGCAGGACTGATCACCTTGTGGACGGAAATCTTCCCCGCAAGTTCGCCGCATAACGATCCTGTCACTTCGTTGGATAAGAAACTGCGCACCGACCCCGACCTGTTGCTTGTTTCCGTTATCAATGATAAGGTCGTCGGTTCCGTCATGGGTGGCTACGACGGCCACCGAGGCTGGGTCTACTCCCTTGCGGTCACTCCCGCTCTTCGACGGCAAGGGATTGCCTCCGCCCTGATGTACGCCGTCGAAGAAAAGCTCCGCGAGCGTGGTTGCCTGAAAGTTAATTTGCAAGTCTTGGCATCTAATACCGAAGTTATCGCTCTCTACAAAGAGGTGGGCTTCGACGTCGAAGATCGTATCAGTATGGGGAAGAAGCTGTACGAGTAAATTCTCCCCTCGCAAGCGGGGGGCTTATTAAATAAAAAACGCGTTCTGTGAAGAACGCGTTTTTCTTATGGCGGGGAGAGCGGGATTCGAACCCGCGGTCGAGTAAACCCCGACACTCACTTAGCAGGCGAGCCCATTCAGCCACTCTGGCACCTCCCCAGTTATATTGTTAATACTCGGATAAAAAAGTGAGCGGAGGGAGTGGGATTCGAACCCACGTGAGCTTGCACTCAACCTGTTTTCAAGACAGGCGCCTTCGTCCACTCGGCCATCCCTCCGAGCGAAGCGATTTTACCATAACTTGGGCGGCGTATCGATATTTCCATCTCCATATTTCTGCAGAAAATCATACTTACATAGCATTAGACAGAATCTGCCGCATACCATCCGGTTGTGCCTATCAAGGATGTATTTATCTCACCGTTCTAAAAATATTCTCTATACGCTTCCATCTTTTCCAGTAATCTCTGGCTAAGATATTTGCTTGATCTTTGCAAAGTATCGTGGATTTCGAGCGCTTCGAGTTGATAAGCTTCTTTTTTCTCCCGCGTCCAGGAAGAAGGCGGGGGCATCAGGTTTGTGATCCGGTCGGCTAACTTAACCATCCCGATTTCAGCAGATTCTTCCAGAATACGCTCCAGGCTATCGCGCATTTGCTCTTCTTTAGGAAGGGTTTCGTCCTTCGTCAGTGCCAATACCCCGTCGGCGACTTTTTTCCCAAAGGCTGTCTCTAACATTTCGTAGGTAGCGTCAGTATCTTCAAGCACATCGTGTAAGAGCGCACACTGAACCGCTAAATTTCCATCCATGCCATCTTCCTGCCCTAATGCAGCAATGGTCTCCATGCAAACCAACGTCACATGAAATAAATACGGCAATTCAGTGTCAAGAACTTTTTGTTCTTTATGTGCTTCCGCCGCAAAACGATAGGCTTTCACATAATTTTCTTGTGACCACGCAGACCCCATAACGAACTCCTTATAAATGAAAAAACGGATAAGCTTCTTGATTATATATCCAAAAAAGGAAATTTGTTCCGCACCCCGTAAAAACATCTTTAGGAGGATCGTATCCACACCCGATTCCGAAACTTGCTGAGGGAGCAAAATAAAATAGGGAGAGATAAGCAGGATGCCCCTAACACGCCCCCGAAAGTCTAAAAGAAAAACGGACTTCCTGAGAAGTCCGTTAAAAAAACTTGAACTAGATTCTAAACTAACTAGATGCTTTATCAGTTAATGGACTGAGTTTCCAACGTCCGTAAGCAATAAAGCCAACGATAAGCGCTAAAACAACATTGAACATAATGTTTTGCGCCTCACCACGCTGAAGATGCCAGGTAAGTGCACCCAACATTACGAGGACAAGCCCAAGTCCAGCCAGAGGCGTAAGACGTGTCTGAATTTTGGTCAACCCAGGCAAGATCAATCCCAAGCCACCTAAAATCTCTGCTGCTCCACTGAACCAATGAAGAGCGGGTGATAGCTCATACATCCAACTCATCTGTGCGGGTAGCCCAGGCGGAAGAATAAAATGGGTGACACCGATAAAGAGAAAATAGAAGCCAAATAAAGCTTGTAAAACCCATAAGAAAATATTCATGATCAAACTCCTTATAAACGAATAATGATATTACTACTGACTGAAACAATAAAATTCAATTTTGGTTACGCAAAGATCATAGAAAAATATATTGGCACTCAGAGTGGAAATTCCTGATTGGCATCAAATGCTTGTTGGCTATCGTGTGTGATCACGTGTACCTGACCATCTCCCATGACCTGCCACTTTCCTGTAACTTCTCCAACCAGCGCAGTATTTTCATCTATCCCTAAAATGAACTGACCTTCTTTCATTTTGCGGCGGACGCCCAGGAGGTAAGCTGCCCATATACCGCGCATGCGATCAAAATGCGGGATAATATAAGTAGCGTCCAATATCTGAAAGCCATCTAATGATTTTAATCCTGCCACACGAAAATTGGGGACTTTCTCTGCCAAGATCATTGCTCCCGCCGAACAGCCAGCATAGACAGCGCCACGTCCCCATGCACGTTGTGCGGCTTCCCAAGCGCGACTGCCTCGCATCGTTTCAATAAGATAGGTTGGTTTGCCGCCAGAGAAATAGATCAGATCGGCGTTCTCCAGTGCCGCTTCCCATTGCGAATCGTTGGCTGATTCGCGATCAATAATTCGAGCAGGAGTCACGTCTGCTCCCAAAGCCTCGAAGTGCGCTGCGCCCATCTTGAGCCAGCGATCTACGCTCGCATCACCTTCCTGCCCTGCGGCAGTAGGCATACAAACCACGCGTGGCGCGCGCCCGTTTGTGTTGACCGAAGCCAAAAGATGACGATCAATTTCATTCATTACAGGTAAATATTCTCCTGCACCAACTAAAGCGATTAATCCATTCATAAATATCATTTCTCTAAATAAATACCCCAGCCGCTCTTAGTAGTTTTTTTTCAGAGAGTGGGAGGGAAAGGTTATATGTTTTCAACGTATCGATGATAATAATATCAGCGAAAAAAGGAAATAAGGAAGCATAAGGGAAACTGAATGAAATCCAAAAACAATCTAAATAACTTCTGAACATCTCCTTTGTATACTATCCACACTGAAAATAATAATTCGCTTTGCAAAGGAGCAAAAAATGTTAAAGCATAAAAAACTATTTTTACTTTTTACTGTATTCACAATAGGATTAGCCGCTTGCGGCACAAGCCCTGTTGCAGAAACGATCCCCGCCCAGCCTGAGCAGGTACAGGCTGCTGCGCCTTCTGCACCGGAAAACGAAGAACCCAATGCACAAGCACCGCAAACTACGGCTGTTTCTCAAAATACGCAGGCAGCTACTTCGTTGAGTTATCCCGTTGTGGATACCGACCAAGGTAATTGCTACGATGCCAACAATCAGGTGGATTGCCCACAAACGGGATCGGCTTTCTTCGGGCAGGATGCCCAATATAACGGAAGCCAGCCCAGTTACACGGATAATGGCGATGGTACGATCACGGATAACGTGACCGGTTTGATGTGGCAGCAGGATCCCGGCGCAAAAAAGACCTACTCCCAAGCAGTTGCCGGTGCATCAGACTTGACCCTGGCTGGATACTCCGACTGGAGATTGCCATCCATCAAAGAGCTATATTCGCTGATCCAATTCGATGGGCTTGATCCGAGTGGCCCCGCAAGCACAAATCTGGCCCCCTTTATTGATACCGATTATTTTAACTTTGAATACGGCGATGAGAGCGCGGGCGAACGCGTGATCGACTCACAATGGGCGACCAGCACGAAGTATGTCAGCACAACGATGGGTGGTAATGAAACGATGTTCGGCGTCAACTTTGCGGATGGGCGCATCAAGGGCTATGGAACCGGCGCAATACGTGGAAGTGAAAAAGGCTTTTTCACCATTTACGTACGTGGCAATCTTGCTTATGGCGAAAATAATTTTGTCGATAATGGTAATGGTTCTGTGAGCGATTTGGCGACGGGCCTGATCTGGACACAAAACGATAGCGAAAGTGGCATGAACTGGGAAATGGCCCTCAATTATTGTGAGAGCCTCGACACTGCCGGTTCAAGTGATTGGCGTTTGCCGAATGTGAAAGAATTGCACAGTATTGTTGATTATTCTCGCTCACCCGATACGACCAACTCTGCTGCGATTGATCCTGTCTTTAGCACATCAACGATCACGAATGAAGCCGGGCAAGTTGACTATCCTGCTTTTTGGAGCAGCACTACCCATGAAAATTTGCGTAGCGGCGGGAACGCGTCTTACGTCAACTTTGGCCGCTCGATGGGCAATATGAATGGGAACTGGCTGGACGTTCACGGCGCTGGCGCACAGCGTAGCGACCCCAAGACGGGCAGTGCAGCCGATTGGCCCACCGGCCACGGTCCGCAAGGTGATGCCATCCGTGTGGATAATTATGTCCGCTGTGTGACAGATAGCAGTACAACAACGAATGTGAGCGGAAACCCATCGTCATCGTCAGCTCCCTCGGGAACGACGAGCCAGCCCCCAAGCGGGCAGGCTGCTCAAGGGCAGGATCAAGCTAACGGACAAGGTCGTCCCGAGATTGATTTTACGGCGGCTGCCGCGAAGCTAGGCGTAACTGAAGAAGCCCTCCGATCCGCATTGGGTCCACCTCCGCCTGATTTTGCTGCCGCCGCCGCCCAGCTGGGCGTTACTGAACAGGCATTGATCGCAGCATTAGGTCTCCCCGCTGGTGGACCTCCGAATGGTGGGCAGGGGCAACCGCCGAACTGAACCATCATAAAATAACTGTAGCTGGCTGTCTTCTTCAAGGAGGCAGCCAGCTTTTGATTCTGCGAAAAACTAAACCAAACCCCAAAGAAATCTGAACAATTTCTGAACATCTTTTTTCTATACTGTAGTCAATATACGGGAAGACCTTCTTTCCCCGTTCTACAAAAAGGAGAAATAATGTTCAAGAAAAATATTTGCCTCGTTATTCTTATTCTGGCAGTGGGATTATCTGCCTGTGGTAGTTTGCCGGAAGCCGTTCAAAATCTGGATTTAGGCGGCGAAGTTGCTCAAGCGCAAGCACCGGATGCTCAAGCTCCGCAAGGACAAGCACCTGATAGTCAAGCGCCACAGGCGCAGGCAGATGGACAACAGGGGCAACGCCCTCAAAAGGATCTTGCTACCGTTGCTTCAACATTAGGCGTGACTGAAGAAGCTCTGCAATCTGCACTCGGCGAGCCTGGTCAGGGAAAATCCGATTTCGCAGCCAATCGTTAGTCGCTGGTTGGAAAATATCAACTTTTGGGCAGCCGTAGTTCTCATCAATGGGATGATCATGACCTTACTTATGTGGCACGTTACCGCAATGGTCATCATGATTGGAGCAGCCTTCGTTTTGGGAGGCATTGGGCTAAATTACTTCCCCGGCACTGTAGAATGGTGGCAGATGCGCCCGTTTTAGTTCCTTGTGGCAGCGATTCTTCTTGGAACTATCATCCCCTTCGTTATTAGATTTGAACGCGCCTGCTCTCCTGACAAGATCATACCCCGCCCATTGTGGAGCTTGCTTCTAGGTGTTGCCATGATTTGCGTCGGGTTAGCCGTCCCATCCACACTCGGAATCATCACAGAAAACCCACCGGGAATTTACGTCCATATCTTCTTATTAACATTTATTGGGGCTGCTTTAGCTGGAGTCTGTCTGCCAAAAAGAAGAGCAGTATAATCAAAATATCCCAATTTCTTAACATAGTTATCGCTGTATATCAAGATCAAAGGAGAGAGTTGTGAAGAAAGAAAAATCCATACTTATGATCTTCTTGAGCATATTGGTGATTGTTCAATTGGCATGTTCTTTGTCAAAGATAACCAACTCAACCGATGACGACGTCGCTATCGGTGCACCACCCACACAAGGGGCAAACGATAGTGAAGAAACGGAAGCTGAGATGCAGACAGAGTCTGTCTCTGTTCCACCCGCATATATAACGATTGCAGGACATATTGAAGATGTACCGGTTTATGCAAAGTGTGATGAATATCCAGATTTCCGCGATAAACTCCTGCTCTTTGCAGAAACCTTCTCTAAAACTGGTGCGGCATTCAATCTGCAAATCGAATATGAGTTTTTCATGGGAGCATCGCGATGCGAAACGGACGAGATGCGAGCCACCACCGATGGCCTAAACGTAATTGATTATCTGGCGACCCACTATGGTTTCGAGATTGATGCTCATCAAGAAGGTGGCCTTGAAGTAGGCCAGGACAACTACGCGGATATTCGATTTCTTGGAGAAACAGTTACACCAAATATTAGTGAAAACGTCGGTGGGATGATTTGGAACGCCCCCGCTCAATTCAAACAACTCAATCAGGGAGAGCCTGGATGGATTTATCCAGACTTCACCTGGTTCCCTGAAATTTTGACACTTGCCGTGAGTCGCGATCACCACCAGGGCGATTTTAGCAAGGATGATATTGCCAGCGGCATCTGGATTCCCCAAGGAGCTAATCAAAACTTTTGGGTCCATAATCCCAATGGTCGCATGGTTTATGTTGGCCCGGGCGAACATGATGATTGGGGGCGTGGCAGTTCATATTTATCAACACCAGAGTTCGCACAAACTCTGGCAGATCAGCTTGATCAGGGAATAATTGATCGAAGTAAGATGTATACTGTTTCTTTAGCCGTGCCACAGAGTGTGATTTTCAATGCCGACCAACATGGAAAATTACTTGCATTATTAGATCAGCTTACCCCTCTGATAGAATCCGACCAAGCCCTGTATGTAACCTACTCTGAAGCAGTCAATATCTGGCGGACAGAGTATGGGGCACAGCCTAATATTTTCTACCGTGACGGCGTTAAACCTCCGCATAAAAAGTGATAAAACCCATGACAAAAACAATCCTCGTAGTAGATGATAATGCCAGCGTCCGCACCCTTATTCGTGACTATCTTAGCGAACAGGGGCTGCGCGTCGTTACCGCCGATAATGGGCAAAATGCCCTCTTTGTTGCTCGTCAGGAAAAACCCGATCTGATCCTGCTCGATATCATGATGCCAGAAATGGATGGCTACCAATTCGTCACTGCCTACCGCAAAGAGAGCGACGTGCCGATCATTTTACTAACAGCCAAACTCGAAGAAACCGACAAAGTTTTAGGATTAGAACTCGGCGCAGATGATTACGTCACCAAACCCTTCGGGATGCGTGAACTCCTTGCACGCATTCGCGCCGTCCTGCGCCGAACCGGAGCAGACGTGGTTCAACGGGTTACCCTAAAAGTAGCAGATGTCAGCCTCGATCATCAAACCCGCCAAGTCCGCGTGGACGAGAATCCCGTCACCCTGACACCCTCTGAATTTGACATCCTCGCCACACTAATGGAGTCTCCGGGCAGAGTCTTCTCGCGTGCTGAACTGTTGCTCAAATTGCAAGGCACCACCTTCGAAGGTGTTGAACGCACCATAGATGTCCATGTTCGTAATTTGCGCACCAAAATAGAACCAGATCCCGCCAACCCCCGTTATGTCGAGACAGTGTTTGGGGTGGGGTATAGATTCTTTCTAGCCGACTAACCTCCCCCACGTTATGTCATCGCGAGCCGGCGCTTTTCGGCGCGGCGATCTCCCTTGCCGTCTTGGAGATTGCTTCGGCGGTAAAACTACCTCGCAATGACAAAAGAAGCGATTTATGAAATCAATCTCCCTTAAACTTACCCTCGCCTTCCTCGCCGTTAGCCTTACTGTGGCTGGGCTGGCGGCTGTATTTACATGGCAATCCACCACCCGCGAATTTGAAACCGTCGTTGCAGAGCGCATCCAGGAAGAATTCACCACCAAGGTGGTTGCCTATTATCAGGAACACGGTTCCTGGCTTGGCATCATGCCAAATCTTTTTCCGCGCCCAGTGCAACAACCCCAACAACCTCCTGAATCAAATCATCCACTTCAACCTCAGCCCCAACCAGCTCCGATCATCTTTGCCCTCGCCGACCAGAACGGGATGATCGTTGTCCCGGCAGGTGATTATCGCCCTAAAGAAATGGTTAGCGATGTGAATCTGGCAGTAGGCACTCCCTTGGACATAGATGGGGTTATGGTCGGGACGATCCTGCTCACGGGAGAAACGCCTGAGCTCAGCCAGACAGAAGAGCGCTATCTTGAGCGAACAAATCAGGCTTTGCTTTTAGCTACAGGCGCAGCAGCGATCATCGCATTGCTACTCGGATTTGCCTTGGCGCGTTCATTGACGCATCCCATTCGAGCATTGACTGCTGCCACCCGCAAAATGGCAAGCGGCGACTTGGTGCAGGAAGTTTCCGTCCGCTCGCAGGATGAACTGGGGGAATTGACAGCTTCCTTTAATCAGATGTCTGTTGATCTGGCGCGGGCGACACAATCCCGCCGACAGATGACGGCGGATATTGCTCATGATCTTGGTACGCCGCTAACCGTTTTGGGTGGTTATCTCGAAGCGATGAAGGAGGGCATCCTTGAATCGACCCCTGAGCGGATCAAAGTGATGCACACCGAAGTGATGCACCTTCAGCATCTCGTGCGCGATTTGCGGACGCTCTCACTGGCTGACGCCGGGCAGATGTCGCTTAATCGGCAGCAAGTTGATGTAGGGGCGTTGCTGCGGCGGGTTGCCGCATCCTACCAGTTGGGGGCAGAACAAAATGGGATCCGCTTAAATGTGGAAACGGGATCGCCGCCGCTATCCCTTCAGATTGATGAAGAGCGTATGGCACAAGCGTTGGGGAATTTGGTCAGCAATGCGCTGCGTTATACCTCGGAGGAGGGGGCGATCAATATTCGGTCTTCTGTTGTTGATAGGCAGGTGCTGATCGTGGTGCAAGATACCGGATCGGGGATCGCGGCAGCGGATCTGAGCCGTATTTTTGAGCGTTTTTATCGTGCAGATCAGGCGCGCAATTTAGCGGAGGGTGAATCGGGGTTGGGGTTGGCGATCACGCGCTCGATTGTAGAGGCGCATGGCGGCGAGATTTCTGTGAATAGTGAAGTGGGACGCGGGACGAGGTTTGAGATTCGGTTGAAGATTTAGAGCTGGCTGATTTGGTGCTTGAGTCTACTCAGATCGTACAAGAGATGGTGCTTTTTGGAAGACGAAAATGGCATATACGAGACAGTATACTGAAAATAATTCTTCTATTAATTCCAAGACGAGTTCATACTCAAATATACTTAGAACGCTAAGTAAAAGAAATAATACTCCCCAAAGTGCATACTCTTCATTATTTGGGATTATGGGGGTAAATTGAGATAAGAAATTGTTTTTTTCTAGAAAACTCTTTATGTCATTCGAGTATAGAAGAAAGTACCCTAGTGATAAAGAGAAAAACGCATAAAATGGTGGGAATAGCGGGTTGAGGAAATTATGAAAATTAGTTTCGCCTTGAAAACTCATCTTCATAAAGAATTCTGGCGTTTTCCAATTCAATAATGTTTGCCCCCAACTGATTTCTTCCATCCCCCAAAAAAAGAAAGACAAAGCTATTAGAGATAAAGGATATATTAGTGTTTTTTTCAACTTCTTTGTTCTTAATGTGATGACGAGAATGATCATAGAAAGCGTAAAAAATATAAATGTGAGATATTCTAATACGCCTTCATAATAAAAGAATCTTGATTCTTTGAAAAACAACCAAATGATAAATAAGGTGCTTATTAGTAATGAGAAGAATTTTGTTGCTACACTTTTTTGACTAGCGTAGCTAAGCTTTAGTGTTTGGTAGATGTCTTTTTTGTACAAAAATATCCATAAGGCATAAAAATAGATAAGAATAAAAGATATTTTTATAGTAAAGTAGCCAAAATTTGTTATTTTCCCTTCATGAGCCAGATAAGTTTCGATGAAGTAGATAAGATCTTGCTGTGCTATTCTGTTGCAGAGCGCGATCAGAAAAGTAACAACCCCCAAAGCGACCAAGCCAAACTGAAAAAGAAATTTGCTTTTGATCATAATTTTGTAGTTTTGATATTCCAGATATCAAAAACGCGTGAGAGGGTCAAAAGCGATAATGAATTTCTCATTCGTTCCTCTTTAATTTCATTTTTGACTTCTTCTATGGTCATTTCACTAAATAGAATATCTTCCCCTTCATCTTGAGCAGTTTCGTGTGTCTTCCTGACATCTTTTGCCAAAAATTGATAGCAGCGATTATCCTGAAAGGCGGGATTTGGCTCCACCCAGCCGAGGTAGGTCCAATTTGCAGTGGTGTAGCCGGTTTCTTCAACGAGTTCACGAATAGCGGCATCTTGTGGGCCTTCGTCCGCTTCCATGACCCCTGCCGGGGTTTCGGTGGTGACTGCTTGCGCCCCAAAACGGAATTGTTTGACAACGAGTATTTTTCCTATAGGCGTTATCGCCACGATATTCACCCAATCAGGGGTTTCGAGTACCGTCGCTTTGAGTTCCATCCCGTTGCGCGGACTTTTCCACCAGTCAAAGCGGACTTTGGCGATGCGGAGACTATCCCCTTTTTGGGAGCGGAGTAGTTTCCAGTTTAGTTTTTTCTTCATGATTAGTGTTCATCTCCAAGCGCTAATATCTGCGCAACCTTTTTCGCAAACTCGTCTACGGATTCAGTTCTTCCTCTTGAGCACACGGAGATATTGCTCTCTCGAGATTCTTTAACGGATGTCTCCGTGATCTTCTCGTCAAACTCGAGAAACTTTTGCCAGCTTGTATCTGGCTCGGGGAAATTGTTGAACATTTCTCTTAGCGTATAGCGTTCGGGATTCCCTTCCCAAATTTCGATGCTGGATTGCGCTGTTGTGATGCAGATCATTTGCTGCAGAGGCATTACTTGCGCGAGGAGAGCCGGATGCCATATCCCGCCGTCGATCAGGAGAGTGTCATTTGGGTTTACAGATCGCATGTCTTCTGCAAGCAGGTCAAGATATTCGGGGAGCGCGGCTTGATTAAAATTGTAAAATTCACCCCAAGACATCTTGAGCAGCCATGCCATTCCGTTTTCTGCATTTGCCCAGGCCTTGTTGGCGGGATGTTTTTCCTCGGTAAAACGCTCATGATATGTGCCATAGATATGCGCGTCCATATCGTAGATGGGTATGCTGAATTTTGTTGAGAGAGCCTGAGAAATGGTCGTTTTCCCTGAACCAGATCCGCCAAGAAGCCAATAGAGTTTTTTATATTTGGATAGTGTGCTGCGGGCTTGTGTGAGCAACGTTTGATCGATGTTGAATTGCATTTCTTCTACGCTCTTTTGTTGAGTCTAAGCAATTTTGCCTGACGTGCTTTTAGTGTTTCGTACGATTCTTTTGCATAATAATAGAGTTTTGTTGAGGGGTAGGGCAATAAAGACATATGCCGAGAATGATCGCCCTCTTCCCATGCGGCGAGAACGCCTTTGTAGCCTTGCACATGGGCACCCAATTGGAGAATAGATTCGGGCATTTCCTTTTCCTCGAGCAGGTCGGCATGATCTGTGATAAGTTCAAACATCTCGGTGTTGAGGGGCATGAAGACGTGTTTCATCCAGTGCCGCCAAATCTTTTTGGCTTCTTCGGTCTGCGGGCTGACTCCTCTACTGCCTGGCGTGCGAAAATCTTCACTATTACAGTATTCTTCGCTGAATGCACTCCAGGTTTCGGCAGAAACATGATTTAGGGAGAAGAGGGGCCCATAAAGATCGCGCAGCTGATCGTTTACACGCTCCAAACGTTCCTTCATTCGGGTGATATTAAGATCATTGAGATATTTGGCGATATACCCCATGAAGGCAAGAAAGAGACTAACACTAAGTGTGACAATTGTTTTTTCGTCCATGCTTTCCTCCAGATGCTAAACTTTTGATAATGGTAACGCAATAAGTGACGGTGACTTTGCGAGGCAGCTTTATCGCCGAAGCGATCTCGTTTTTAGAGTATAGGGACTGCCACGTCGCAAAAGCATGCTCCTCGCAGAATCATCCCGTCACTTCAATTTGCCCACGACTAAACTTTTTTCTTCAAGTTTGCCATTTCATTTAGATGAACAAGATTATGCCGCGAGGCAGGCATGAGCAATAGCCCAGCGATGGTGCGCTTGCTCCAATAGTCGAGGATGCCCGGGGCATCTTTGTGGACGACTGCCTTCTCCGCAACGCGCGTGATTTGGGGTTGGTTCACTTTCTTCTTCAACGCTGCCGCTCCGAGCGTTTTTACGATCTCGCGCGTTCTGCGCCCAACGGCAACACGATACTCGCGCAATGCCGCGATATTGAGCCGCGCACTAAGATCGGCGATCTCATCTAGGCTCATCGCGTTGGCAGTATGCGCGATGGGGGCATCCAGTTTAGCGAGCCATTGCCCCTCTTCGAAAATCTGTTTTGTGTTGGCAACGAGCAAGTTCATCGTCACGTCTTCGATGCGGGCGATATGCCAAATACACCAGACGATCGAATGTTCCCCATTCTGCGGGATGCGGCGCATTTGCGCATCATCCATATCATCCAAAATAGAATCTTCGTAAGACCAAAGATCGGCATTTCCCATTTTCGACGCGTGGAGCATGGCGTGTTGTCGCAGAAATAGCGCGATGGCTTGCTCGTGCTGGTCGGTTTCGAGCATCACACGGCGTAATTCAGTTTGCTGGGTGTTAAGCTCTCTTTTGTTCATTTTTGGATTTTCTTCTCAAAAAGTGAGCGGATCTCTTCGACGCGGATCTGATTCACGCCCATATCGCTGTACCCCGCCCGAGACGCGGAGCGGACGTGCAATAGGCTTGCTTCCGTGTCCAGACGGATCTCTACATCGTCAATAAATCGGAAGAACCCGGACGTGAACGTTGCCGCGAGATAAGAATCGCTTTCGTTTTGAATTTCGCCATCCATCTCCAGCAAGACTTCTTTGACAACTGATAAGGCAGTCCCTTCCATCCCTTCCGGGATTTGGATGGGCGCAATCGTATGTGCAGAATCATTCGGGAATTCGCTGCAAACGCAATTTGGTTTCTCGGGGCATTGAGTGAGCTTTTTGTTGATAACTCCCGCAGCAGATGCGGATCTACTCAACAGAGAGAAGGTAAAGAAGAGAATTAGAACGGCAGCGGGAAAGAGGGCAAGTACGAGTAAGATTTTTTTCATAAGATTAATGTATTGCTTCCTTTTGATAATTCTTGAAGACGATAATGCCTAAAACAGGCAGTAAGGCATTCAAACCAAACCCGATCAGAATATGATAATTCAAGAAGAAATTTGGCAGAATGCCATTATTGATCAAATAGAATATCGACCACAAGCCCACGGGGATATTGATAATAAGGGAAGGATATTTTAAGTCTAACTTGGGAGCGCTGAATTTTCTTTGAGAAAAACCTCCTTGTGTAGAATCAGATTCTATTGCCAAAGAACTGTTTCTAACCACAAAGGAGGTCTTTTTTATGTTATCAGAAGTGCAGCAATTCATCAATTGGGTTTACCTGCGCAACCCGAAGGCCCGCACCTGGAAAGATTACACCTACGATCTAAAACGCTTTGAGGAAATAATCGGGGTCAAACCCCTCAAGGAGATCACCTACAAGGACATAGACCGCTTCATCGAAGCCCAGTCGGAACGCGGGCTCTCCAATCGCAGCATCAACCGCATGGTCAAAACTGTCTCCGCCCTTTTCAACTACTGCGCCTACGCAGATCACAGCCTGGAGAATCCCGTCATCCCAAAACGCCATCGCTTACGCACGCCGCATCGTTTACCCCGACCTGTGCCGGAACCTGATCTTGCTGCGTTTTTCTCTGTTATCCAGAATCCAAGAAATAAAGCTATCTTCACCCTCATGCTGCGCTGTGGGTTGCGCATCAGCGAGGTGGCTGGGCTGAAGCTGGATGATCTCTATCTCGAAGAAGAGCGTCCACGTATTCAGGTGCTGGGCAAGAATAGCTACGAGCGCTCGGTCTATCTCTCTGGGCAGGCATTGGACTTGCTCAGGGATTATCTCCGGCGGCGTCCGGATGTCAAGGATGGGCATGTCTTCATCAGCTTTCTCAAGAAAGGGCTTTCGTCTACGGCAATCCATCAGCATCTGATTCGTTATCGAAAGGAAGCCGGGGTTCAGATCACGGCGCATCAACTCCGGCACAGCTTTGGTACCAATCTGGTGCGCGAGCGTGTGCCGGTGGTGGCCATCCAGAAGCTGATGGGCCACCGCTGGATTGAGACCACGATGAATTATCTCGAGGTCAATGATCCTGAAGTACAGGCGGATTTCTTTGCGGTGACAGAGCAGTTGGAAGGGTGGGCGGAATGAGCGGCGTCAGGCATGAACTTTGTGCTCGTTATGATCTTTCTCTGCGGCGGATGAAGCTGGATTCCTTCCCCAAGGGGACGCTTTTGCCGCGTCCCACCAGCCAGTGGCCGCAGGAGAATGTGGCGCTTTATCGCGAGTTCCGCGACTGGCTGCGTGAGGGCGGTTCTGCCTTGCACGCGTCTGAGACGATCTATCTGCCTGCGGCGGGGTTGGTTTTGGGGTTAAATCTCAAGCCGCATCAGCGCATCAATCTGGGCGATGATCTGCAGAAGGCCGTGGTCTTTACTCGTTTGCGCAGGGTGAGCGCAAATAAGATCAGGGTCACCGGGCATGGCGTCGAGAAGTTCCGCAAATTCCTACGCTGGAAGCGTGGTTTGGGCGAGCCAGTGAAGATCCGTGAATATGATGTCGCTGGGCGTACGGAAGGTTTGCCCAAGTGGCTGGTGCAGGAACTCGTGCGTTACCAGCATTACCGCCAGAAGAACTGGCGTCAGGCACGGCTCTATCACCAGATCGCGAATTTCTGGCACAAGCATCTGCATACCTGGATCTATCTCTGTTTCGAGTATGGCGTGAAAGAGCTTGGGGATATCCATCTCAGCCAGATCACGGCCATGATCGCCAAAGACGTGAAGGCGGGCTACTCGGTGAGTACGATCAACACTTTTGTGTTGCTTTGGAAGGGTTTTCTGGCTTTCCTGCGCGCGGATGGTTATCCGGTGCCGCAGGCATTGTTTCTGGTGAAGACGATCAAGCAGCCAGATTCTTTGCCGAGGTATCTCAAGGATGAGGAGATCGCGAAGCTGAGAGGGGAGATCGAGCGGCAGGTGCGGGATGCCAGAGATCACAGCCATTTACGCGATGCGCTCTTGATGCGCGCTAATTTCTACCTGCTTTGGCAGGCGGGTTTGCGTTTGGGGGAAGTAGAAGACATGCTCCTGAGCGACCTGGATTTATCAGGCAAGCGGCTCATGGTGCGCAACGCCAAGGGCATGCAGGACAGGACCGTTTATCTCACCCCGAAGGTGATCCGGGCTTTGCAGGAGTATCTGGTGGTGCGCGGACCGGGCAGCACGGAGCATCTTTTTCTTTACAAGCACGCTGCGATGAAACATACCTTAGTAGCGAAGCGTATCAAGGATCTGGGCAGGAAGGTGGGGGTGAAGGTGACACCGCACCGCCTGCGCCATTCTGCGGCGACGCAGTTGTTAAATGCGGGCTGCCGGATCACGTCCATCCAGAAGATATTGGGGCACAAGAGCCTAGACACGACTTTGCGTTATGCGCGCGCCTATGACGAGACGGTGGCGGATGAGTTCTATGCCGCGATGGAGCGCGTGGAGCAAAGGTTGGAGATCTTGCCGGTGGAGGATGAGGTCGAGGACGAGGCCGCTGTTGAAGAGGAGGAATATGAGGTTGTTAAAGTGCAGAATAAGGCGTTAGTGTGGAACTGGATCCAACGGCTGGAGGAGGAGGAGTTGTCTCGCAGCGACCGGGTCTTGATCGCTGCGAGTTTGAGGCAGACCTTCTTCCAGGCAGGCGTGCCGCCGGGGTAGGGTGAGGGAAGGTAGATGCTTTTTTAGAACCTTAACAATTGAATAGTTTTTCTAATACTCATCTATTAGTTCTTGGAAACGACGATCGATATAAGTAAGAACTTTCACAAAATTATCAGTTGTCATTTCATTTTCACCCATTGAAGCACTGAAGAAAACTTGGTATTCATGGTAGCGCGCCAACCAAACACAGCGAGCATCACCATTTACCGAGAGACATGTAATGTGTTCATCGTCAGAAAATTCGCTTTTATGATTAAGTACCACACTATATTGTTCGTGGCTTTCTTTAGGATAGTCTAACAAGCTCGAATCAAAATCGTGATTGTAAGCCTCAATTGCATGGTCTACAGTCGCAAAACGACGTATCGAGTATATTGAAAGACCTTCGCTCCAATAAACTGTTTTGCTAGCTGCCTCAACGGAGGAATTTAAATCATCAGTATACAGATGGGGAACTTGCGCATTAGCGGGATAATAATCTTGTGGAATCTCAAACTCGCTGATTGAAAAGTTTCTTTCTGGAGCACAAGACCACCAAAGACATTTCTTTATTAAAACCTGATAGCTAACAGAGCAAGACGCAAGCGCAATCAAAACAAACACCGCTATCCATAATAGTTTTTTCTTCATCATCGCCTTCCTTTGGATATTAATTTAGAAACTTTCCTGGTGGATAAACGTTTCTCTGTTCTCTTGGTGGAGTTTCGGGGAGCATGGGAGGAGATTGGAATGTATCTAATACATCCACAGATAACTCGTTTTTAAAGTTTGTCACAGTCATGCCATCAGGGTATTTATCGTATAAATCATACCCAAAATCAACGGCCGCTTTGTCTCCTGGGTTATCCCACCAAGATGATCCGTTGGCTTGTATGTTTTCTAGCGCACTATCAAATCCCTCTTGCGCCCACAAATCTTTCGTTTCTAATCCCCCTCCTGCTAACCAAGAAGTCCATTGGGGAACGCCTCGAGCAGCTGATAGATATCCATACATTATGTTTCCTGGTGCAGAGTAATCTACCCAGCCACATCCATCAGATCCACATAGCACAATGGCGTTACCAATCTCAATTTGCATTTCTCTTTTTATGTCATAGAGACCGTAATTTCCGAAGAGTCTTAGGTGCGAGCCATACAAATTCCCAATACGCTCAGCTGCGCACCCCATATTGCCGTAGCACCCAGATGAATACTCCATCTCAGTTAATTGCGAATTCAATTCTTCAGCTAACCATTCTGTAACATCCGTTGAACCTGTGGACTCTTGGCTATAACAATTTCCCCATTGGTCACATATCCCATGCCCACTCGGATCTGTATACTTAACGGGATTATTCCGAGTGTATGTGTACCTGTTATAATCCTGGGGATTGTACGGATCGGGGACAATAGAATCTGGTTGCGAGAACGACTTAAGATATGGCTCACGATCAGCCCCGGGCTATATAACTTTTTGGCTTTGATCGCCAAGGCGATATGCGCTACGCCTGCGAAAAAGGAGAAATAGGGAATCCACAAACCAAAGCGATAATCAATTGTGGATAAAAGCCCGAAAAGCGGCAGGGCGATCCAGATCAGGATGACATTCACAAAGAAGATGAAATTTTCATCCAAAGGCGCATCTTCGGTTTCGAGCTTAAATATCTTGGTGTTGAAGTATTTCCCGAAGCCGCCGGGGAAAATATATTCTTCTGCTTCATGGAGCATATAGAGGGGTGTTTGCAGCAAAAGGAGAAAGACAACGAAGTCATCATCTCGTACAAAAACAAAAAGAAAGATCAATAAGAAGACCGCGAGAATAAGCCCCACTTTTGCCCAGTCTTTTTTGAGCCATTGGTAGTATTCAGAGAGAGTCATGTGTAGCTCCTTATTAAGAACCTATCCTGAAATTAGCGAGATGTGCATTGCATCTGTTGTTGATGCGTTGCACATCGGCTCTAGCAAGTAAAGTTGAACTTGAAAACCCGACAGGCAACGCACTTGCAAAGTGCAATGCACGTCTGAGATATTCCTTTGAAATATTTTTGGATAGATACTAACTCGATTTTAGCACAGCGGGGATGGCTGCAGGTTAAAATTAAACGGGACTTCATCGAAGTCCCGTTTTGCTTTTTTTCATACCCTCGTGCGGACTAAAGTCCTGCCTCAACTCATGAAAGCCCCTTTGGGGCTAAAAACGTCCAGCCTGAAGGGCTTCCATGTACTGAGGAAGGGCTTATAGCCCGCACCGAATTATGCCGGCATAATGGCGCCGTTATTGATATCGAACGTTTGCCCGGTGATCGAAGTCTGTTGCGGGGATATCAAATAAGCGATCAGCTCCGCGATCTCTTCGGGTTCGCTCATTTTTCCCAGCAATACATGTGACATCTGTTCCTGGAGAACATCTTCATAATCCTTTTTGGTATGTTCTGCCATCTCGACCAAGCCTTGGCGTGCCATACTGGTATTGACCCAGCCCGGGGCAATCGCATTGACCAAAATATTCTGCGCCGCCAACTCGACAGACCAGGAGCGCATCAGTCCCAATAAACCAGCCTTCGATGCACAATATGCCGTATAACGCGGCACGCCCAAACGCGCCAGAATGGATGAGATGATGAGAACATGCCGATATCCATCTTCTTTGGGGGCAAAATAGGGGAAAGCCTCTTCAACCAGTTGATAGGTTCCTGTCAAATTAGTCTCAATAATATCTTGCCAACGATCATTTTCGCCGTATTGATTTTCACCACCCAGCCCTGCATTGGCGATGACTCCATGCAAAAGGGGATCAATTTCTTCCAAGCCTTTTTTGATCTCCTGCGCGTTGCGGATATCTGCGGCAATGATCGCATGTGCCGCAGGCTCAGCTAGCATCGCGCGTGTTTCTTCTAATTTCTCTTTATTTCTGCCCAGCAAGACCAAGGCATAGCCTTTATCGGCTAGTGTTTTTGCTGTAGCTTGTCCGATTCCCGTGCCTGCGCCTGATACTAAAATTCTTCTTTTCATTGATGATTACCTCTTCTTTGAGTTGTTTTTGCTTTTGATTCTACTGTGGAAACAGGTCTTCGTACGAAGACCTGTTCTTTTGTATAAAGCCTTCATTCCCTCTTTCTGTATTCTTTGTTCAAAACCAATTGGTAATTCAAGTTACAAAATTCATCATAATATTCTTTATTCC
>JABGQU010000056.1 GCA_018648605.1 Anaerolineae bacterium | reverse complement strand
TTGCCTCTTTTTCGACACTGTGAAGTGGTGCACTTACAAGTTGAATCTAAGATATAAAAAAATGTGATTTATCAAAATAAAATCGGGGCTTTAATCAAACGGGCTAACCCGCCGTCTGATTTCTTTTTTTTGAAATGTGAAGTTCATGGGGGAACGCTGAAAATTATAGCACGTTCATTTATGCTCTGCAAGCAAAATTTCGATATTCTCCCTTGTTTTTGGTGTATATGTTGAATAAAAGAGAGCTGGCAAGGAAAATACCAGCTCTCTTTTGATAATTATATTCGCTACGAGCGTTTACTATGATCGACTGCTTTTAGAATTTTGATATTCAAAACAATGAAACGCCAAAGTTGAAAGAGCTTGAAGTTCATCCAAAACTTGTCTTTTTTTGTAATTTCCATGATCGTCTCCTATTCAGGGATAATTTTCCAACCAGGTAAGCCGCGCAACTTCCAAATGAAGGTGTCGTGGAGCATGCGTTTCATCCACGCACCGCCGAGTCCCATTTCCATGTGCGTAGTAAAAAGATCACGCCCATCTTCATTTGGATAACGTTTCATATCGGGGACTACAGGGTGAATGACCATCACAGCTGCATTGCCATCCCAGAGAGAATCCCCCATCGAGGCGATACAGGCAGCCACCATCTCTGTCATGCGCTCAGAGTGAGTCATGCGTCCTTGTTTAACGAGGTCGATGATATTTAGGGCAACGATACGCCCGATGATGCCAGAGACCATGCCTGTGCGTGGCGGGGCGGCGGTGATGGATGTCCCGTTAGGTGTTGTGTGTGGGCGTGAAATAGGTCCCGGAGGAGCAAAGGCAATGCCAGCCGCAAAGATATTACGATAATTCGGATTCTGATATTGAGAGGGCCAAGCATCGGGATTGCGTTCAAGCACATCATAAGGGAGACCATAAATGCCATCTACCAGAACAAAGCCGGGTTTATTGACAACCTTCTCGGAAACATCTTGACCATCTTTGCCAATATATTGAATTGGCTGTCCCAGAAATTGGGGGATAAGCATAGCAAAATCGTATTCAGTTTCGCCAGTTTCTCCCTCATAATTTTCCCAGTAGATTTTATCTGTATCTACTTTTTTGACGCCAGTTTGAACTTGCCATTTGATATCGTGATCTTTGAAAACTGCTGAGATGAACTCTTCGCTGCTAGTGAGCTTTCCTTGGAATTTTGCACGAATTCCGCGTACGCCAAAATCGCCTAAAGCAGCTTCGTTGGAAAGCCACATTAATTCAGCTTTGTCACGAACGCCTTTTTTGACCAAATCTTTATGGATATTAACGATGAACTCAAAAGCTGCACCCTGGCAAGTTGCACCAGGATGTCCGGTGCCAATGACCATTTTGACTTTTTCGCCCTTTTTCATGCGTTCAACATATTCTAGATATTTATCGCGCGTCTGAAGAACATGGGGTAGTGAGCAAACAGAGTAGGTATTCTCTCCCTGGTCGGGTCCAAGCCCGGGAGTGCCAGCAAAGTTTAGCTTAGGTCCTGTTGCAACGAGCAAATAGTCATATTCCACACGCGTAGAGTCGCCATTTTCTTTAGCGACTTCAACAAATTGTTGCCCTTCATCTGGATAGACTTTTGTCGCCACGCCATGAATAAAATAAACATTCATGCGCTTATAAACAGGTGCCAGTTTAAAGGTCGTCTTTTCGGGCTTCATATGACCAACACCGACCCAAATCCAGGAGGGGATATAGGCGAAAGAATCATGACGATTGATCATCGTTACGGTATGCTTTTTGCCTAATTTATCTCCAAGATATAGAGCTGCTGTATGCCCAGCAAAGCCTGCACCTATTACAACGATTTTTGCCATAATTCTTCTCCTTTTTCTATTGGTTTTTTTAGAATAAATTTAATAAGTTAAGCCAGGAGCAACCAAAGTGATCGAGTAAATATCTCTGTCACTCAGCATGATCTCCCTAATGGCTAATGTCCAACTTTTTGGGGTGCGTTCTTCAGAAAAAGCCTCTACTTCAAGTAAATAAGCCCCCGGTGGCAGCGTTACTTCTTCAAAGAGCCCCAGTTTCTTATCCGTTGATAGAGTCGCAACCGTATGAGATTCTTTTGCATAAACTTCGCCATTTACAAGCAAGCGAACTTCTACTTCAGCATTTGAATCAATTAAGGTAACTTGTCTTCCTAAAGCGCGCGGTAAATTTTGTGCGATCAGTTGTACCTTTGCTTGCGGCTCAAGATAACTATTAAACGGAATATTTGAAAAGAGAATTTGAACGATCAGCAATGCGATTAGCAAAGTGAAAATAGGTGTGTAATTACGCCAGGTGAAAGTCTCGCTGTTAGCGATCTCTTTCTTTTCAGCCTTTTTAAAGAGATTGGGCGGCTGCCAGCTAAAGGAGATCAACGCATCTTTGAAAGTTGCTCGCAATAAGGGCTTGCGTTCGCGTGTCAGGCGCGCCTCGGTCCAGGTATTTCCCTGTCGCTGGGCACAATCATCGGGAGGACAGCCGATCATTTGGACTTCGGATGCGCCAGCCTTGTATGTATTGCCGATCAGATCAGGAGGTGCAGCGCCTACACAAGGCAGGGGGATGGTGATGAGGCGCGGTTCGCTCGCCTTTAAACTTGCCTCCGTTTCGAGATAGGGACGTGCGCCGTGAGCAGCATGCCGCTCACAGGTGAAAACGACTTTAACCTGTTCCTCGGGGGCCTTTTCTTTTGCCTGTGCTAAAAGAAGATTTGTTGCTTCCCACATAGCTTTGGCGTTTAGCTCACCAACTTCGATGGCATCGTAGGCGCAGGAGCCAATACAAATGCCGCACGACACACACATGTTTGGGTGTGCGAGAGCGATCATTTTTGAGCCGCTACCATTTTTGCGCTCGATCATTTCGAGGGCTTTGTAGGGGCAATCGATGGCGCAAAGGGTACAGCCTATACAGGCGTCGTCAATTACTTTAACGGGAGCAGGCTTACGTCGGCGGATGATCCAGGGGATGGTCAGTAAAACGAGCGTGATGCTCAGGATGCTGATCCAGAAGGTGTTTGCAATGGCTCCATTCAATTCTGCTGGAAAATAGAAAAGGAAGAAGGGATCAAGCTCGATCTTGCCCGGCAGAACCTCGAATGATGCGCGCGGCAACATGCCAAGAGGGAAGAGTGCCGAAGCAATAACCATGACCAAGCCTGTGCTGATCATCCAATGTTTTGGTGGAAAGAGTTTGGGTTTGTTCAGACGAACGATGTGATACCAGAAAAAGAGCGCGGCAACCCCGAAGAGCAGGATATGTGCGGTAAGGAACCAGAACATGACAGCCCACGAGCTATCTACTTGGTTGGCTTCGATCAAGGCTAATGCAAAAGAATCTCCACTAGTGCCAAAGTAGCGATTGAGAAAAGTGATGAAGGTGTTATTGAGGATTTGGGCGCGTTGATCCCAGATCAGCCAATAGCCTGTGATGGCGTCGAGCCAGAGGAAGACACCCATACCAATGCCAGAGACCCAGGCAAGCCAGCGTGCGCCGCGGAAACGATCCATGAAGAAGGTGCGGTAGGCGTGCAATAACGTGACGATGACGGCTGAACCCGAAACATAGCGGTGGATAGCGCGGATGGTGCGAGCGACAAACTGGCTTTCTATTTTGGCGACAGCGTTATAAGAGCCTTCAAAGCCAAATTGATAGAAGAGGGTGATGTAGGTGCCCGTAAGTGCGACGATGAACCATAAATAAACGGCGATGGTGTCGGTATGATAGAAAATATTTAATTTCAAGGAGCCAGTGATGCGGTTAATGGGCTGCTCTACGATTAGTGCCAAGCGCTCGAGCCAGCGAAATGCCCCTTTGGTATTGACAGACCAGGGTGTTTTCTGGTCTTTTGATTTTTTATCCCTCCCAAGGGATTTGGAACTGGACATGAATGCCTCGATGTTATACCTGAACAGCTGAACAGGTTGTTTTTAATGAAAGCCCTAAGGGACAGTCCCTTAGGGCTTTCTCTAGTAGAACTATTTTGGTGAATTACTCTTGCCAGGTGTGCAAGAAGGAAATGACATTCGCTAATTCTTCTTCGGTAAGAACATCTTCGAATCCGCGCATAGCTGTGCCTTCTCGTCCAACAAGGATGAAGGCGAAAATGTCCGCATTGGTGTTTTCCTGGATGAATTCGCTGGGTTGAAGTTTTTTCCCGACGCCACCCTGACCTTCAGCGCCGTGACAACCACTGCAGGTTTGCTGATAGATAGGTTCGCCTGCTTCCGCATCGCCTGTAGGCCATGCGTTTCGGAGTTCTTCTAAGGCACTCAGTGCTTTGGCGTTTTGGCCAGCTTCAATGTAGTTGGTCGTGGCATCGAAATCGCTTAAGAGAGGGCCGAAAGCTAACGGTTTAGCACGATCAAGATAAAAAAGAGCATCTCCCGCATTGCCTTCTTCTAGGGCGAAGAGGGATGAGTCGAGCATTTGGGCAACCGAAGTTGCAGCAACGACTTCTTCGCCTGCACGCCATGCATCAAATAGTGCTAATAAGTCTTGGATCTGGTTATTAGAAAGCACTTCTCCCCAAATGGGCATACCTTCAGAAGGATGACCATTGATAATGGTTTGTTCGTACCATTCATTATCGTTTTGATTTAAGCGAGCAATGTTGTTAATGACCGGAGCAATAGCATCTTCTCCGCCTTTTCCATCTTCACCATGACAGGTGAAACAGGTGCTGGAGAACAGAGATGCGCCGCGTGATGCGTTGGGAACAAAGGCGTCCGCAAGTGCTTCAGGGGCATTGGTTTCAAAAGCACGGATGAAATCAACGATGGCATGAATATCTTCGTCTGTTAGCGCGCCGCCATAAGCTTGTCCCCATGAGGGCATGGTTGTGTTCGGGCGTCCTGTTTGGATGGTGGCGAAGAGAACGCCGTCAGTAGCTTCTTCGAGTAGCCCTTTATCGTTAAGGGCTGGGCCAACACCACCTTCGCCACGTGTGCCGTGACACGATGTGCAGTTTTCTACAAAAAGTTCACGTCCGTGGAGCAGACTCTCTTTGTCGTGGTGTTCAGTAACTTCAACTAGACGGGTATTTTCCATTGCCATTACGAACGAAAAGCTGGCAAGGAGAACCACGGTAATGATTAACCCAATGAGAAGCTGTTTATTGTAATTTTCGTTTTTCAGCATGATTTCTCCTCACGAATGGGTGGTTTGAGAAGGATCGAAAGCTTTGCGTTCGAATGCTTCTTCTGTGTTGACAAAGACTTCACCTGCTTCGATAATCACGGGGAAGTAATCCATCGGGCGGGGGGCTGGACCGCCTTGCACTATGCCTAATTTGTCAAATAAAGAGCCATGACAAGGGCAATGGAATTGATCTTCATCTTCTTCAAATGGGACACTACATCCGAGGTGGGTGCAGCGTTGCCAGAGGGCTATAAAGCTGCCATCGTCAAGACGGGAGATGAAGAATCGTCCCTCTTGTACGAGGGTGATACTCCCGGGAGGGAATTCTTCCAGTGTGCCTGCTTTTACCATGCCGCCAAACCCACCATCAATAATAGGTTGGATGAATTTGAATAAGGCTGCGAGGGATTCTCCTGTGAGAGCAAGAATTGAGCCGAGCCAAGCCAACCCAAGAAACTGCCGGCGGTCTATTTTTTCTTTCTTTTTTTCAGTCATTTGCATTCTCCTTATTCTTTGGTCTACAGACCATCAAAGGGGTTATATCCATTGGGCATTGCCCAAGGCATGTAGAGTTCAAACCCAGGTCCGCGGAATAAGAAACCCGTTAGTGTTAGTACTATTGCGGTGAAGAAGAGAACGGTGAACAAAACTAGTATGACTTCTCTAGCGTTGGTAGTCCCTTTTTTGAAACGCCACAAAAATAGTACGGGCAAGATAACCAGAAAAGCCATAATGGTTCCTGGAATAATAGATTGAGTGACAAGATTAGGTAGAATGTCACGCAATAATTCGCGGGGCGGGAAATTGTGATCAAGGATAACGAAGCCGATCATTGCAATTGTTGTGTACAGCGCTGTCCAGCCGACTATTCGTTTACCACGTTTGGATGTGAACCAAACCCCTGCTCCTTCGCGGCTATGGTCAATATAGGGAATAGCGATGAGGAAAAGAACCGATAAGGTTGGCAAAATAATGCCAGCCAGTGTGGGGTGCATATGTTCCAGCATCTCTTGT
Organism: Anaerolineae bacterium; assembly: GCA_018648605.1. Lineage (GTDB taxonomy): Bacteria > Chloroflexota > Anaerolineae > Anaerolineales > Villigracilaceae > Desulfolinea. Next base: position 14,282 of record JABGQU010000056.1, on the reverse strand, counting down.
AACCCCATTAAGTACCAAGGTGCTTTAGCAGGGTCGGTAGTGAGAAGGGCATTGGCGTGTTCTTCTAGCGGTGCATTTTTCAGGAGAGAGAAGAGTACCAAAAAGAGTGTGGAACCAAGGGCAATGATTAGTTCGAGAATTGCAACAATGGGGAAGGCAAAAATCGTATTATCTGGTCCTTTGTCCACCATAGTGGTTGGGGCCTTTACAACTTCGACCAGGCTGTAAGTTTTACGCGATGATTGTGTGAAACTCTGTTCTTTTTCTTGGGGCTTTTTAGTTGCTGCCATCTTCTGCCTCCATTTCTACATCATCTTTTACTTCATTTGCGGCAAGGCCACCATCTTTACGTACACGCCAAATGTGGAGGGCTATAACCAGAAATAAGATGCCCGGAACGACCATAACATGCAGGCCGTAAAAACGAGTTAAGGCAGATTGCCCAACTTCGGGGCCACCCAGTAATATCGTTTTTATTATTTTGCCCCCTGGCGCGTATGTGGCTACACTTGTTCCTACGGTAATTGCCCAGAATGCGAGTTGATCCCAAGGGAGCAGATAGCCTGTAAAGCTGCCAGCAAGTGTCAGAATTAGCAGAAAAACACCAACTACCCAGTTGAATTCGCGCGGGGGCTTGTATGCACCAGTGTAGAAAACGCGCACCATATGCAAAACAGCAGAGAGCACCATCATGTGTGCACCCCAGCGGTGCATATTGCGCAATAACTGCCCGAAGGGGACTTTCGTTTGCAATGTGATAATGTCAAAATATGCCAGTTCCGTAGAAGGCACATAATAAAACATCAATAAGATGCCAGTAAGAGCAAGGATGATGTACATCACAGTTGTGATAATGCCCAAGCCCAGAGAGTAAGCAACTCGAATGCTCTTTTTATTTACCCGCACTGGGTGCAGGTGAAAAAAGATATTCGTTGTCATGATCAGAGAGCGATCCAGCGGGTTATCGGGCCAGCCATGGCGGAAAAAAGATTTCCACGGGCGGCTATTTGTGATTTGCTCCCATAAGTTCTGTAGTAAGTTTTTCATAAATCCTCCAGTGCAGGCTGCTAGCCCAGATATCCAAGGGTTTCTTTGAAGCGGAACGATTCCATCGTTATTGCATCAGTAGGGCAGCGATCGGCACATAATGCACAGCGTGTACACGCCTCGTCATCTTTAAGCATCACAGCCATCTGGCTTGTGATCTCATCACCTTCATTAATTTCAGCTAATGGAATGCCTGTGTGGGCTTCGATCACAGTATGAAGTGTTTCATCGCCTGCGATCTTATCGAGGCTAACAATCTTCAAACAATCCCAAGGGCAAACATCCACACAGCCATTGCAGAGAATGCATAGGCTACCATCAAAAATGGTGTTTACGCTGCATTCTAGGCAGCGCATGCCTTGAATAGCACCCTGCTCAGGTGAATATCCCAATTCAACCTGGGTCATGCCTGTGCGGCGATCAACATCGAGTGTGGGGATTTTTTCACGCTGGTATTTGAGCCAATTTTCTGGCATAACGTGATCTTCAAGGTTTGTCCAATTTGTATCGACAGTTCGTTCGATTTTCTTGCTTTGGATATATTCATCAATTGCCAGCGAAGCGACATGTCCATCTCGGATTGCATCGATCAGCAAACGCGGTCCATGGGCAACATCGCCCCCCGCAAAGACATCTGGTGCAGTAGTTTGCCCGGTATCTTTATCGGTTTTAAACAAGCCACGTGGCGTTATTTCGATATCGGTTGTGCCCTCGATCAAGCTCAAATCGGCCTGTTGACCAATGGCGAGAATGATCGTGTCACAGGGCCACATTTTTTCACTGTTTTCTACATACTGGGGATTAAAGCGTCCATCTTTATCAAAAACAGAAGCAACATCTTTGGTTTCAAAACCGACGACATTGCCATCTTTGCCCATAATGCGGCTAGGTCCTGTGCTGGGATAAAGAGCAATACCTTCTTCTAGTGCTTCATCCACTTCGATCTGGGTGGCAGGAAGTTCGTGCCAATCTTCCAGTGCCATGATCTTTACATCACGCGCACCTAAGCGGAGGGCTGTTCTCGCCACATCCAAGGCTTCATAAACGGCTTCAGCTTCATCATCTGCGCTGTGTTTCGCAGCTGCTTCAGACAAGGTAGTTTCTTCATGTCCAGCACGTAATGCGGTGCGAGCGGCATCCATTGCCACATCTCCACCACCAACGACGATAACTTTTTCGCCTAAGTCAACTTTGTAGCCAAGGTTGTAGTTAAGAAGAAGATCAACTGCGATGATCACCCCATCATTTTCTCGTCCCTCGATATTGAGATCGCGTCCGTTCATTAAACCGACGCTCAAAAAGACGGCATCGTGTTTTTTGCGAAGATCTTCGAGTGTTATGTCTTTACCAATACGGCAGTTGTATTTGATCTCTACGCCAAGGTCAACGATTTCTTGTACTTCCTGGTCCATCATTTCCCAATCAACACGATAAGAGGGAACGCCATAGCGAATCATACCGCCTGATTGCTCACCTGCTTCGTAGATTGTAGCTTCATATCCAAGAAGTCGTAAATCGTGAGCTGCGCTCAAGCCAGCAGGGCCTGCACCAATGACCGCAACACTGCCGGTTTTTCTGCCAGGTGTTGCAGCCAGCTTCTTAAGCATATTTCGGCTCCAACCAACTGGAGACTCACCTAGCTCATCTGTTGATTCTATATGATCTAATTTTCTTTCACTACGCTCTGAAGGGAGTCTGCTTTGTGCTTCTGGTCCGAATCGCTCTGTGAGGATTCGTTTTAGAGGTCTCATCGCCACTGGCTCATCTTCGTTGATATCCCCACGTCGACAGGCGGTTTCACAAGGGGCACCGCAAATGCGTCCGCACATGGATGAGAGAGGGTTTGGCTCGCGGGCGATGCGATAACCTCGCTCTAAATCCCCGCTTGCCACTGCTAGAACGTATGCGCGAGAATCTGTAAGTACAGGGCACGCTGCTTGACACTTGACCATATCCCGCCAAGTGTCCACTGTTGGAACTTTTACCTGATATCGGTCTTTGCTCATAGGATTTTCCTAAGGGGGGGAGATGAGATTTTTAGTAGCGACTTTGGCTATTAGAAGTAGGCAAAGTCGCTACTATCTCATTGGGTTATTTAGAGAATACGTTTATTTTAAAGTTAGCAAGTAGGCAATGATATCTGCCATCTCTTGTTCACTGAGATCTTCGCCCCAAGATTGGTACATATCGCCAGCGTTGTATCCTTCAACAACATAAGCATCAGGATTGACAATAGATTCAAGGATGTATTCTTCTGCGGAAAGGCCAGGAACACGGCCTTCTGCTTTAGTGGCTGTGCCGGCAGTGAAAGGGGCATCAGTTTCGTCGCCTTGGGTTTCGTCGTAATTGTGGCAAGCTACGCAGCCTTCAGATGATTTGGAACCCAAGGTAGCGCGGTTATAGAGTTCTTCGCCTTTAGCAGCATCGCCAATGACGGGGCCGTCGGAAGCACCGCCGCCACAAGCTGTAAGTGCCATTGCTGAGAGCATTAGTACGATGAGTGTAACTACAATTGTTTTACGCATTTCTTTTTCTCCTTAATTGATGGATGAATTAGATTGTTTTTCAAACGATCTTATAAAATATTCGATTGTGCCAAGTATAACGAATAAGATAATAGCTGTCTAGAAAAGTTCATAAAGATAACAAGCAAAAAAATACAGGGGCGCAAATTTGCGCCCCTGTATTCGAGGCGTTCTTTATTTCCAAACAACAAAGCCTGGTGAGAAAGCTGCGCCGTCTGTAACTAGGTTTATGATCATTGGAGCGTAGGCAATGATGATTAATGCGAAAACAGCAATCAACCATGGCTTCCAATTATTCAACCAGGCAGGGACAACTTCGTCGGTCAACGGTTCGGCGAAAGGAATTTCGACGACAACTTCTTCTTTGGAGAAGAAAGCACCGTGAATGATGACGTAGAAGAAAAGCAGCCCTGAAATAAGCAGGATCGTGCCGCCAACACCGGTCATCATGCTGGCAACTTGCCATTCGCCTGTACCGTAATTGTCAATGGCAACGCCGAGCATCGTGCGGCGGGGAGCGCCGAGAAGACCGATCCAATGCAAGCCACGGGAGAAGATGAGCATGCCGGCAGCCCAGAGCCATGCTTGCCAGAGGGCAACTCTGCGTTGAATTGCTTTTCCTGTGAGATGCGGGACAAGCCAATACATGATGCCCATGAAGCTAAAGGTTACGGCAGTGCCAACCGTGAGGTGGAAGTGGCCGGGAACCCAGGCTGTATTATGGATAACAAGATTAACATTGTAAGAAGCGTTGATAACGCCACCGGCACCACCTAAGATGAAGATGATCATCGCCAGGTTCTGAGCAGTGTAGGAAGGATCGCCCCAGGGGAGTTTCTTGATCCAGCCCAAAAGACCTTTGCCACCGCGTTGGCGACCACCATATTCCAGTGAAGCGGCTACGTTGAAAGCTGTCAGCAGACTGGGAAAGAAGACTGCATAGGTGAGGATTGCGTGGAGATATTTCCAACCTGCGGGAACGCCGGGGTCAACATATTGGTGATGGAAACCGATCGGGGTTGAAAGGAGCAGGAAGAGCCAGAAAGCAAAGCGAGCCATCGTATCGCTGAAAAGCTTGCCGTCAGCTTGCTTTGGCATCATGCCGTACCATGAAACGTAGGCGGGTAGTAGCCAGAAATAAACCAGTGGGTGACCAGTGAACCAGAAGAGCGTACGTGCTAACTGTACGTCAATGCCAGGAACAAGACCAAGTGCCCACGGAATGACCAAGATGAGCATTTCGGCTGCGATACCCAAGGTACAAATTTGCCAAAGTACCATTGTGATAACTGATGCAAAGGCTTGGAAAGGCGGGGTTGCACCCGGGTTGTCTTTTCGCCAAGTGGCGAAAGTGATCATCATGCTCCAGCCACTCATCCAACTGCCAACAACAAAAACAGTCATGCCTACATAAAAATACCAGGGCGCCATCATTGGCGGATACATGGTATATAAAACGGAGGCTAGATTGAGCAGAAGCGGGACGGCTGCGAGAAGCAAGCCGACTACCATTGTGAAGAAGCCAGCCCAGCTAAGTTTGGGATAGCGCATGGGTCGATCGAGGCTCGTGGCGACAACATAAGTCAGAAAGCCGGTAATGAAGAATGTAGTAAATACCAGTGCATTCAAAATACCGTGCAGAGTTAGACCTTGATAATAGGATGCGATATAAGGCTGCATGGCAGGGTAGAGATTCCAGCCTGCATGTTCCCAAGCTTGCAAGGGGCCAAAGAATGCACCAATAGACAAGCTGCTTAGCGCAAGTACGATATGCCAACCAACTAATTTCTTTTCGGTTTTGAACATAATTATTTCCTCTCAGTTAATTTAGACCAAAGTGCTGATGTAGATAAACACCAAAACAAGACCAAGATATAGATTAGAAACTTTAAATACCCTAAAGGCTTGTTTTTGATCAGAGTGAGTAATCAGACGAATGGAATGAGATAATGCCCAGAGCGTTGCGATTGCAATCGGCATAAAATAAAGCATTCCAAGTTGGGGATGAACAGCTAAGAGCAACGCGACCACGGCAGTTGCTCCCGTATGAAGTGCGATCCACCATGCTGTAGCTTGATCGCTGACCACAGTGGGAAGCATAGGGACGCCAGCACGAGTGTAATCGTCACGGAACGCCATTGCCAGACTCCAGAAATGTGTTGGGGTCCAGATGAAGATCAGTAAGGCTAATGTCAAAGCACCAGGCTCTGCCCAGTTTCCCGCAGCTGCGCTACCACTTAAAACAGCACAGCTTCCAGCAGCCCCGCCAATGACGATGTTGAGCAAGGTGCGGGGTTTAAGCCAAACTGTATAGATGCCGATGTAAATCGAAGCACCCATTGCCAAAAATATCGCTAAAGCTACATTGCCAACGTAGTAGGCTAAACCGACTGAAAGCAAAATAAAGCTAATGGCAATGCCTAGGACGATCTCTGGTTTCGACACAAGCCCATTTGCAAGCGGACGATTAAGTGTGCGGCGCATTAGGGCATCTGATGAGCGTTCGAGATATTGATTTATTGCAGAAGCGCCAGCAGATGAGAGAACGCCTGTGAACAGTAGCAAGCCCAAATTGGCGGATGAAATCGTACCTCCTGATGCTAGTAGAGCGCCTCCAAGGGAGGAAAGCACCAAAAGAACAACTACTCTGAGTTTGAAGAGAACTACGATGGAGCGTAGCGTGTCTTTAACAGAGAGCGTATCTTTTCGCCGTGATTTTGTTGCTGTAGGGGCGACTTCGTGACTGTTCATTCGCTGTTTATCTCACTACTCTACGGTAAGAACACCGTACATATTTTGGTGACCTACACCACAGTACTCAGTACAAATATAAGGATAATCACCAATTTCTGTGAATGTGTAGGTTAGGGTTGATTCCTGACCAGGCAAGACCATAAAGTTGACATTCGTATCTTGCAATTTGAAACCATGCTGTACGTCGGCACTAGTTACATGGAAGGTAACTGTGGAGTTTAAAGGCACAGTTACTTCATCAGGATAGAATCGCCACGGACTTGCTTCAGCGCGGATATACAACTCATAATTTCCAGGGGAAAGTTCGCGTAACCCTGGCTCAGAGTAAGGTCCTGTGCTGGCAACTGTGTTGGGGTCAATTAGTTGCGAGGGCGAAGGAACCTGAATGCCCAATGCAAAACCAGCAATGGTGATGGCAATGGTGAAAATAACCAAGACCGCAATGCTGATATATATATATATTTTCTCTAATCGATCTATGTGCATCATAGTGTCGCACCTCTTTCAAGCAAGGTCATATAAACCCAGCTCCATAAGATAATAACGGTTACGATTATCATGAGCGCAATAGCCATTGCACCCTTTGGTTCAAATTCTTCTGTTGGTTTTTTATCTTCAGTCATTACTTGCCTCCAAAAATAGGATAATGATTTTGAGCACTAGTCTCAGGACTACAGATGTTTTTGATTGGGCACCTCCATAATATTTTGCATCTCCTCAAATGCATTCTTTTTATGAGATACGTTATCTAATAAGTATCTCTGTCTCTACAGTAATTTCCCCAACTTCTTGAGTCTCAGAGCAATAGTGGAACTTGCCTGATCTCGAGTTTTTAATAAGTAGATGAACATAATAGCTTCTTTCACTTTTAGCCTAGTGATCTAAAACGTAGATAATATCTTCAGCAATATCTTCACCTCGAGCACCATAAGGGAAGATCAAGCGAGAATACCCTTCAGGGTCAATAAGCATCACTGTAGCCGTGTGGTCTACAAGATATCCCATGACTGAAGAAGTGTCTTGCTTTTGAAAAAAAATGCCATATTGCGTAGCGATCTGGGCAACCTGTTCAGGTGCTCCGATCAAGCCAATAAAAGAGGGGTCAAAATGAGCTAAAAACTCAGCCATTACCTCAGCCGTATCTCTTTCAGGGTCAACGGTGATCATAAAAACCTGAATTTCATCAGCGCGTGTGCCTAATAGCTCCCTGGCTTGTCGCAATTCAGCCAGCGTGGCGGGGCATACATCCGGGCAGGCTGCATATCCAAAATAAAGTAATACTACTTTCCCGCGATAGTCGCTCAATGTTGTTTCTTGTCCATACTGGTTGAGCAGTGTGAAATCTTGAGCCGGTTTTGGAGATTGGAGCACTGCACCATGAAAAGCATAAGGTTTTAAAGCGATCAAAGCCAGTATGAGCACACCGCCAACAATGGCAATGCCCAAAATAGCGATCCAAATCTTCTTTAAGAGAGAGCGTTCAGGTTTATTATTATTATGAGTCATGGGTAACACCTAAAAAGATGAGCTGCTTCATAAGCATATTTCGCAGCCCCTTCGCTATTATTTATCTCTACAGCTAGATAATTTATATCGTTCAGTACCTCATCGTAATCTAGATCGGCAGTGGGATATTCAGCACGGATGATTCCCCAGCCATCAACAAGAATAAATAGCGGATAAAATTTGATATCGTAATCGTCCGTCGAATTTGGGCTTGCTACCGCTTCATAAAAAAGACTGAAGCCGCCCCCAACCATATACCGTACCCGTAGCGGGTCGCCTGTCAGGAAATCCCACGAAACGGTATTTTCTCCAGTTCCAAGATAGGGATCAGCAAACAAGCCCAAGGCTTCGGGTGTATCCCGCTCTGGATCCAAAGTAACGGTCACGAGTGCATAGTCGATCCCTGCTGGAGCCGATTCTTCTACCGCTGCTCGTACCTCTTGCATTTGTTGAGTTGTGTCAGGGCACTCGCCATCACAATGCGTGTATGAAAAATTGTAAAGGGTCAATTTTCCGCGATAATCTTCGCTTGTACGAGATTCGCCATCTTGATTGATGAAGGCGTAACCGGGGGCTAGTGAAATTCTGGGTAAAACTTTGACGGGCTGAAAAACGGCAAAAGAAACTACGCTGGTGACAACAATAGCAATCACCGCGTATAAGAGATAGAGTAGCTTAAATTTTTTGGAAGATTTTTCCGACATTTTTAGTTTCACCGTATTACTTTAGGCAGTGGTTAGATTTTGGAGCGCCAAGGCATCTTGTCTTAGATCTGCGAAGGTGATATTTTCAAGCTCTGTGGTAATTACTTTTTGAAGACGAGCCCATCTGCGCCGCACAGGACATGTTTCTTCAAAGGGGCAGTCGCCTTTTGCATGAATACACTCTGAAATAGAAAAATTTGCTTCAAAATGTTCTGTAACTTGCAGAAGATTGATCTTCTCGGGCGGGTGGGCGAGCTTTATGCCACCATCTCGACCGGGGAATGTATGGATAAACCCTCCCCGTGCAAGATCTGCCACAACGCGCAACGATACCGATTTAGGGATGAGCATTTCTTCGCGAACCTCCGCTGTTGACAGAAGTGTTTCAGGAGGTCGCTTGGCTAAAGCCAAGAGAACTCGAACAGCGTAATCAGTTTGACGATTGATGCGTAACATAGTGCTCCAGTACTAATAAGTTGACACTTGTTGTTAATGATTACGCGTATTGTAAAGGTTTTCTTTTTTTGCTTCCTGTGACAAATGTCATTATCGGCGTATGACATTTGTCTTTTGTATTAATCTTTTCTCATAATTGTGTGAAATATCAGCCAAGCGTTTATCTTTTCTTTATATTCACGCCATATGCTTATCAATAAGCTTACAGCGTGGTATAGTCCTCCCCTTGAAAAGGAGATAGACGCAATGCAAAAAGATACTCAGATTCAAACCCAAGCTGATGATGGTTTTCAAGAAAAAAAAGTTTTTGTGATCGTTGCGGGGCATTTTATTCACGACAGCTATTCTGCTTTTTTAGCGCCTTTGTTGCCTTTATTGATTGAAAAACTTTCTCTTACTTTGACAATGGCAGGCTCATTGAGTGCTTTTATGCAGGCACCTGCGCTTTTGAATCCCATCATTGGGCGTCTGGCAGATAAATCAAGTGTGCGTTATTTTGTGGTCGCTGCACCTGCTGTAACCGGAACATTGATGAGCGTAATGGGAGTTGCGCCAAATTATTATGCTTTGGCCATTTTGCTTGTGATTACGGGTGTGAGTGTTTCTGCGTTTCATGCTCCTGCGCCGGCGATGGTGGCGAGGGCTTCTGGCAAACGTGTGGGCAAGGCGATGGGTTGGTTCATGGCTGGCGGCGAACTTGGGCGCACGTTGGGACCGATCATCGCAGTTTGGGCAGCTACAACCTGGACGCTCGAGGGCATGGCACGCATGGCGATCATCGGCTGGATAGCCTCGTTTATCCTTTATTGGCGTCTTAAAGATATCCCCGTTCAGAAAAAGAAAGAAGATACTGAGCGCAACCTGCTTCCTAAAATGTGGGCGGTCTTTTTGCCACTTGGCATCATTATTTTATTTCGTGCGTTTATGACAGTAAGTATGACTACCTATTTACCGACTTTTATGAATATGAAAGGCGCCAATCTTTGGTTGGCAGGCGCGGCTCTCTCAATTATGGAAAGTGCGGGGGTCGCTGGAGCATTGCTTAGTGGAGCAATAAGCGACCGTATCGGGCGCAAATCAGTTTTTTTGATTGCATCCATTACGGCACCTTTGTTTATGCTTGCGTTTTTGAATGTACGTGGTTGGTTGCTGGTTCCGGTTTTGCTTTTGCTTGGTTTCACCAGTCTTTCTGTTGGGCCTGTAATTCTTGCTTTGGTTCAAGATCACTTCCCTGATGATCGTGCTGCGGCGAACGGATTCTTTATGCTGCTCTCACTCCTTGCACGCTCATTGGGGGCATTGGTTGTGGGGTTTGCCGGAGACCAATTTGGTCTGGACAAGGTATTTCTTTGGAGCGCGCTGATCGCTTTCTTGGTACTTCCAGGAGTATTTATGCTCCCCGAAGAAGGGCAAATGGAATTGAGTTCGTAGGTATATTCTTGCCAGCGTTGGTAAAAAAATAAAGTTTTTATAATACCCATTCCCATTAAAAAAACTCGCTGGGTTTACAATCCAGCGAGTTTTTTATTATGCTTAAGTTGGCTAATTAATTGCTTCTCTAAGAGTAGCTATATTTTGAGTAATGCTGGCTTTCTCATTGAAAATTGCTGAGCCAGCAACAAGCACACTTGCACCAGCCGCTACGATCTCGGCAGCATTATGCGCTTTAACACCGCCATCCACTTCAATATCCACATCATTTCTCCCGATGGCGTTCAACATTTCACGCAGGCGGGAGATTTTTGCTGTACTAGTCGAAATATAAGATTGCCCTCCAAAGCCAGGGTTAACCGACATGATCAGTACGATATCAACATAAGGAAGAATCTCCTCCAAACTTGAAAGTGGCGTTCCAGGGTTTAGCGTAACCCCCGGTTTTACGCCCAGCTCCCGAATCTGCTGTATGGTTCTGTGTAAATGCGGACAAGTTTCGACATGCACGGTGATAATATCTGCGCCAGCTTTTGCAAAAGATGGGATCATCAACTCAGGCTTTTCAATCATTAGATGCACATCAAGCACAACGCCGGTTTCATCGGCAATTGGGCGAAGCGCAGAAAGGATTAATGGGCCAATCGTAATATTAGGGACAAATTGTCCATCCATCACATCGAAATGGAGATATTCAGCACCAGCAGCGGCGGCTTCTCGTACATCTTCTCGCAAGCAGGAGAAATCAGCCGAAAGAATGGACGGGGCAAGTTTTACTGTCATTTTTTACGCTCCAAAATTTCAACACCATCTTCTTTGGCAATAATGATCTCTGTTGCCATATCTAAAAATAACCCGTGCTCAACGATACCTGGTCGCGCCGAAAGTTTCCGCCCGAGTGCATAAGCATCAACGATGCCTTCATCAAAGTAGCAGCGTGCAAGATAATTGCCATTATCTGTGATAACAAGCGAACCATTATCTTCATGCCAAAGTTCAGCTCGACAGCCCAAGGTGTTCAGCCATTGGATATGAGCCTCGGCTTCAAAAGGCAAAATTTCGACAGGAAGCGCGTCGCGCGTGCCCAATCTTGCTACCATTTTAGATTCATCTACAATGACGATAAACTGTTTCGCATGAACCTCGACGATCTTCTCGCGCAGCAATGCGCGTCCCAAGCCCTTAATCAGATTGAGTGCAGGGTCTACCTCGTCTGCACCATCTACCGCTAAATCCAAAACGGGATGCTCGCTCAACGTCGTAATGGGGATGCCCCATCTACGCGCACGCTCCTCGGTTTCTTTTGATGTGGGTACACCACGAATATCTTCTAATTCACCAGAAGATACTTTCTCTCCTAGCATATCGACAAAATAGGCTGTTGTAGAGCCTGTCCCTAATCCGAGTGTCATGCCGCTTTTGACGAAAGTTAATGCTTTTTTTGCTGCTTTTTCTTTTAGGTTCATGGTTTCTATAGAATAAATGCCCTCTCCCTAGTGGGAAGAGGGCTAGGGTGAGGGAGGCTAGCTAATCAAGTTCTTTGCTTTCTCAACAACATTCTCAACGCTAAAGCCAAATTTCTCAAAAAGAATTTCCGCAGGAGCAGATGCGCCAAAGTGATCAATGCCGATCACGTCGCCGTTGTCGCCAACATAGCGAGACCACGCAAAGGTTGCGCCTGTTTCCACTGCCAGACGTGGCACGCCAGAGAGCAGCACAGATTGGCGATATTCTTCAGATTGCGCGTCGAATAATTCCCATGAGGGCATCGAAACAACGCGAGCGGCAATACCTTCTTTTGCCAGAGCTTTTTTGGCTTCCAAGATCAAGGGAACTTCTGAGCCTGTTGCGAGCAAAATAACATCAGGTGAACTGACATCTGCAAGAACGTAAGCGCCTTTTGCGGTGTCATTATCGACGGGTGTGATTTGAGGCAGCCCTTGGCGAGTGAGTACTAACGCAGTTGGTCCCTGACGTTCTAGGGCGATCTTCCAGGCTTGGGCAGTTTCGTTGCCGTCACAGGGACGTAATGTGACCAAATTGGGCATAACGCGCAAGGCAGTCAGTTGCTCAATTGGTTGGTGCGTAGGGCCATCTTCGCCGAGACCGATGCTGTCGTGTGTGAAAACATAAGTGACGGGGATGTTCATCATGGCGGCTTGACGAATAGCGGGGCGTACGTAGTCTGAGAAGACCATAAAGGTGCCGCCAAAAGGTCGCAAACCTTGCAGTGCTAAACCGTTCATGATCGCGCCCATGCCAAGTTCACGAATGCCATAGTGGATATAGTTTCCGCTGAAATCGCCGGGGGAGACGGATGTGGCGGGTTTGGCTTTGGTCAGGTTACTGCCTGTTAGGTCTGCGGAGCCGCCGAGCAAGATTGGTATCCGGGGAACGATCTCGTCGAGTACCATGCCCGAGGTCTTGCGCGTTGCGATCGCTTTTTGGTCAGTAAAATCTGGCAGGGTGGTTTCCCAGCCGGATGGCAGATTCCCGCTGACGAAGGTGTCCCATTCTGCGGCGAGATCAGGTTTGGCAGCGCGATACGCTGTGAGAAGCGTATCCCATTTTTTTTCTTTTTCTGCGCCGGCAGCTTTTACTTCAGCAAAACGGGTTTTAGCCTCTTTCGGGATGTAAAAACGAGAATCCGGGGGGAAGCCAAAATGCTCTTTGGTGGCGGCGAGACCTTCTTCGCCGAGAGGTGAGCCATGTACACCAGATGTATTTTGTTGAGGGCTACCGTAGCCAATAATGGTGCGGCAGGCGATGATGGTGGGTTTTTCTGTTTCTGCTTGCGCGGCGCGGATGGCGTCATCTATAGCGGGCATATCGTGTCCATCTGCGGTGAGGGTATGCCAGCCATAGGCTTCAAAACGTTTTAGGGTATTGGTGCTGTCACTTTTGTTGGTGTCGCCGTCGATGCTAATGTGGTTATCGTCGTATAAAACAATGAGTTTCCCGAGACCCAGATGCCCGGCAAGCGCGCAGGTTTCGTGAGAGCTGCCTTCCATGAGATCGCCATCGGATGCGAGAACGTAGGTGTAGTGATCTACGATGGGGAGATCAGGTTGATTAAAGCGAGCGGCTACGATCTCCTCGCCGAGCGCCATGCCTACGGCAGTTGAGATACCTTGTCCCAGCGGGCCTGTGGTGAGCTCAATGCCAAGATTAAGATCGTATTCGGGATGGCCCGCTGTATGGCTGCCCCACTGACGGAAGTTCTTCACTTCTTCTAATGAAAGGGGATAGCCACTGGTGTGAAGCAGGGCATAGAGGAGTGCGGAGCCATGACCTGCCGAAAGAATAAAGCGATCTCGGTTCTGCCAGCGTGGATTTGCGGGATTATGCTTTAGAAAGCGAGTCCAGAGTACGGTTGCGATATCTGCTGTGCCGAGGGGCAAGCCGGGATGTCCTGAGTTTGCTTCCTGGACGGCGTCTGCCGCTAAAAGGCGGATTGTGTTCGCACAGAGCTGGTCGGTCTCGCTGTATGAGTTTATGGTCATAAGAATTCTCCTGGATCATAGGATCACCTTGAACAGGAGAGCCTACCTGTCAAGGATTTTTGTTTAGGAAGTTTTTCATGGCTAATCATAACTGATAAGCAACGAATGGTTATGGAGAGCTTTATACGATCATTGATTTGAGCGCATTTGAGATTTTACCGTTAATTCTCTCTTGTAGATTTATCTATTTTTATGGATGAGCGCAGATGAAAAATACTTACGGATAATTTGAATAAGTTTTATACAAACTTATCTTTCTCCCCGAAAAGAGCATTTTCCCAAACCTTGAAGAAAAGACCAAAGTGTGCGGATTCCGGTGAAATCATCCACTGATTCCGGTTTATGTCGTCCACTTT
>JABGQU010000200.1 GCA_018648605.1 Anaerolineae bacterium | reverse complement strand
TTTGCACCACTTCGGCATGCTTGAATTGCCCAGTCTCTGTCGCTGATTTGTACATCTCGCTAAACAAGATCGCTGTACCGCCCAACCCACGATACTTCTCGATCAGCCCCGCACCGTTGAAATTCATCCAATCGGTGCGTTTCTTTTCCAGCAGAGCGGGGATGACACCAAAAGGCAATAACTTGCCGCGCACTTTTTGAATTGCAGCAGAAATATCGGGGTACGCTAAAATAAAGCCAACCGGCCCATCCCCCTTCATCACAACTTTTATCAAACGCGGATCAGCGATCCAGAGCAATTGCTCACCAAGAGAATCAACTTCCTCGTCCGTAAGCGGCACATTCGTCCCGGCATCGCCAAGCGAGCCATTATATAAATCTTTCAGATGCGGCAGCAAGGCACGCAATTCCTTGCGCGTGCGATAACGCGCCACATGCAGCCCTCTACGTTTTTGGACACGCGCCGCAAGTTCATGGATGCGTTCATCAAAAATCGTGTCGGCACTCAGATAGCCTGAAAGCGTTTCGCGATTCATCGTGAAGCCCTGCCGCTCGACCAAACTCACATAATATTCGGGGTTATAAGGCTGTCCAAAAGCGGGGCGATGCTCGAATCCGTTCACGAGGAGGCCATTTCCATCCATCGGGGTAAAACCATGCGGGCCCATCAGGATGTCGAGCCGACGCGCGCGTGCCCATTGGCTTGCCTCCGCAAACAGGGCATCCGCCACGCTCGCATCATCTACCGTTTCAAAGAGATAAAAGAAGGCCGTATTCTCACCCCGAAAATCGTTGAAACGGCGATTATCCATCACGCAGATGCGCCCAAGATGAGTCCCGTTTTGACGGGCAATGAAGAAGGCTGCCTCAGAATGTTGATAAAACGGGAACCTGTTCCGGTCAAGTACGAGACGAGCGTCCCCGGCTAATGGCGGCACCCACTGCGGAATATCCCGATAAATATAAAAGGGGACGGCGAGAAAATCCCGCACGTCCCTTTTGTTGGAGAGGTTGATTTGGGTGATTCGCATAACAGCAGTGGTCATTGCGAGGCAGCTTTATCACCGAAGCAATCTCCATCCGTGTCATGGAGATCGCCGCGTCAGGCTAAAGCCTTCCTCGCGATGACAAACTAAGCCGCTTGCCGCGCCTTCTCATCTGCGGCGCGTTGTGCCATTTGAACACGCAAAGAGGTGATGTCGGCATCAATAAAGAACATCGTGCCAAAATAGAAGAGGAAACTCAAGCCCCAGGCGATAAGCGAGATGCTCAGAATGGCATTGTGCATGGATGTTGCATCTGCGATAATGCCTGCCATGAGGGGAGCGAGGGCTGCACCCGCATTTTCGACGAAATACTCGACCGATTGGGCCGTGCTGCGCACTTCGGGCATGGTGACATCGTAAACGGTGGAGACCACATTCGGGGAGGAGAAGGGCATAAAGAGAGCAGCCAGCGCCATGAAAATAAAGAAGGTTGTGCGCGCTTCGATGGGGGCATTCAGTGCGAGTGAAAGGAAAATTGCACCAAATAAGACACCCACACTGGAAACGATCACACGTCCTTTGAGCGTGCGTTTGAAGAGCCAGTCGCCCAGCGCACCGCCAACGAAATATCCGCCCGCAAGGATGAGAATAACCGGAGCCATCGTCATTAAGACGCTGCCTTCGTCGTAGCCGCGCTCTTTAGCGAGATAGTCGAAGAAGAAATAAGTGATGACATTCCATGGAAAAACACCCGCGAATCCTTGCAGAAGGACGAACCACATCGTCTTCTTTTTGAAGACATCTTTGGCAGTATCCCATGAGAAATTGAATTGACCGATCTCATCCATGCCTTCAAATTCAGGTTCAGATTTGCCACGTGGCATCTCTTTGACACCAAAATAAATGGTAATAGAGAGAACAATGCCTAACGCACCAGTAATGTAGAATACCGTTCGCCAGCCAATGACGGGCGCGAGCATGAGCGCCATGACCATCCCGATGAGATAGCCGATCGGTTGACTGAGTTGCAAAATGCCATAGACCTTGCTGCGTTTATTTGGCTCAAAATAGTCGGCTATCAGGCTGTATAGACCCGGGTAAGATGAATCATCTATGCCGGTGGATGCACGCGTGATAACAAAGGGAATATAAGTTCGCACAATCGCACTGAGCCAGGTGGTCGATCCCCAAATAAAGGAGGCGAGGGCAAGCAATTTTGAGCGTGCGTAGCGGTCGTATAAATATCCCCAAATCGGATAGAGAACCGTGCTGACGATCAGCGCACCAGAAATGATCAGACCAAATTGGGTATTAGTGATCCCAAATTCTTCGCTAATGAGTCCCTTGAGCGGACCGATGAGCAACTTATCGGTTTGATGAAGGAGCATAAAAGCAAAGAAAATACCAACAACACGCCAACGATAACGTTTTGGTTTTGTCATGGGGTCCTCATTTCATGAAAACTAGGCTTGGGGAAAATAAAATAAAGTGTACAACAGAAGAAAAAGTGCGTCAAACAAAAAGAGCCTCCCAAATGGGAGGCTGCTTTCAAAACCAGAAAAAAATTATTTACCGAGGAAAAGGGTTACAGCTGCGCCAAGAGCGAAGATGGCTGTAAAAACAACAAAGAAACTGTCATTGAAAGCTGGGACAAATGCCGCCAAACCAACTAGCAAGAAAAACAGAGCCATGAACCAGGTAGAAAGAGCTATAGGGGTTTTCATTTTACATTCTCCGTAGAGGGGTATTGACAACATTGTCAACTAAAAATGACAACCCGCTCTTGCAGGGAAAGTTTCTCGCATACATCGTAGGTTTTGCTATGTGAAAGAGCATTAAATAAAACAGCCTCCCAAACGAGAGGCTGTTCATCAAGCAAGTAAAATGATTATTTACCCATGAAAAGGGTAACGGCAGCACCAAGAGCAAAGATCGCAGTTAATGTGGCGAAGATTCCAGCACCGAAGGCAGGCACAAACGCAGCTAGACCAACAAATAAGAAGAACAAAACCATGAACCAGGTAGAAAGAGCTTTAGGCATATTCATTTTTTACAATCTCCTTTGATTGCGAAACGTTGGTAAGACT
>JABGQU010000055.1 GCA_018648605.1 Anaerolineae bacterium | reverse complement strand
GAAAGTGTCTTATTTTTGTTGCCAAAAATTCCATTTTCACCTGAGGCGAAACAATACGTCAAGGTTCTTATCCCCGGAGCAGGCGGAATGGGGCTTCCTTTTCAGACCGTCCGAACAGACAGAGTATTTCTTGGTAATGATTTATCAGTAGCGTATCAAATAGATTTTCAAGATTTTATACTAAAACCTGAAGAAGGTGTAAATATCTATGTACCACTAACTTTTATGTCTGAAGGCAGTTATCAACTGCAATTTAAGATTATTGGTCAAGCAATTCCTGTTTACAATGGTGACAAAGAGGGCGACCTTACCTTAACAACGGGGCGTTTTTCTTATGGTTGGATAAGTATTGAAGAGCCACTGGACTTCACAGTGAAACAAGAAATAACATCAGAAGGTGATGAAGCAAATTTAGTATCTTGTCCATAATATAAGTTGCCCAACCCCGCGCTAAGCTGACCCGCCTTCAGCTCTGGGTATGCGGCGCGGTTTTTGTCAGTTTTTTCAGAGTAAAATTGGGTTGTGTTTGGTAAATCGGCGGGACAGCTTACGCCATCGTTAGCCTTCCCATCTTCCATATCGATTCAAATATTCACTGTTTCTACTCAAAAAAGAAAAAACTCGACTCTAATTAAATAATCATCCAGCGGGGAACACACAAAAACAACCCTTTTTAAGAGTACAATTTAGCATCTAAAACAACAAGGTAAGAACAACTATGCTCTCTTTCATCGGGCGACGTCTCGCCTTCATCATCTCGGTTTGTGTCCTGATCATCTTCTCAGTCAATCTGGGCATGGATATGGCGCGCAATTCCAGCATCGAAGAACCAAGTTATGATCTGGTCAATTTCAGCCAAAAAGCGTGGACAGATACACGCACCTATATTGAGGGGGCTTTAGATGGGGATTTGGGCTATATCGATCACGATGTTCTCGGAACGATCTCCATCTGGGAATTACTCAAAGACACCTATACAAAAAGCATGGGGCTTTTGCTGACATCTCTCCTGATCGCCACCTTTCTTGGCTTATCCCTCGGCACATTTGCCGCGCTCATCAAGAAACAACGCGTCATTCTAGCGCTGCTTATCCTCACTATTCTGGGTGTTTCCACCCCTTCCTTCTTTGCAGGCCTTCTTCTGCAACAAGGCGAGATGAAATATTTTCAAGCCACCGGCGAGCAACTGGTGAAGATGGCCGGCTTCGGCTGGGATATTCAGCATATGCTCATGCCCATCCTCGTGCTAATGGCGCGCCCACTCGCATATCTCACGCGCGCTTCCTTTCTTTCCCTCAATCGCGTCATGGACGAGAATTATATTCGCACCGCATACTCAAAAGGTTTGCCCAATCGCTGGGTGGTCTACATTCATGCGCTGCGTAATATCGCTGTGCCGGTGTTGACCTCGGTCGGGGTATCGCTGCGTTTTTCGCTCAGCACGCTACCCGTCGTCGAATTTTTCTTCGCTTGGCCCGGCGTTGGCTTGCGTTTGCTCGAATCGATCAATGCTCGCCAAACAGAAGTTGTTGTCACCCTCGCCCTGGCATTGGGACTAACCCTTTTGCTCATCAACCTCCTTCTGGATATTGCCTATCGGATCATTGATCCACGTCTGCGAGAGGAGGAAGCATGAACTGGCTTATGAAACTCCTCAAGCAAATTCTAAATCCGCGCGCAAACCTGGACAATATGCCTGCCCTCGTTTCATCAGCAGAATCGCAGGGAGAAGCACCCGGCGGCGCACGCGGGCAACTCTCCTGGCGCGATATTTTTCTCAACATTCCCCTCATGCTGGGCGCGGTGATCGTTCTTGCCCTCTTCATCATCGTCCTTTTTGGTCCCGTCTGGGCGCCAAAAAACCCTTATATTGCGGGACAACATATCGTCCCACACTTCGATCAGGAAAAAGGCGAATTCATCCGCCCGCCCCTCGAGCCTTGCGAAGAATTCCCGCTCGGCACCGACCGCTGGGGCACAGACCTGCTCAGCCTGCTTCTGCACGGCGCACGGAACACACTCATCGCTTCTGCCTTCATTACAATGGTACGGCTCATTCTCGGCGTAATGCTCGGTGGTTACGCTGGCTGGAACGAAGGCAAAACCGTAGATCGTTTTATTATGAGTCTCGTTGGGGTCACCACGTCTATCCCCATGCTCATCAGCAGCATGATCCTGATCTTCGCCCTCAATATCCGCAAAGGACTACCCACCTTCATCATCGCTCTCTCTGTTATTGGCTGGACAGAAATCGCCCAATATATTCGCAGCGAATTTCTTGTTCTGCGCAAGATGCCTTTCATTGAGGGTGCACAATCCCTCGGTGCGCGCGGTTTGCATATTGCCGTTCGCCATGTACTCCCCAATATCTTGCCACAATTGCTTGTGCTCGCCTTTTTGGAAATGGGCGCAGTCCTGATGCTGCTCGGCGAATTAGGCTTTGTGGGTGTCTACATCGGCGGCGGGCACCAGATCGCCATCGTTGAGATGATGGCACCGACCGAGATATTCACCCTCGCCGAAGTGCCCGAATGGGGCGCAATGCTCGCCGATGGCTATGTTTGGCTGCGTTCAAAACCCTTCGTGGTCGTGCCGCCCGCAGTCGCATTCTTCATTTCGATCATTGGCTTCACATCTCTGGGTGAAGGCTTGCGCCGCCTGGTTGAAAAACGCAGCCTAAACACCGCCTTCCTGCTCAAAAAACGGATGCTGTTCATCATTGTGGGGCTTACGCTGGCAACTATCTTCATCATGAATAATACTGGCGCAGCGCCCTGGTTCTCCAAAGTGGCACAAGCCTTTAATGCTGAAGAAGCCGTTTCACATATTGAAGCCCTCTCCGCGATGGATGGACGCAGCGTCGCCCAAGCAGGCGGACAGGAAGCTGCGGATTATATCCAGCATCAATTTGAAGAATATGGATTGGACCCAGGCTGGAAACGCCTGAGCTACACCTACCCCCTCGAAACACGAATTGTACAGCCGATTGAGCAACCCGTATTCGCGCTTGTGAATGAAACGGGTTCCGTTATAGAAAGTTTCCAGCACCAGATCGACTTTGGGTTCGTTATCGAAGGGCACGGCGGCAGCGGAGATGCTGAGTTCCCGCTCACCTTCATCGGCTTCGACGGGGCTGACGCACCCGCATGGGACGATTATCAGGGACTTGATCTGCAAGATCGGATCGTTTTGCTGCAACGTGGGAATGCACCCGAAGATTTTGCCACCGAAGCCTTCTTGCACGGGGCACGCGGCGTCTTATGGATCACTGGAGATGGACGTGATGACGTCCGATCACAAATTCAATGGGCAGACCCTGAATCAGATTATCAGAAAATGCCGAATATCCCGATCTATCGGATCCGTCCCGGCGTAGCTGCGTCCATTTTGAAGCAAGCCGAGGTCACGTGGGAAGCGTTGATGTCTGGCACAACAAGTATTGACCAACGCGGCGAGGGCTGGTTCGCATCCGATCTGGATGTCACTATCCACATGTCCCTCGATTTAGCTGAACCAGAAGATGTTGAAATTCCGTCCGTGATGGGCTACCGCACTGGCTCCGATCTGGATATTGCATCGGAATTGGTTGTGCTATTTGTCAACTATGACGGGCTCGGCACTGACCCTGACGGGACTGTTTTCCCGGCTGCAAATCATAATGCTTCGGGCGTTGGGATGCTGCTGGAAATTGCCCGTTTATGGGACGAGCAAGAACTTGATACGCGCCGCTCGGTGCTCTTTGTGGCGTGGGGTGGCGCGCAATTAGACAATGATGGCGCACGCGAATTCCTTGAAGACCAGTTCAATTTCCGGCATTTAATTACTTCCAACCCCAATGATCGCGTAGTGCCGGCATTATTGCTGCAACTGGATTATATTGGCGCAGGTGGAGACGATTTGCTCATTCATCCAGACTCTTCCCCTGAATTGATCGCTCTTTTTGAAGAGACGGCTCAAGAATTTGAAACGCCCGTGCGCCTTGATGAGGAAACTTCTGAATTTACCAACGATGTTGTTACGCGCAGATTTCCCTGGATATCGCTACGCTGGGCGGATGCTGATATTCTCCCAACCGAAGATCTTTTTGAAAATATTGATGATGAAAAAATCCAGTCGTTGGGCGAGACGCTTTCTTTAGCTTTGACCAAGATCGTGCGGGAGACGGATTACTAATGAAAAGATGGACGTGGTTGCTCTGCCTGAGTTTGCTGCTTTTAGCAGGCTGCGCACAAAAGCAAGAAGTCGCTTTTGTGCCTAGTGAGAATCTGGATGAAATGGTCATTCCACAAATTGATGTCGGGGTAGAAACGCAACTTCCAGTGCCTTTCGACGGCACCTTCTCAATCTATGGTGACACGCCCGTTCTTTATTCAGGCTTGGACGATGCTTGGGATTCTTCACTCGTTTTTCCAGGCGCGGTGATCTATCGTGATGGTCTGTATCATATGTTTTATAACGGGTTGACCTTTACTCGCGGCTTGGATGGAGGTGGTATTGGCTACGCCATCTCGACAAACGGTTTTGATTGGTTTCGCGTTGCTGATGCGCCACTTTTCACCTGGGACGAAACGATTGGTGAAGCATCATGGCTGCGTGCGTCCAGCGCGCTCATTGAAGAGGATGGAACCTGGGTGCTTTATCTTTCATCTGCTTCGCGTGGCGTGATCGAAGATCTGCCCATGATCTGGCGGGCAACTGCTCCCGCGCCAAACGGCCCTTGGACATTTGATGATACTCCCCTGTTGGAGCCAGGTGAAACCGGTGCATGGGACGACTATGGCGTGGAAGACCCCATTGTGCTCAAAACTGGGAGCGGGTATTTTATGTACTACCTTAACGCACGTTTTGACAATCAACGTGGCATCACAGCGGTCGGATTGGCAACCTCTAATGACGGTCTTTTCTGGACAAAATATAATGACCCAAATACGGATGAGCGCTATAGCGTGAGTGATCCGGTCTTTCTCTATAACGGAGAGATTTCTGGCTACGATTCCATTCAGACGCATTTTGTGTGGCAGGACCAAAGCGGATTTGCGATGCTCTACGGGGTAGGCAGGAACACTCTTGAAAACCTAAATTATGCAACCAGCGCTGATGGTACAACGTGGACAATTCCAGCTGCCGAACCTGTCTTCACCATCGACGATGTCGATTTTCTGAGTACTTTGAGCGCGCCAAAAGTTTTTATCAATAAGGAAGAATATTTTATCTATTTTTATGGTAGCGCTGATAATAATCGCCCTATTGGCAATATTTATCTTGCGAGTGCCGGGCAATGACTATGACAAAGAGAAAAAATATACTTCTATTGAGCATCACAACACTTGTTGCGCTCGCCCTCTTGGGTATCACTATTAGCTTTGTGATCCGATCGAATGCGCAAGGTGAAGAAAGTGGGCAAAATGTACGCGCCTACTTAAACAGCCCTCAGCCGCTCGTCATCATTTTGGCGGAACCAGAATATCGCAGTGTGGTCGCCTCGATCCAGGAGCATGGTACGCCCATCATCGTGACCGAGTATCTTCGTCGTAGCGGCGAGGATTGGTACCGAATCGATATCAACGAAACGGAATCAGGTTGGGTACAAGGGCAGTACATCAGCCTTGAAAGACCATAAGACAGTCTCTGAGCGGAGGCGATACGCAGTATCGACGCAGTCGAAGAGCGGCGTATCCGGGAAATCTCGTCCTTCGACTTCACTCCCTCTCGGTCGTTCCGCTCAGGAACTGACGTATCTTTTTTTAGAGAATCTATGAATCAAACAGCAAAAGCCCTCCCCGTCCAATCCAAAGAGCGCATCCAGATCGTTGATGTTTTACGCGGATTTGCCATTCTCGGCATTCTTCTTTTTAACATGCGCAGTTTTGCCGGACAGTCCATGCGTATTGACGATTGGGTTGAGCCGCTCGACCGCGCTATCGTCGCCTTTATCGACTTCTTTGTGCAAGCGAAGTTCTACTCCCTCTTTTCCTTCCTTTTCGGGTGGGGCATGGCAGTACAGATGCGCCGCGCAGAAGTCAAAGGTACGAAATTCTTCCCTGTCTATTTACGTCGCCTGTTGATCCTGCTCGTCTTTGGCACCTTGCACGGCGTTCTACTCTGGACAGGTGATATCCTGCGCATGTATGCCGTTATCGGCATTTTCATGCTGCTCATCTTCCGCAAGCTTTCACCAAAAATATTACTGGTCGCCGCTGCATTATTGCTACTTTCCGCCATTCAAATGACTCTGCCCGGCGAATTGATGGACAATACACGTGAATGGTGTTTTAGTCTTTCCGAGTGCCTTTCGCCAAACGCAACACTTCCGGGCAGCCTTTATAGAACTGGCACTTACTGGCAAGTCACGCAGCTCCGTTATCAAGAATTTATTGGCAGTCTTTGGTGGCTACCTTGTTATATGGGCAACATCTTCGCCATGATGCTGCTCGGTTTATATGCCGGCAAACGCAAGCTCTTCGCCAATTTTGAAGAACATCATTCCCTCTTCCGCAAAGCCATGTGGAGCGGGCTTATCATCGGCTTGGTCTTCAATAGTCTCTTTACATATTTCACGATTCATCCTATACAACATGAATATGCAACTCTCGTGCGGATCGGCTCACGCACCATCGGGGCACCGGCATTAACCATTTTCTACATCAGTGGGATCACCCTGCTCTTCCAAAAAGAAAAATGGCGCGAACGCCTCGCCCCCCTCTCCTATGTGGGACGTATGGCGCTGACCAATTACATCAGCCACTCCGTTATCTTGACCTTTTTCTTCTACGGTTACGGGCTGGGGCTTTATGGCGAGACAGACCCGACATTTGCCTTGCTACTGACCGTCATCGTTTATTTGGCCCAAATTCGGTTCAGCCAATGGTGGCTCGAGCACTATCAGTTCGGACCTTTGGAATGGGGCTGGCGTGCCCTAACCTATGCCCGCCGCCACCCCTTCTCCGCAAAAGATACCTACGAAAGCATTCAACGCACACCCGCAGAAATTCACAAAGGACGTATGAGAATTTTGGGCGTTATTTGGGTTTTCCTCATCATCTGGGCATTTGGTCTATTCCGCTGGTCAACAAAACTGTCTGTAAAACAAGAGATCTCCCCGCTGGAGCAAGCCTTACGCGGGATGCCTATTCCGGACATAGAATTGTCCGAAGAGATTGCAGAAGCCGATGAATATGTGATCATTTCCCCTGTCACAGAACCGATCACTATCACACCGGGACCAGCCGCCGCTATTGGCGATTTGACGGCCCTCGCCGCCGCCTTCGACGTGGAAAACGCGCTCACTCACGTTGAAGAATTAACCCAATCGAAATATGATGGTCGTGCTGCTGGCTCTGAAGGCGGTCAGTTGGCAGCAGAGTATATCGCCACGCAATTTGAGCGCTACGGCTTGCAACCCGCTGGTGTGGATAGCACTTTCTATCAAGATTTTCCAGTAAGCTACACAACGCTTGACGAAATTCCGCGACTGACCATCACCAGTTCAGATGGCACTATTCAAGATAGCTATATTTTTCATCAGGATTTCTCCGCGCTTATCGGCGCGTATCTTGGTGCAGGTTCAGGTAGTGGTGATGTTGTTTGGGTCAATGACTGCAGCCACGCTGCCTTTGCGGGGCTTAATGTAGTCAATAAGATCGTCTTCTGCGAAAACGGCGATACGACAGAGATCGGGCGAAATGCCACCGAAAATGGCGCTGTCGGTTTGCTTTTGTTGACCGACCCGAACGAAATCCCGCCGCAATCTGGGACAGCTTTCCTACCCATCTGGATTCCACAACCAATTCCTGCCTTCCTCGTCTATTCTGATGTGGCAGAAGATTTGCTGGCGGGCAGTGGCATTACTCTGGCAGACCTCACCCTCATCTTCGAACCTTTTGAATTGCAAACGAAAGCTGTATTACAGGTTTCAGCGAGTTCGCCCTGCTCTACCGATGGATGTTTCGGACACAATGTGCTCGGCGTGCTCCCAGGCAGCGATCCGAATTTTGCTGAACAAGTCATCATCGTCGGCGCGAGTTACGACTCACTCGGCAGCAGCCCAGATGAATTGGTTTGGCATGGTGCAAACGAGAGCTTATCGGGAGTCGCTGCTCTTCTGGAGATTGCCCGCAGTTGGCGGGAGCAAGCTTATGTCCCGCGCGTGGCGACGCTTTTCGTCGCCTGGGGTGCTGAAGAACAGGGTTCACTTGGAGCCGCATATTATGCCACGTATCCCCAATATCCGCCTGAAAACATACTGGATATGATCCAGTTGGATACAGTCGAGGCGAATACTTATGCCAATCTTCCTGACGATACACTCGAAAATATAGACCGCGAAACATTACGTATGGCGGGAGAAACGACTTCGCTCACCCTACTCGGATTAGCGGAAGGCCCTGCTGAGATCGAAGATTTACTCACGCGCCGCGCGCAGGCTGTAGTGGATGGGGATATTGCCGTATTCTTGGCAACATCGGCGCTAACAGAACGAGATAACGATATTCTCTGGTTTTATGATGCGCAGGCACTATCACCGCTCTCAACTGAGATGGCTTTTAGCGAGCTGCAAATGGTCGGCGATACTGCCACGGCTTTGGTGAAGATCACCCTCGAGGCGGCGGGTGAAAACGGCGGCTCTCGCGAGATCGCACTGAGTATGCCAGCACAATTTCGCTACAGCGAAGAAACCTGGCTCTGGGCAGGCGCAGATTTGATGCTCATTACGCCCCCAGAAGATGACGATGTGCCGCGCTTTTCTGTAGCCTATCCTGACGGAAAAACTGCTGGACTAAACAACTTGGGAGAGATCGCGGCTGCGCAATATGCCGAGATTGCAACCCTGCTCGGCATGCCCGCTCAAAACAATGCGCGCATTTTACTCTTTGATGGCAATGAAGCCTTGCGCGCCAGTACCGCCATGTCGATGGGACGCAGCGAGAATGCAGCCGTTTCACCGAATACGATCAAGTTGGCTTATAGCGCAGAGATCGCAGACGGCGAGCGCTTCAACGATGCCATCGCGCATCTGGTACTGGCAGATGCCGGAATTCCGCAATCTGCCGCGCCCTGGCTCTGGGAAGGCTTGCCACTGCTCATTGCCGCAGAAAATGACCCTATTTCAACCCAAGCGACCTTAATTCCGCCATTGCTGAATTCTGTCAATAAAGAGGGCGCCCCACTACATGCCGAAACATCCTGGGCAGCCGTTGAATATCTACGCAGCCGCTCTGGTTGGGCGGGACTGGGGAATTTCATCGCTGCTTTTGGGCGTGCTTGTCAGAGCAATCATTGCACCACCGAAGAAGGCGCTGATGCTGCCTTAACTTCTGCTCTGCACATGGATACAGAAGCTTTTCATCGTACGTGGCAGCAGCACTGGTCGACGCGGCTGGAGAAGGCACAAACTTCTCTCAACACGCTGATCGCTACACGCAACGATACTGTCCTAAAAGGCGACTTAAACGCCTTCCTCGCTACCGTTGATCGCCGCACCCCTAACCTGCTCCGCGAAGAGACCGATTGGTTTGCTGACTTGAGCGAATACCCCCTCGAATCATTTAGCCTGAGCGCAAAACCTGTTGCCATTCTCGAAGACGGTAGCATCCATGCTTCTGTTACGATGAGTTACCAACTTGAAGGCGTTTCCGCGCGTTGGGGTGACGGCTCATCCACCTTCCGCATTCTTTTCAAACCCAGCGGTAATAGTTATCGCTGGGCAGGCGTGCCGCTTGAAAATATTAGCGGCAATCGCGTTCGCGTGCGTTACCCAAGCGGGCAGGAAGAATTCGCAGCCGAGCTTCTGACAAATGCCGAAGAGATCTACGCGCAGATCGCGGCTGATACAAATACATCCAGGCCGGCGTGGCAGACTATCAATCTTTATAGCGATGCAAACGCTTATCGCACGTCGATCTTTCTTTCTTATCCTAATAACGATTGGTCTCCCGGTTGGTCAGCGCAAGGGCATTCTCTTAAATTATTGATCGATTCCGATGCGGCTACCGAGAGCTATCGTCCCGTACTCGCGGCGCATCTTGCCCGTCAGCTTCTTTTGCAAAATGGCGTTCAGGATGAGTGGCTGCTGACAGGCGGAAGCAGCTATCTCGCCAGGGGCGTCGACGGCGGCACCTCCCAAATGGCAGCTGCCGCAAATCTCTATTCGCTTGGCAAAGCTATCGAAACCGAATCCCTTTTCGACTTTGCCGCTTTCCCCGCGCCATATCGCCTGAGTGAAGCAGAATATAAAATCGCCATCCCGCAAGCGTGGAATTCGATCCGCTATCTGGCAGAGACTTATGGGCAGGATGCGCTCTGGCGTGTGCTGCGTTCAGGGGACATAAGCCCGACGGAACGCACACTCCCTGAATTTGCCACCGATTGGCAAGCATCTTTCGCCATTGGACACAGCACTGCTAACTGGGTTTTCATCGCCAAAGCCTTCGACGAAGAACGTGCCCTTACTCACATCGACTATTTGACCAGCCCTGAGCTGGCAGGGCGCCAAGCTGGCTCCCCCGGCTCAGATTTGGCCGCCACTTATATCACTGAGAAATTTGCCGAATATGGCTTAGAAGTCGCAGAGCAGATCTTCCCCGTGACTTATCAGTATTATCTCGAAACCCCGCAAATGAATATAGTATTGCAATCTGGCGAAGCGCAAGAGGCCTTTGTCTACCGCAAAGATTTCCTCATGCTGCAAGCCGTCGATACGGTCGGCGCTTTAAGCGGCGAGCTAGTCTGGATCATGGACGCAGACTACACCAGCATGGACCTGGACGACAATATCGCCGTCCGTAAGCCGACCGGGACAATTGATGAAGAAATCGCACAAGCGACCGCACACGGCGCGAGCGCGTTGCTGCTGGTCGGAGATCGTAGTAATATACGCGATTTAAATGCAAAATATTTAGTGCGCACTCTGCCATCCGAAGGCGCGATCCCCGTGCTGGAATTAACGCGTGAAGGCTTCAGACGTCTGCTTGAGATGAGCAGCGAAAGCATCGCCAGCCTATACAGCGCGCCGCCTGCTCTCTTCCTCGGTATGGACATGAGCCTGAAGATCGCCCTAAATGAAGACACCGCCGCTGAAGCTGCCAATATCTTCGGCTTTCTCCCTAGCAGCGATCCTATTCTGGGAAGCGAGATCATCCTCGTTGGCGCGCATTATGACCACGTTGGCGATGACCCCGAGCAACGCTACAGCGGCGCGAATGACAATGCCAGCGGCGTCGCTACGATGCTGGAGATCGCCCGTCTCTGGCAGGAAACAGGCTATCGCCCAGAAAGAAGCGTACTCTTTGTTGCTTGGGGTGCGCAAGAGCTGGGCGAGCTGGGCTCGCGTTATTATGTCGAGAATCCCCTATATCCGCTTGATGAAGTGGTTGCCTTGCTACAATTGGATGCGGTCGCGGGCGGTGGCGCTTTTCATCTCGACGCACAAGGCTCACGCGAAAATGATGGGCAGTTGCTTTATTCGATCGAACATGCTAAAGACCTGTTTGGCGGACGTTTACAACTCTCCTTCCCCGAAGGGCGCGGCGAAGCCCCCTTCTCCCCGGATATCTTATTCGACCGTGATCGTATCGGCATCCGCAGCGACCATGACCCCTTCCGCGAAATGGGTATCCAGGCCCTGCGAATTGCCTGGCGCGAAGCTGACGAAACCAATCTCGACGACACGTTGGCGGACGAAATTGATCCGGCACGCCTCGCAGCGGCAGGCAAGATGACGATCTTGACGATCATGATGAACACGAGATAAGAGAAAGCTATCCAAGCCCCCTTACGTTCCGGTAAAGAAAAAACCGTCGATTTTCATCGACGGTTTTGGGTGGCTGACGGGAGCGCAATTCGCAGTGCGTAACAATTTTACGCTTAATTTGGCAATCAATGAGTATGAATAAAAGGCGGGAAACTCTTTAAGAGACAAGGATCTTAATCAAGAACTCCCACGCTCATATATTCTATATACAACCATTTTACCAGTCAAGGATTAGCTGTAAAAGTCGAGACAAATGTCTCTTATAGGTAGGTTTTCGCAGATTATTCAGGGGATGAACAGCTTCTGCCCGAAAGCTTTGAGGGCGCACAAGCTATATCTTGGAGAATATTCCCGTTTTGTTAATTTTTGATTTCACACAAGACGTAAAAGACAAAATTTAGTTAATTTTTAACGCCATTTTGATTTTGCGGTGCTATAATATTGGCAGTTAAAGGCAAACAGAAAGAAATTTCTGGACGCAAAGCTATGTGTCTAAAACCTACGGGTCATGATCGCCAAGCCGCCCTCGATAATATGTTGATATGTATTCGAAATAGGCGGACTTTGGTCCGCATATTTTATTACCTACAATCAGATAAATCCCGGGAGAATTATGTCCACAAAAATTTTAATCATCGACGACGACAAAGCGCTCACTTTTGGCATCAGGGCCATGTTAAACCGTGCGGGATATCGAACAAAGGTTTCCCATAATGGCCATGAAGGCATTGATCTTGTTGAAAAATTCAATCCGGACTTGATCATATGCGATGTCATGATGCCGGAAATCAGCGGCTTTGAAGTTCTCGAAGAAATCACACAAAGAAATAAAAGCAGTGAGATCCCTTTCATCTTTTTAACCGCGCGCACTTCGCAAGCCGATAAAACACATGGGCTCAGCGAAGGCGCAGACGATTACATTACCAAACCCTTCCATTCAGATGAGCTGCTCCTACGCATCGAAGCAATCATTCGGAGAAAAAAACTCACGCTTAGCCAAAGCGCATTGCAAAACAAAGAAAAGATGAGCACCTTACAAAGCGAAATTGAAGAATTACAGAAACTGATCGGTATTGGAGATGACTTCATAGACGGATTAGTGAACATGCTTAAACTAAGGGACAACGAAACAGAAGAACATGCCAGACGCGTTCTTGATTTTTCCGAGAGAATGGCCGAAGAAGTAGGTATTACAAACAGTGCGCTGCAGCACATGCGCTGGGGAGTCGTGCTGCATGACATTGGGAAAATTGCCATTCCAGACAGCATTCTCAAAAAACCCGGCCCGCTTACAAAAGAGGAATACGAGACCATGAAAGAGCATGTTTGCTTTGCATATCAAATGCTCTCGGCCCTGAACCTGCCCACAGCTGTCACCGATATTCCACAATACCACCATGAAAAATGGGATGGCAGTGGTTATATGATGGGGTTGTCGGGAACAGATATCCCGCTCTCTGCCAGATTATTTACCCTGGTCGATGTTTGGGATGCATTAACCAGCGACCGTCCCTACAGAAAAGCCTGGAGCATTGAAAAAACGAAAGCTTATTTCGAAGAAGAAAAAGGCAAACATTTTGACCCCGATCTAACAGATATTTTTCTAAACAAAGTGCTAACTATTTAGATAAGGAAAACCTTATGAGCCCGTCTCCTGACAAAATCATGATCATTGATGATGATCGCGCGCTGTTATTCGGCTTAGAAGCCATGCTAAGTCAAAATGGCTATAATGTTATTACATGTAACGAAAGCCAAAAATCTGTTAAGGTCGCAGAAGAGGAAATGCCAGACCTGATTGTCTCTGACGTAATGATGCCCGTTATGAGCGGGTTCGATGTGCAACAAAAACTAAGAGAGAACGCGGCTACAGCAAATATCCCCTTTATCTTCCTCAGCGCGCGAACGCACCAAGGAGACAGGCTGACCGGGCTTGAAGCAGGTGCAGATGATTACATCACCAAACCTTGTAATCCACGCGAATTGATCGCGCGCATAAAGGCCACGCTGAATCGACAGGAAAAAGGTCGCCAGACAGGCCAGGCTGAAATGAACGCCAAAATGAATGAGATCCGAACCGAGATCTTGCGCAATGTTAGCCATGAGCTACGTACGCCGTTGACACAGATCCTCCTTTCGCTGGAAATAGCTTTAGTAAAGAAGAACCAGAACCCCGATGAACTGGATTGGCTCATGGAAACAGCTTTTATGCAATCCAACAAGCTGAATTCGATCATTAACGACATGATCTATCTGAGCAGCTTTGAAAGCAACCAGGCCAATACCATACGTCAGGATGTGGATGTTCTCAGTAGCTTTTTAGAGCCGCTGAAACGATTGCGAGACAGCTATAAAGACAAGGGGATGAAAGTCGATATCCTTGCAAACCCAAGTGTTAGCATCCATGCCCCGCGCCGGGAGTTCAAACAAGCCGCCATGCACCTGATTGACAATGCCCTAAAGTTTTCTCCCCCCATGACATCGATTCGCGTGGAACTGGAAGAAAACGGAGAAGGCGGCTTCATTCTCGAAGTAAGCGATTACGGCAGCGGCATTCCCCAGGCATTGCGCGAAAAAGTCTTTGAACGCTTCTATCAAATCGATAGCGGGGACACACGCAGCTACAACGGTTTGGGCGTGGGCTTAACCATAGCGCGCTTATTCGCCCGCAGCCTGGGCGGCGAAGTCGAGATCCTTGATACAAATTCCGGCTGCACAGTTCGCATGACAATTCCACCCGCCCCTATCGCAATTCCATAAAGGTTCAACCTTGAAAATCTTGAAATTGCTCTCCCTGCTCTTTACATTCATCCTACTACTTTTGGTTGGAACGGCCTGCCACCAACCCAACGAACCTATTCGGATCGCCATTTCTGCCTGGGCCGGGGTAGAACCGGCTGAGCTTGCCGCCAAATTGGGCTATTACGAAAAATACGGCGTAGACGTTGAGATGGTGCGCTTCTCAGCATATAGTGACTCAATTGACGCCCTGCGCGAGGGAAAAACGCAAGCAGGCATGCACACCCTCGATGATGCCATGCGCTATTACGCAAACGGGGCCGATGTGCGCGTGGTCCTTTTAACGGACTACTCTTATGGTGGCTACGGATTAGTGGCACAAGCCGGTTACCAGGCACTCAGCGACTTAAAGGGCGCCAGGATAGGGGTCGAGGTCGGCACGGTCGGTCACCTTTCGCTGCTCACTATTCTGCAAAAATCCGAGTTAAACATCAAAGACATCACAATCGTCAGCATTCCCGCCTGGGAGATTCAGCAAGCCATGCTCGACGGAAGCATCGACGCCGGTGTCACCTGGGAGCCTTATTTGATAAGCACTGCAGAAATGGTAGGCGGCAAGGTACTTATCACCAGTCGAGAGTATCCCGAAACCATTATTACCTCGATGGTCTTCGATGCCCATACTCTCGAAGAGCGACCCGATGATGTGCAAAAAGTGGTGGCAGCCTATTTTGACGCGGTGGATTACATTGCCCAAAACCCGCAGGATGCCTATGAGCGCATGGGTGCAGCCGAGGGAGTCAGCGCAGACGAATTCGCCCTGCACGCCGAAGGGATACAGTACCTCGACCTGGGAGCCAATGGAGAGTTGTTCGGCAAAAACGGCGATGGACGCATCTATTCCACCGCAGCGGGGATTGCCGATTTCCTCTACGACCAAAATGTACTCAATCGTAAGATCAACGTTCACTCACTGCTGGAACCAACCTTTGTGAACAACCTGCTTAAGTGAAAGCCCCGCCATGAAAGAAGCCATGCAACCTGAAAACGACAACAAAGTCTGGCGCTTTTTCTCTTTGCGCTGGAGAATATTGATCTTATTCGTTGCCTTGGGCTTCATAACCGTCATCACCATATCTTCGATGAGCTATATTGGCGCTATCCGGGGCATCCAGAGCAGTGCGCCATTGCGAGCACGCCAACTTGCTGACACGCTGGCCTATAGCTTTGATGTCCTTTATGATGGCAGCGACCCTTTTCTGCTACAGCGTATTATTGAAAAGACCGCATCGCTGGAAGATATTGACACGATCATGGTCACGGATATCCACGGAGAAGTTCTGGCCCATAATCGGGCCGAACGGATCGGTCAAGTGGAAACTGACGACCTGATACAAAAAGTACTCGATACCGACCAGGTTTACACAATGATCGGCGAAGACAGGCTGCTGCTCCTGCGGCCTCTGCACGGTCGCGCTTTTTCGAGTGATTATCTTGATACATCAGGCATTTTGTGGATAGAGCTGAACTTTTCAAAATCTCTTATTGCCTCCCGCAACGCTATACTCTTGACAACCTTCATCAACGCTGTCTTCAGCGCTCTCTTCATCGGGTTCGCTTTTTGGGTATCGAAAAAATTTATTGCCGACCGCCTTGTAAAAGTAGACCGCGCCATCCAAAATGCCCAGGCCATGCTTTTCAGCAATCCCATCGAGGACGCAATGGCGCACAATATGAAGGATGAGATCAGTAATCTTGTTACACATTTCAATCAGATGATGGAAACGCTGGATCACCGGATCGCCTTTGAGGAATTGATCGCATCCATATCTGTTGAATTTTCAAATATTCCCGCAGCCAAACAACAAGAAAGTACGCAAGACATACTTGTTAGGCTTTCGCATTATATTGAGGCAGATCGGGCTTATATTTTTGAGTTTGATAGTGAAACGAATACGCTACGCAACACCTATGAATGGTGCCCACCGGGAATTCCAGCTCAAAGTGAAAACCAAGAAATCTTGCTTCTAGAAAAATTCAGTTGGTGCATTGAGAAACTCGTGCACGGACAAGATGTCAATATACCGGAGGTGAGCAAACTGCCTGCCGAGGCTGAAAATGAGCAAAAATTCCTGGAAAAACAGGGCGTAAAAGCCATGCTTGCCATCCCCCTTCGTTCCGAAAACAAGCTCTCCGGCTTCCTCCGTTTTGACTCGGTACTCACCACGCGCTTTTGGAATCCAGAAGAGATCCGCTTGCTGAGAATGGCAGCCAACATCATCGCAAGCGCAGAGATGCGCCTTCAGACCCAGCAAGAACTAAAAGACCAACGCGATTTTGCCCAACTAATCATGAACAGCATTGGTCAGGGAGTTACAGTTAATACCTTTGATCAAGAACAAAAAAAAGGCACCTTTGACTATGTCAACCCCACTTTCGCAGCCATGCTGGAATTGCCTGCACGAGACTTAATTGGCAAAAGGTTGGAAGATTTTGTGGAAACAAGCGAGCTGGAAGTGCTCAATACGGCAATAAATAGACGCCTTGGCGACCAAACCAACTCTTACCAATTGCGCTTACACTCTCGCTCCGGCAGAGTCATCAACACCTTGGTCACTGCTACCCCGAGAATTCATAAAAAAAACGTTATCGGCAGCATTTCCGTTTTCACAGATCTGACAGAGATGATGGCCGCCAAAGAAGCCCTTGAAAGTAGCCAAAAAAGAATGCAGGCATTTTTAGATGCCGTGCCAGACTTCTTTTTTCGCGTCCATATAGACGGAAAGATCCTCGACTTTAAAGCTGTTGAGGAACAACAACTCTTCATGCAGCCGGATATGTTTATCGGCAGAACGCTACAGGAATTCCTGCCTGAAGACATCGCAAACAATGCGTTGCACCTTACTGACTTGGCAATTGAAACGCAAACCCCACAACTCTTTACTTATGAACTTGGCATGGATGGGGCATCACATACCTTTGAGGCGCGGATCGTTGCTAGCGGCGACGAAGAGGTCATTATTGTGGCACATGACATCACAGAACACGCCCGCCTTGAACAAATGAAAACCGATTTCATCAATCGCGCATCACATGAACTGCGCACACCGCTAACCACATCCCTGCTTATGGCGGAACTATTAAATGATTTTTTTGACCATAAAAGTGATGAAGAAAATGCTGAATATTGGAAGATACTCAAAAGCCAACTTGACCGCCAGCGAGAGCTGCTGGAAGACTTATTGGTATTTGGTCGAATAGAAAATGAGCACTATCAGGCAGAAGAAATTGAGACCGATCTACTAAAACTTTTACAGAACACCATTACAGGCATCGCACCACAGTTCAACGCCAAAGAGATCACATTCCGCTTTAAGGCGCCCGACGCCTTACCAGCAATAACAGCCAGCATCGAACTACTTAAGCGCTCCTTCACCAATTTGCTCAGCAACGCGGTCAAATTCTCAGAGCATGGAGGCGAGGTAGGGATCACCACCGAAATAGATGGCAAATATATCCGTATTGATGTTTGGGATCATGGCATCGGCATCCCCGCACAAGACCTGCCTTTGGTCACGGGGCGTTTTTTCCGTGCATCGAACGCGATCAAGAACGAAGTACAGGGCAGTGGGATTGGCTTGCACATGGTCAAGAAGATCATCGAAGATATGGGGGGGATTTTCAAGATCACATCCGTAGAAAACGATGGCACAACGGTCAGCCTTTATCTGCCCATTATGCCGGATGCGTAAACAATGGTAGACTATTATCAGGGTGTTTCTAACTTTCCGAGCAAAAAAACAAAAATGGGCGTTGTGACAACAAAGGGAAACGAGTTACTATGCTAAAAGAACTGAAGAATCTGCTCCGGGAAGGAAATCCACATTTCGTTTCAAAATTATTAAGTTTTCTGGTCATCACCATCAGCTTATTGGTCTTGGTTGGAGGCTGGGCACTTGATATTGCCTTTCTGCGCAGCCTGATCCCCAACACAACAACCATGAAGATCAACACCGCTCTTCTTTTTCTCATGATGGGGCTAGCGGTTTGGTTGCAGACTGATAAAAAGACGAGGAGGCTCTCCACTCTTCTGGCGAGTTTCGCGCTGCTTCTCAGCGGGCTCACGCTGCTCGAGTATGCTTTTAGCCGGGATCTTGGTATTGACCAGCTTTTTGGCATTGACCCATATACACTTGCCAATGCTTTTCCGGGGCGACCCTCAATGGTCACCGCGCTTACCTTCTTCCTGATAGCAGGGACTTATTTGCTGCCTTACTCATATCTTTCGTGGGGCACACTATTCCTGCTTAATTTACTTTTGTATCCGGCCCTGCTTGGTTATGCCAGCCATAACTTATCGTTTTACGGCCTTTTGGGGTATGAAAGCATTTCCCTTCCCACGACTGTTGCATTCATATTTCTGATCGGAAGTATCATCGTTACGCATCCTGTTCCTGGAATGAATACAAAATCTTCTGACCTGCTGGGCAGCAGGGTTTTCCGAACCATCGCTCCAACGATCATTCCACTAGGTTTGTTTTGGGGCTGGATTTCTCATGTACTCCATCACCAGGGTTGGATCGAGGGAAATCTGGAAAATATTTTACTGAATGTTTTTATGGTTGCAAACGCTATGCTCGTCATCTATTGGATCGCTTTTGTACTCAATAAAACCGATCTGGAACTACGAGCGCTGGAAGACAACTACACCAAACTTCTGGGGAACACTGGCAGTCTGGTCGCGGTTTTGGACAAGGATGGTCGCTTCAAACATATCAATGAGGTTGGGCAGCAATATTGGTCCTATCGGCAGCTAATTGGCAGAAGCCTTTTTGATATCTTCCCGCGAAAATATGCTCAAAACTATTATGAATTGATCAAAGAGGTAGTTGAACAAGGGAAGACCCTCTCCGGTGATGTTGAAGCCTCCATAGATGGCCGTATCTTTTGGTTTTATACCAACTTGAGCGTCGTGAAGAATAAAGACGGGGAAGTGGATTCAGTGGTGCTAAGTGCCTGGGATATTACCGAACGTAAGCAGATGGAATCCAACCTAAAAACGAGCGAGGCGCATTTCCGCGCCATGTTTGAGGAAAACACTTCTGTCATGATCCTGGCAGACCCTAAATCCGGTCGTTTTCTGGATGCCAATGCTGCCGCTTGTCAGTTCTATGGCTACGACCATGATACGGTCACCAGCATGTATATTGATCAGATCAGCGATACCGATATCCGGGATATTCAGAGCCAATTACAACCTGATGCAATCAAAGAGAATCAGTTTTACATAGCCAAACACCGACTTGCAAATGGCGAAATTCGGACTGTGGAAAATCGCATTAGCCCGATCGAGATCGATGGTGAGATTTTGTTGCTCGGTGTTGTGGTGGACATTAGCCAGCGTATTAAGGCTGAGAATCGCTTACTGGAACAAGAAAGAGACTTGGCGCTGATCGTGGATGGCTCACAAGCCGGTACATGGAGCTGGTGGGTAGGCACCGAAAGATCAGCCTTCAATGAGCGCTGGGCCGAGATCGTGGGCTATGAACTTGAAGAGCTAACGCAGGGAGATGTTAACACCTGGGTCAACCTTGCGCACCCTGAAGACCAAAAGGTCTGGGATGAGCAAGTACAGCGCCACATTCGCGGAGAGCTAGACACACTCGAAGAAGAAATCCGTATGCGGCACAAAGACGGTCACTGGGTTTGGGTGCAAGTTCACGGGAAGATCGTCGAACGGGACAAAGACGGTGCTCCACTACGCCTGAGTGGTATTCATCTTGATATTTCTGACCGAAAAGCCGCTGAAGAAAAACTGGTCGCCAGCGAGAAGAAACTAAAGTCCCTCATGGAGACCGAGACCCATTTTGTTCTCCGCACCGATATGGAGGGACGCTACACCTGCTGGAACGCCCCTTTTGAAGAAGAGTTCGGCTGGCTTTTTGAACCCGAAGGTATTCGGGGTGCTTATTCGCTGCAAGCGATCAAAGCCTATCATCATGAAAAGGTGCACAAAACAGTTGAAAAATGTGTCCTGAACCCGGGCAAGGTATTTCAGGTTGAAATAGATATGCCAGCGAAAGATGAAAACACGCGCACTACCTTGTGGGAATTTATCTGCCTGACCGACGAAAATGATCAGCCAACCGAGATCCAAAGTATGGGTGTTTGACGTCAGAGTTTGTTAGACAGAAATGGTGAAAATCAAATGGAGACTTTTTAGCCAAACTGGAGTTAAAGTTATCAAGGAGAACCCATGGCTAAGAAGAAAGTGTTTGCCCTCAAAGGTTCTTGGACAAATATAGCGAAATATTAATGGAGGC
>JABGQU010000199.1 GCA_018648605.1 Anaerolineae bacterium | reverse complement strand
AACTCAATTTGGGTTGGTCTTTTTCATCTACCCCAAATTATTGAGATGATACAAACAAATCGTCTAATTCCATCCAATCGGAGATAACTCTTGGCTAATCAACAACCCCAAAAAGCAAAGTCTCGCTTTGAAAACGGCTATGCCTGTTCGCAATCCGTTTTATCTACCTTCGCCCCGGAGCTGGGACTCGACGAAAAAACAGCCTTCAAGATCGCATCCGCTTTTAGCGGCGGGATGGTGCGTCACGGCGAGGTTTGCGGCGCAGTCACTGGAGCATTAATGACTCTAGGACTGAAATTTGGCTCAACCAACCCAGACGAAGAAGAAGCCATCCGCGAAGCCAGCCAAGAGCTGATGCAAAAATTCGAAGAAGAAAACGGCTCGCTGCTCTGCCGAGAATTGCTTGGCTACCATCTAATTCTTCCCGAAGAGTTGGAAAAAGCACGTGAAAGTGGCGTTTTTAATACAACTTGTCCCCTCTTGGTACACACCGCAACGCGCCTCGCAGAAGAGATCATGCAAGACAAGTCCTGAATTCCATAAGGAGGTATCTCTAATGGAAGAAAGACGAACGATTCCCCGAAAATATTTGATGGCCTACTCCTCTGTTTATATCCAGAGCACAGGCAGGATGTTAGGCTATCTCAGCGACCTAACTCTTGGCGGACTAATGGTGATCGGCAAAGAAAGCATTAAGATCGGGCGAGAAATTGACCTGCATATTGATCTGCCAGAAATGCCTTCCATTGATGAGAAGTTCTTGCGTATCAAAGCTCGCGTTGTCAGATGTCAGCCTGATCTAGATCCAAGATTATTTAATATCGGATTTGAATTTCTCGATCTCTCCGATCACGAAAAGCCCATCATTGCTCAGATGATCGAATCTTACGAATTTCGACGCGAAGATAACAATTAACTATGACAAAACTGCCTCCTTACAACGCCTATTGGGTCATCCCTGAGAAATTTATGGCAGGCGAATACCCGGGCCATCGCTACAACGAGGAGCAAACCCCGCTCCGCCTGGATGCACTCCTTGAAGCCGGCATCAGTACTTTCATTGATCTCACCGAGCCACATGAGCGCGTTCCATACGAACCTGTTTTGCGCGAAAGAGCGGGTTACTACGAAGTCAATTTTCAATATCAGCGCTTTTCGATTGGCGATTACGGCATCCCCTCAGCTGAAGGGATGCGTACAATCCTCGATACTCTCCACAAAGCCCTCACAGAAGGCAGAACGCCCTATATCCATTGTTGGGCAGGCATGGGACGTACAGGCACAGCTGTGGGCTGCTATCTCGTTGAGAAGGGTCTCAGTGGCGCAGAAGCCCTGTTAAAAGTAGATCAGCTCTGTTATTATGCGCCTTCTCCGCAAACAAAAGAGCAAAAAGATTTCGTGCGAAATTGGAAGAAATGACAGCCCTCACCCCAACCCCTCTCCCTAATAAGGAGAGGGGCTTTCAGTGGCATCAACGTTATCAACAACAAGCCAACTGGACACGCGAATTGCGTGAATATATTTTTAACGAAATTGGATTAACTGAAGAATCCCGCGCTCTCGAAGTAGGATGCGGCACGGGGGCAATACTCTCGACAATAGATTCCCCCGTATACGGACTCGATATTCAACTTGCTTCCCTTAAAGAGGCGCAAATCCACGCCCCAACATCTCCTCTTACCTGTGCCAACGCATTCTCGCTCCCCTATGCAGATGCGAGCTTCGAGATCGTTTTCTGTCACTTCCTACTGCTATGGCTGCCCAACCCACAAGATGCTATAAAAGAGATGCTGCGCGTCACGCGTGCGGGTGGGTATATCATCGCCTTTGCGGAGCCAGACTATACTCACCGCGTAGATAAGCCTGCCGCGCTCGCAGAACTCGGCGCGTGGCAGCGTGATGCCTTGAAAAGGCAGGGGGCGAACCCCGCCATGGGCGCGGATTTGGCGGAACTCTTTTATGGGGCAGGTATCGAAATTGTTGAAACGGGAGCCATTTCAAATGCCGAGCATGAGCCGTTTAACACTGAAGAATGGGCGCTTGAATGGGCGACACTGGAAGCTGATCTAGCGGGGAATATTTCGGATGAACGCATCCTAAAAATGAAGTCTTTAGACAAATTAGCCTGGGAAAATGGGGAACGGATTTTGTATGTACCAACGCACTATATCAGGGGCGCACGCGGCTAAGATAATGCAGTATAATGCCACTTATTCATTTTGGAGGCATTTTTTTGGACATTCCACAAGTCGCACAGGCTGATATTCCGACAACGCCCATCGAAAAAAAAGGAAGTTTTGGACGTTTTATTCTTGATCTTTTTGAGACAGTTATTTTATCGGTTGTGCTCTTTTTAGGCATTAATGCGCTAACTGCACGCGTTTTAGTTGAGGGCTTTAGTATGCGCCCAACACTAGATAATGGTCAATACGTCTTGGTTAGCAAAATGGCTTTTCGCTCAGAGATTCCTGAATATGGCGATATTATTGTTTTCCATTTTCCGGTTGATCCTGACCAGGATTTTATTAAGCGCGTAATCGGATTGCCCGGCGATGATGTCTATATTATTAATGGGCAGGTCATGGTGAACGGCCAGAGCCTAAACGAGCCTTATATTGCAGCATCTCCGCAATATGTTGGTGAATGGATTGTGCCGAAAGGTCAGATTTTTGTTTTGGGTGATAATCGCAATAATTCTTCTGATTCTCATTCCTGGGGCGCAGTGCCTATGGAGAATGTGATCGGGAAAGCCATTGTGGTTTATTGGCCTCCGCCCGACTGGGATGTAATTGAGCATGTACAGGTTCTTTTAGCAAATACCCAATAATATGATCGAGACAACACTTCCTAATACTTATCCTTGCAAAGAATGTCAGGCGGGCATTGTTCGCCCACAGTATGTGACGTATTTTACATGGCTTAATAAAGAATTGATTACTGTTCCTAATTTCCCTGCATGGGTTTGTGATTTGTGCGGAAAGAGAGAATATGATCAACGTGCCATTTCGTGGTTGACGATGTTGCTTAATCCCAACGCGGGGCAAGCTCCTGCACATAATAAGAATGTACAGCGAGCACATCGTCGT
>JABGQU010000054.1 GCA_018648605.1 Anaerolineae bacterium | reverse complement strand
AATTCATCCTGAAACGAAAAAAGCTCACGACGCAGCAAGACTTTTCTTGTCCAAACATAGGGATGAAATAAATTTAATTGGATTTGAACGATGGATAAGTCAACATATTTTTGAGAAAAACAACACTACACTGGACAACGTTAAAGTCTATACCTACCTCCTTTATAACTACTGGTACCACATCTTATATATACAGCTACTAAACAAAAAATATTCCAAGAAAGTTTTGCGGAAATTTAGTCGAGAGGTTCTCAAGAAAGTTAGATCACGGGAAAATATATATACGACTAACTTCGAAACCCTGCTGGACCAATATCTATTTCCTAAACATATACATGGGACGTTCTCCCTTCCTCTAGGTAGCGTGGGAGACATCATATTATGGCTTGATAGGAAAAAGAATGAATTTGAATACAGTTACCTATTTGGCACTAATGGTATAGAAAAAGGAATACGACTACACCAAATCCATCAACTTTCCCAAGATAAATATCATTTGGACTTCTTCTTTGAAGATAAGCTGGATTTAGGCCATTTGCTAATCTATGGGCTATCTTTTAGTCCTAACAAAGTTATGCCTGATAACTATCTGGAAGAAGCTCCACAACACAAAGATTTTTACTTTCTCAGAAGTGTAGACGGACATATCCAAAAAAGACTAGAAGCTCTCTATATAAACCAGAGAGTCAAAAAAATAACGATAAGCTATTACACAGAAAAAGAGCGAGAATATCTCGCAGAGGTCATAAGAGCTACTCCCTTTAAAGATATAGTGGAATATAAACATTCCTCTGAGATTTTTAAGATTTAAGGCTAACTCCATTAGCTATTTGTAATTTCCTGTTATAATCCCCGCCATGCAAATGTACCCCGCCCCTACCCCACCAAAACTTCCCTCATCCACGTCTGGATAGGTCGCTTTCGCATGTCAACACGAGGCTCCCAGATAAGGGAGCTTTTTTCTTTTAGACGATAGAGCATGGAATATGCCTGATGACTAGTAAAACCATAGATGAATTGACTACCCTCATGCACAACTTCGTCCGCTCGAAGGGCTGGTACGAAGCGGATAGCAAACGGCA
The DNA here is from genome assembly GCA_018648605.1 of Anaerolineae bacterium. GTDB lineage: Bacteria > Chloroflexota > Anaerolineae > Anaerolineales > Villigracilaceae > Desulfolinea. The sequence continues at coordinate 19,834 of JABGQU010000054.1, read as the reverse complement.
GCAAACGCCGCGCAACCTGTCCATTTCGCTGGCACTCGAAGCGGCTGAGATCCTCGAACACTTCCAGTGGAACGAGACATTTGTTAAGGAAGATTTAGCAGAAGAACTCGCCGATGTGGCTCTCTATCTGCTACAATTGGCGTCGATCGCTGAAATTGATCTAGAGAAAGCGATTTTGGATAAATTGAAAGTAAATGCATCCCGTAAATGGGATTGATTTGTAGGGGCGAACGGCCGTTCGCCCCTACGAGATAAGAACTATGATAACTACAGTATTTGGCGGATCAGCGCCCAAACCCAACGACCAAGCCTATTTTGATGCCCAGCAACTTGGGGATCTCCTCGCGAAGCGCGGTCACAGCGTGATGACAGGCGGCTATATCGGCACGATGGAAGCCGTCAGTCGCGGCGCATCCGAAGCAGGCGGACACGTCATCGGTGTGACCTGTGATGAGATCGAATCGTGGCGGGATGTGCGCCCCAATCAATGGGTCAAAGAAGAATGGCGCTATGCTACACTCAAAGAACGTCTAAATGCGCTCATCGAAAAATGCGATGCCGCTTTCGCCCTCCCCGGTGGCCCCGGCACATTGACCGAAATCTCGCTGATGTGGAATCAATTAATTATTCAAGCATTACCTCCCACACCACTTATCCTGATCGGGAAGGGCTGGCAGACCCTTTTCAATCAGGCGTTCTATATCGAATTAGGCAGCTATGTTGCGCAAAACCAACGCGACCTGCTCCAATTCGCCCCCGATATTCAATCTGCTGTGCAATTATTGGAAAACTCGTAAGGGCGAGGTTCTCTCGCCCAGGCAGCAGGACGCTGCCCCTACAAAATATAACAAGGAAAAATAATGGCAAAAGATAAACTCCCTACCCAAGCTGAAAACTTCTCCGAGTGGTACAACCAGCTCGTTCTCAAAGCCGAACTCGCCGACTACGCCCCCGTGCGCGGCTGTATGGTCGTCCGCCCTTACGGCTGGACACTCTGGGAAAATATGCAAGCGGGGCTTGACCGTCGTTTCAAAGAGACCGGTCATGTCAACGCGGCATTCCCTACACTCATCCCGATGTCTTTCTTCGAAAAAGAGAAAGACCATGTCGAAGGCTTCTCACCTGAGTTGGCAGTCGTCACACACGGCGGCGGACAGGAACTTGAAGAAAAATTGGCGGTACGCCCTACCTCCGAAACCATCATCGGTTATATGTATAGCAAGTGGGTGCAATCCTGGCGCGACCTCCCCATTCTCATCAATCAATGGGGCTCCGTCATGCGCTGGGAATTGCGCACAAAACTCTTCTTGCGCACCGCCGAATTCTATTGGCAGGAAGGTCACACTGCCCACGCCACCGCCGACGAAGCAATGGAAGAAACCTACCAAATGCTGGATGTCTACGCCGATTTCGCCGAAACCGACTGCGCCATCCCTGTTGTAAAGGGGCGCAAATCTGAAACAGAGCGTTTCGCAGGCGCACAAATGACCACCGGCATCGAATCGATGATGGGCGATACCAAAGCCTTGCAAAGCGGCACGTCCCATTATTTTGGGCAAAACTTCGCCAAAGCCTTCGAGATCGACTTCTTGAACAAGGATAACGAACTCGAACATGCCTACACCACTTCGTGGGGTATGTCTACGCGCATGATCGGCGCACTCATCATGGTACATGGCGACGATCAGGGTTTGAAAATGCCCCCCAAGATCGCACCTATCCAGGTTGTGATCGTGCCCATTTTCCGCAAAGATCATGAAAAAGAAATGGTCATGCCCGTTGTCGACAAAGTCTTCGCAGAACTCAAAGAAGCTGGCGTCCGCGTCAAAGTGGATGATAGAGAACAGACTTCGCCCGGATTCAAATTCAATGACTGGGAAATGCGCGGTGTGCCGCTCCGTTTGGAGATCGGCCCCAAGGATGTGGAAAAAGGTTCGGTAGCGATGGCAAGACGAGATATCCCCGGGCGTGACGGAAAAACCTTCGTCTCGCAGGAAGGTCTACTTGCTACCGTGCAAGAAATGTTGGATACGATCCAGACATCCATGTTCGAAGCCGCAAAGAAATTCCGTGATGACAATATCCATGATCCCGCTGATTATGAAGCCCTCAAGGAAGTTGTCCAGAAAGGCTGGGCTTTCTCATGGTGGTGCGAATCCGCTGAATGTGAAGCAAAGGTCAAAGAAGATACCAAAGCCACCACGCGCGTAATCCCCCTCGACCAGCCCGAAGACGAGGGAAATTGCATTGTCTGCGGTTCAAAAGCTGCAACAAAAGTTTACTTCGCGAAAGCGTATTAGCCAGGTCCTGAGCGGAAGGCGAATGAAATGAGCCTGTAGACGAAGGATGGATTTGCAAGAACCGCTCTTCGTCTGCGCTCCGCTCCGCTCAGAAACTGTCCACAACCCCATGCCCGCCATAAATCTCGCAAATCTAAATAAAGAAACCGCCCGATTAGCCGATCTTTTCGACGAACCGGCGGCTTTTATTCGTGAGCTACGCGAGATACTCGAATCTTATGTTAACCGCACGCTTCGTACCCGAGATACAGTTACCCCCTCATCAACCCTGCCTACCTATCGCACACCGCCCGCTATATTACGCAAAGTTGAAAACATGTTGCGCCCCCTTGCCACAGAAAACGCCGACGAAGCCCTCGAACTCGCCGATGAGCTCTGGGATGCGGGTTCGCTAGAAACACGCCTGTTGGCAGCTTATCTGCTCGGGCTGATTCCACCCCAAGAGGGGCGTCTGCTTGCGCGTCTCACCGTCTGGACGCAGAAAGTCCGCGACCCCAATGTGCGTTCATCCCTGCTAACGCATAGTCTCGCCCGTCTGCGCAAAGAAGCCCCCGAAGATTTTCTGAGCCTGATCGCAGAATGGCTCTACCCACATCGCCAACAATTTTGGAGCAATGGGCTGCAAGCTCTCCTGCCGCTTGTCAACACCGCCAGCTTCGACAACCTGCCCCCCATTTTTGATATTTTCGAGCCCGTGCTTGAAGCTGCGCCAACCATGCTCCAAGAGGATATTGAAAAAATGCTATTGGCTTTATATCAAGCTTCTCCATCTGAAACAACTTACTTCATCAAAGAAACTTTGAAAAAAAGCACAGATCAAAGAACCGCCATGCTCCTACGACGGCTCTCTCCCACTTTCCCCCCAGAACTACAAGATAGCTTACAAAACGAACTAAAAGCAAGATAGATTGCAACTTTTTCCCCAAAACACTGTACTATTAAATAGAGATGAATATCGCAAATGATCGCAGCCTGATCCAACTCGCTGCGCAGGGTGACCAGAGCGCGTTCGGCAAACTCGTTCAGCTTCATCAATCTGCGGTATTTAACGTTGCCTACAGGATGCTCGGCAATCGACGCGATGCAGAAGATGCAGCGCAAGAAGCCTTCGTCCGCGCCTACAAAGCCTTCAACAGCTTTGATACAGAACGCCCTGTCTTGCCCTGGCTAAAAAAGATCGTGACCAACCTCTGCTTAAATCGGATCAAAGCCCACCGCCCGACTCTCTCGCTGGAAAACGGCTTGCCACCGCCAAAAGAATCGAAGCCTGGCCCCGAAGCGCAGACCGCCAACCGCGAACGAGATGCGCAAGTCCGCGCAGCCATATTATCGCTGCCCCCGCGTTATCGTGCCGTCATCGAATTACGGCATTTCCAAGACCTGAATTACGAAGAGATTGCCGAAGCGCTATCTAAACCGATAAGTACTGTCAAAAGCGATCTCTTCCGCGCCCGAAAAATGTTGGCTGAAAAATTGAAAGAATTCACCCTCACCCAGCCTCCCCCAAATTCTAAAAACGGAATTTAAGGGAGGGGATAGAAAAAACATGAATCATCTAAACGAAACCCAACTCAACGAATATCTCGACAAAGTGCTGGACGATGCCTCTCGCCAGCAAGCAGATATCCATCTGGTAAACTGCAAAGAATGTCATGCAGAACTCGACGAGCTAAAAAGGCTCTTTTTCACATTGGATGACTTGCCCGACATTCTCCTGGCACACAACTTGCTGCCCGACGTGCTGGCACGTTTGCCAAAAGAGATGCAAATTCCTGCTTTGTGGCGGCAACCTGCGTTCATGGTGCAATCCTTGCTTACGTTGGTTTTGATCGTTTTAAGTATGCCAATGCTCACCGTCTTCGGTGAGCAAGTTGCTGCCTGGCGTAATGCAATTATCCTTCCTGCAATGAATTTTCCATCGCTGCCAGAGATCATTGCACAGTTCCTGCCGCTCATGCCTGAATTTTCTTTTGCTCTGCCAAAATTATCCTTCACGCTGCCATCAACCCCAATACTACCGACGCTACCGATCAACCCGGATACTAATCTCATGCTCACGCTGGTTCTCTTAAGCGGAATACTGTGGTTCTTCGGGAATCTATCCTTGCTCAGAAGCAAGCCGGAGGTTCGAGAATGAAACGTGCAATCCTTTTTACGATCAGCGCTTTAATGGTCGCTACATTAGCCTGTGGTGCAGAGACGCCCAATCCCAATGATCCGATCCCAACACCTGAAAACTCTGTTTTCGATTCAGAAAAAACTGCTTATGGATTTTTTCCGACCCCATCTGAAGTGAGTATTGAAAGTGTGATCAAAACAATGACAGGGATCAGCGAACACGCGGACGTGGTGCTCTTTCAGCAGGAGATCCCATGGATTGATTTTGCCGAAAGTCCCGACGCAGCCTCAGAAAAACTCGAGAACTTGCGCGGTATGGTGCGGCTTTCTGTGGGGCATGGTCTGGAACCGATATTTGTGATCGACCCGCTTAATGGACTCAATCGGCGTGAATTCATGGGGCTTCCCCCTGAACTTGCAGATGGAAATTTTGGCACACCTGAAATTCGGAGTGCGTTCAAAAATTATGCCCTGAGAGTGGTACGCGAGTTCAACCCGCGCTATATTGGCTTGGCATCTGAGATCAACACTTATATGGATGCGCACCCTGACGATGTAGAGAATTATTTGAGCTTGTACCGCGAAACTTATGCGGCTATCAAAGCCGAAGCCCCTGAAACGCAGGTTTTCGTCACCTTTCAATGGGATGATCTTAATAATCTCGGTCCATTCCAGGATGGCGCTGCATATGAGACAAAGTGGGAACAGATTGAAGCCTTTGAACCGCAATTGGATCTGTGGGTGATCTCATCGTATCTTTGTTTTTTCTTTGATACTGCTGCTGACGTTCCAGCCGATTATTACACTCCCTTACTTACGCGCACAGAAAAACCTGTCGCGGTCGCGGAAGGCGGCTGTTCATCCGTTCCCTTCGATATTCAAAGCGGCTCAGAGCAAAACCAGATCGACTATCTGCGTGCCGTTGATACACAACTCGGCGGAGACCGCTTCGCCTTTTGGATCTATCTGATCTATAACGATTTGAATATGGAATCCTTCGCACCAGAAATGGAAAAACAAGGCGCTGGCAGGAATGTTGAAGGGTTATCTTATTTTGCTTCACTTGGTTTTGTCAAAGTAGATGGCACGCCCAAAGCCGCTCTTGCGGTATGGGATGAAATTCGTGGGCGGTAAGCCCCCCTCTAGCTCCCCCCGCAAGCGGGGGGAGAATAATAGTTTTTAAAGGAGTAAAACATGGAAATTCTAGGCATTATCATACTCGCCCCTCTCGGCGGGATCGCGATCATCTCGCTCTTCGCCGCGCTAACATTGCTTCTCCCTGCACCAGTTGAGAAGACTCGCGCAAATCTTGAAAACTCTCTGGGGCGCTCGCTCTTACTGGGCGTGGTCAATTTCACCTTCTTTGCTATTCTCGCACTCGTCTTTTTCTGGCTTTCAGAACAAAGTGGTGGCTTAGGCGGCGTATTCATTTTCTTTGCAGGCCTCATCACCCTTGGCATCGTAGTTTTCGCTCTTTTTGGATTAGCAGCATTCGCCAATCTGCTCGGCGATCGGATGCGTAGCGGGAAAACGCCCTTCGCATCCGATCTGCGTGGCGGCACATTGCTCCTGCTCGCAGCACTCGCTCCCTATATTGGCTGGTTCATCTTTCTGCCACTCATTCTCTGGACAGGTTTCGGCGCAGCAATTTCAGCTTTCCGTTGGAGAAAAAAGGCTGCGTCCGCCGAAGAAGAAAACTAGGCGATGAAACGCATCCTACTTGCGGCATTAGCCCTCTTGTTCGCAACCCTCGCTTGTGGACAGCCCGCGCCCGATGAAAGAGTCGCTGAATGGGAAAGGTTCACAACAAGCGGATTAAATGTGGATTTGCCTGCCGCGTGGGAAGAGGATAGCTCCTCCGATGAGCAGGTCATTTACACAATTAGCAATGGGAACGCGTCGCTCTGGATAAAAACTTGGGAGCTGATCCCGAGCATTGTCTCGAAAAGCGTAGGTGAGTGGGCTGAAAAAAACGAGCAGGCTACCGTACTCAGCACATCCGGCGACCCTGGGAGAGTGCATCTCGAACTGGCAATGGCAGAAAATTTCAATACGCTGCGTTTAAGCACCCTGCTCATCTATTGCGATGCCAAAGCCTACGAAATAACGGGCGTTACATCAGAAAAGGATTTCAGCGAATACACCACACTCTTTAAACAGGTGCATCAATCAGCGAATTGCCTTTCGGCAGAACCTTATCCCAAACTGGATAGCGGCGCACTCGGCATGATCGTTCTCCCCCCCACCATAGACGGAGATAGTTTCAACCCAACCGCTTATCAAGAAGCGTTGGCTTTGGCACGCGAGAGCGGCGTGCAAGTTTCGCATTATTATTTCCATTGGGGTGATATTGAAAAAGAATCCGGCATCTACGACTGGACAGTCCCCGACTATATAGTTGAAGCGAATGCCCTCGAAGATTTGGAGCTTTCCATCGTCATCAGCGTCATTCACACGACTGTGCGTGGACGTATTCCAACCGATCTCGTTGGCTTGGCTTTTGATAATCTCATTTTTGTGCAACGCCTGAGCGGTTTTTTCTCCGCTTTTGCCGAACGTTATGAAGGGCGACTTCATTATCTTTCTGTTGGGAATGAAGTCAATAATTATTTTGTCTCTCGTCGTGATGAAATCCCCGCTTATATCACGGCTTTCGACGAAACACGCGATGCCATCCACGAAGTCAATCCTGACTTGCCAGTCGGCATCATCTTCGCCTATCACGATGCCGAAACGCTCGATGCAATTGATGTCGTCCAGCAACTCAATCGTGGCGACTATATCGCCTACACGATGTATCTCTACAATGAAGGCTTTCATTTTCGCCGTGACCCAGCCGAGATCGGCGATTATCTCGACCGCATGATCGCCCTGGCAGGCGATACACTCGTCGTCATCACCGAAACAGGCTGGAGCACAGCCACGCTGCTCGAAGGTTCGGAAGAAGGACAGGCGGAATATAATCGTCAGCTTTTTGCGGCATTAGACGAGCGGCGCGATAAGATCGGCTTCGTGAGTTGGTTCGCCTTGCACGATCCCAAACCCGAGAGCTGCGCAGAGGATATTTACAGCTTCTTCGAGCCGGGCACTGAACCCGAAGGGGAATTCATGGAAGCCTTCGAGACCTTTATTTGCTATTTTGGTTTGCGTCAATCTGACGGCACACCCAAAGCAGCTTGGAATGTGTGGGTAGAAGAGGCAGAGGCGTATTACAAGTAGATTTCTTGCATAAGACTACAGATTGGTTCATTCTGGCAGAATGAACCAATCTTGAAAGTTTAGGGCTACAAATAATGAAACGAATATCTCTTATTCTCGCCTTTTTGATCGTCGCATCTTTGGCTTGCGCTTCACAAGCAGAAGAGAAAGTTCCGCCCACCCCAATTCCTGAGGGGATTCTGGTTCACGAAATCCCTGTCCATATGGATATCATTTTCGACGCAGTCCGCTATGTACTGAACGACAGAGCCTGTCTTGATCAAAATTATGCTGTTGACAAGAACTTCATCAACCTGCCTGCGTGCAATGCGTTGATCTATCACTCTCGGGACAATGGGCTTGCCGCTCCGCGACAACTCTTTGCCATGGACATTGAAGCAGGCGAAGTTCTGCAAATCACCAATACGGATTGCACCCATATACTTGGTCAAGTTGTAAATCCCACGACTTTGATGACCTTGGCAATTTGCACGGACACCGATGGCAACGGAAAGATCAACGAGCAAGATAAACCGGAGCTATATCTGCTGAATTTACCAACCAAAGAAATGGATTGCCTGACTTGTAGGCATGACCTGACTAGCATCAATAACGCTGATTATTCCCCAATTACCAAAAAAGTTATTTTTTCTGCCCAACATAGTTCGGTATTTCATAACTATCTCTTCACAATTGATGCAGAGAAAAACCTTAGTCAAATAACCGACCACCCAGACTATATGGATTTTGACTGTGCCTGGTCGGAAGACGGGACAATGATCGTCTTCAATCGGCTGCCCACTCCGTGGCTCGAAGCCCCGGCGCAAATTTGGCTAATGGATGCTGATGGGGGCGGCCAAGCCCAAATCACGAGCGGTGGTACCAATCCAAATAACGAAGAGAATCTCGGGCACTATCCCATTGGTCTTGATGCCGACCCTGATCTCAGTCCAGATAATAAGAAGATCGTTTTTTCAAGGTTGAAAACGGGCAAGGAAAATCTTCCTTTTGGTATTTACGAGTTAATTGTTGTGGATGTAGAGACAAAAGAGATCGAGATGCTGGATTCAAATTATGCCAATATGGTCCCACAATGGAAAGATGGCGGCATTTTGATCAACAGGCAAATCGGGGTGGCAGCTAGCGAAAATCTCACGGCGATGGGGATAAAACAGAGTTTGTATCTCTACAAGGATGGTATTTTCACGGAACTTGAAGCGTATCCATATAATATTTTCCCGATGGGCGCTTATGGTGGATATTGGATAGCGTACAAATGAAATGTAGATTGGTTCAATCTTGGAAATTGAACCAATCTCGACGTAAAGGAGCATAAGATGAAAAAAAGAGTACTGATCTGGCTCGTTATCCTAATACTACTGGCTGGCTGTGACACATCTGCGCCCCCCACGCCGCCGCCCGACCGAGAAAGCCTGATCCCCGCCGACCAAGCCAAAATCACGCCCGAGACGGATATTTATCCGCTCGTCTCTGAAACGGATGAGTACGAAAACCCCGTTCCGCTGCCCTATCCTGTCAACACGGCAGGCGCAGAAGATTCGGCTTTTATGATGCCCGATGGGCAGACGCTCTATGTTTGGTTCACGCCCAGCCCGCAAATCCCCGTTGAAAAACAGGTCATCGACGGTGTGACGGGCATCTACGTTTTCCACAAAACGCCCGAAGGCTGGAACGATGCCGAGCGCGTCATGCTCCAAGACCCCGGCAAACTCTCGCTCGACGGCTGCGGATTTGTGCAAAACGACATCATCTGGTTCTGCGCCGCGCGCGAAGGCTATACCGGCCTGCACTGGTTCACGGCAGAGTTCGAAGATGGCATTTGGCAAAATTGGCAACTCGCCGATTTTGAAGAAAGCTACGAAGTCGGCGAACTGCACATCACCGCCGATGGCTCAGAACTTTATTTCCATTCTGCGCGCGCTGGCGGGCAGGGTGAATATGATATTTGGCGCTCAAAAAATGTCGGCGGCGTTTGGCAGGAGCCGGAAAATCTCGCCATTTTGAACACACCCGGCACTGAAGGCTGGCCCTTTATCTCGCCCGATGGCAAGGAACTCTGGCTCACCCGCGCTCACGGCGCGCCCGAACTCTGGCGTTCCAAACGCGTCAACGGCGAGTGGACAGCGCCGCAGAAAATGTTCTCCCTCTTCTCCGGCGAAGCCTCGATGGACAACGCTGGCAACATCTACTTCACCCACCATTTTTATAAAGACAACGTCATGCTCGAAGCCGATATTTACGTTGCGTATAAAAAATAACCAACTCTGGTGACAATGCTCTGCGTTGTCACCGGTTCCACCGCAGAGCGGATGGAACCAGAAAAATAATATTATTAAAAAAGGACACCATGAAACGTTTCGCGTTATTCATCATCGCCCTCACCCTAATATCTCTCGCTTGTGGAGAGAGTGCCGGAATCGCCCCTGGCCCTACACTTGCTCCCGTTAAAATAACGGATGCCCTGCCCAAACAGGATCGCATCCTTGCCATCGACGTGACCGATCCTGCCGATGGGGATTATGATGCTGCTCTCAGCACCGCCATCGACGCGGGCGCAGAAGCCCTCAGCCTGAGCTTATTTTGGGACGATCTTGAAAAATCCCCGGGAGTATATGAGCCAAACCCCAACTTTCTGGAAATCGCCAATGCCTACTATCCCACACGCAATATCGCTGTGGATTTGGTCATCAACCCCATAGATACCAATCAGGCACGTCTGCCAGAAGATTTAGAAAATCTCCCCTTTGATGACCCAGCCGTGATTGAACGCTTCAAGAATTTGCTTGACTATATTTTCACCCAAATTCCCGATCTTGATTTGATCTCGCTCTCCATTGGCAACGAGATTGACGGCTATCTTGGCACCGATGCACAAAAATGGGCAGAGTATACTGCCTTTTATGCCGCCACATCTGCACACGCCCGCACCCTGCGCCCGGATTTGGTCATCGGCACCAAAGGCATGTTCGATGGCGTGACAGGCAATAGCGCAGACTATTTTCAGGCAATCAATGCTCATAGCGATGCTATTTTCGTGACCTACTATCCGCTGAATGGTGATTTCACCGTCCGCGAGCCAAGCACCGTCCATGAAGATTTTGCAAAGGTCGTAGCAGCTTATCCTGATAAGGAGATTTACTTCCTCGAGTTGGGCTATCCCTCCAGCGAGAAATGCGATAGCTCGGAAGCGAAGCAAGCGGAATTTATTAGAGAAAGCTTCCGCGCTTGGGATTTATATGCCGAACAAATTAAAGTAATTAGTTTTTCCTGGCTCAACGATGTCTCTCACGAATCTGTTGCTGAATATGAAAAGTACTATGGCTTCTCAGATCGTAGTTTTGAGGCGTATCTTGGCTCGCTAGGATTTCTGAATTATGACGGGATCGAAAAAGAAGCCTTTGGACAACTCAAAGCTGAAGCAGAGGCGCGAGGGTGGTAATGTGCAGTCATAAAAAATCACGGTGAAACGAGAACTATAAAACTTGCTTCCCAAGACTACAAAAGTCTCAAAGACTTTTGTAGTTTCTTTGTTTATAATTCAAGAAACACTTTATACGGAGGACAGAATGGAATTTTTCGATATTATTCTCGGTGCAGCGCTATTATTCTATGGCAGAAAGGTCTTCTGGCTTTTTGTGGGCGTGCTTGGCTTTCAAAGCGGACTAACGCTCTTCACGGAAACCTTTCGTGCACCAAACGAGCTGGGCATGATCCTGGCTGTTGGAGTGGGGATCATTGCAGCACTATTAGCAATCTTTCTCAAGAAGACGGCTATCGGGTTGGCGGGGTTATTGGCGGGCGCATCGCTTGCCTCTATTTTAGCGGCGAAGCTGCCAAGCGAGTTTTCATGGATCGTGATCCTCGTTGGCGCAATTCTCGGTGTGGTTGTGCTAATGGCGCTTTTTGATTGGGCGTTAATTATCCTCTCTGCACTCGTTGGCGCAGGGATGATCCTCGAAGCCTCAGCAAGTTCAATTCCAGGCGCGACCCTGATCTTCATCCTTTTGGTAATTTTTGGGATTGGCATCCAGATGAAGATTTTGCAGAAAGAGGGCTGATCGCTGCCTTGCTTGCTGACCTATTTCTGGTATAATCTTGCCCGCTATGACTGGTCCTGTCTCGCGGTTTCGGCTGCGGTCACGGAGACCTGCAAAAAACACTAAGGAGCATATGTCATGTCTATTTCAAAAGAAGCAAAAAACCAGGTTATTGAAGAATTTCGTCGTGATGAGAAAGATACCGGTTCACCTGAGGTACAGATCGCGATTTTAACCAAGCGTATTTATGCGCTCACCGAGCACTTACGTGCCAATAAGCACGATGAATCTTGCCGCCGCGGGCTGCTTAAATTAGTTGGTCGCCGCCGCCGTTTGTTGGCTTATATGCGCCGCGAAAATTACGGGCGTTATATCAGCTTGACCGAAGAGCTGAAGCTGCGCCGCAAGTAATAACTCACTCGTTTGACCGAGTAGATGGTCGTTGCCATCTACTCTTTTTATATAGGCAGATTGGTCTGCCGAAGCTGATAATTCAGCTATAGTCATTCCGCCTGTTAGGAATTGAAAGGTGTTGATAACGATAACACTGCATTGCATTTGAAAAATGCGTTGCAGTGCGGGTAGCACAACCCTCATGCAATGCACCAAAAGAAGGTGCAACGCATATCTCTCTTTGTCACTAGCTTTCAGTCCCTAATCAGGCGGGAAAAGGAAAAATAAATGAAACCCGAAGTAAAACAATATACCGCAGAGGTTGGCGGTCGAACTGTCACGTTTGAGACAGGCAAACTCGCCCACCAAGCTGGTGGCTCCGTGACCGTGCAACTTGAAGATGCAATGGTCTTCTGTGCCGCAACCATGAGCTCAAATGCTCGTGACGTCAATTTCTTGCCAATGAGCGTTAATTATGAAGAGCGCATGTATGCTGGCGGAAAAATCCCCGGCTCTTTCTTTCGCCGTGAAGGTCGCCCACACACAGATGCAATTCTCACTTCACGCCTTACCGACCGCCCCCTGCGCCCTCTCTTCCCCGAAGGAATGCGCAACGATATTCAGGTACTGATCTATTCGCTTTCTGCGGATGATAACCCCCTTGATATTTTGGCAATCAACTCCGCTTCTGCGGCAGTCAGCATTTCCAATATCCCCTGGGATGGACCTGTAGGCGCGGTACGGATCGGACGCATTGGCGATGAATTCATCGTCAATCCGACTTATGCACAACTGGACGAATCATCCCTAGATTTACGCTTGGCTGGCACCAAAGAAGCAATTCTGATGGTGGAAGCCGGTGCAGATGAAGTCCCCGAAGATATCATGGTTGAAGCCCTCGCCTTGGGACACGCCTCCATTCAACCCATTATTGAAGCCATCTCCACAATGGCGGCTGAAATTGGCAAAGAAAAAGACGAGCCGATTTTAGACAAAGCAGACGAAGCGCTCGGACAAAAAGTTTATGATTTTTGCAGCGCAGAACTTACCGATTTGGTCTCAAAACCCCTCGATAAAGCCACTTTCTATGGCAGCATCGACGAGTTGAAAGCCAAAACCGTTGAAGCCATGCTTGCAGAAAACGAAGAGCTCTCCACCAGCGATATCAAAGAAGCCTTTGGCGCAGCAGAAAAGAAGATCATCCGTGAGCGTATGCTCAGCGCAGGCGTTCGTATTGACGGACGTGGTCCCAAAGACGTGCGCCCGATCTGGTGCGAAGTTGATGTTAGCCCCCGTGCGCATGGCTCTGCCATCTTCACTCGCGGCGAAACTCAAGCTCTATCCGTTGCCACGCTCGGCACCCTCCGCGACGCCCAAATGCTCGATGGGCTGAACCCAGAAAAAGAAGCCCGCTACATGCACCACTATAACTTCCCGCCCTTCTGCACCGGCGAGACCAAAATGATGCGCGGCACCTCCAGACGAGAAATCGGTCATGGCGCATTGGCTGAACGTGCGCTGCTGCCCGTTATCCCCAGCAAAGAAGAATTCCCCTACACAATTCGTGTCGTCTCTGAAATTATGGCATCCAACGGATCATCTTCGATGGCATCCGTCTGCGGCTCCACCATGTCCTTGATGGCTACTGGTGTGCCGATCAAAGCCCCCGTATCGGGCGTGGCGATGGGCTTGGTTACCGATGGTGAACGTTACCACATCCTCAGCGATATTCTCGGCACCGAAGATCACCTCGGCGACATGGATTTCAAAGTCACCGGCACCACCAAAGGCATCACCGCCTTGCAAATGGACATCAAAATCTCTGGCCTTAGCACCGAGTTGATGGCAGAAGCCCTCACCCAATCGCACGAAGCCAGAATGCACATCATGGACGAGATGATGAAAACCATCAAGACCCCACGTCCTGAGCTTAAGAGCCACGTCCCACGTGTGACCACCGTAACCATCCCCGTCAGCAAAATCGGCGCGATTATCGGACCAGGCGGCAAGACCATTCGCGCCATTCAAGATGAAACCGGCGTACGCCTTGATATTGAAGAAGATGGCACAGTCTTCATCTCTGCTACTGATGGCGAGAGCGAAGCTATGGCACGTCAGCGCATTGAAGCCCTCACAGAAAGCGCAGTGTCGGGACGCATCTACACCGGTCGTGTCGTTCGCGTGGTTGACTTCGGCGCATTCGTTGAAATTCTCCCCGGTATGGATGGACTTGTCCACATTTCACAATTAGACAGCGTGCGCATCAACAGCGTAGAAGACGTTGCCAAAGTCGGTGACGAAATCACCGTTATGGTCACCAATGTGGATGCAGGCGGAAAGATCCGTCTCTCACGCAAAGCCGTACTCGAAGGTTGGACACTCGAAGAAGCAATCGAAAACGACCAACCACGAGGCGGCGGCGGTGGCAACCGCAATAATCGCGGACGCTCTGGCGGCAACGATCGCAATCGCGGCGGACGCAGCAACAACCGACGCTAATTAACAAAATACTTTCGGAACACTCCTGACCCAAGGCTTGCTACCGCTAAACTTGCTTAGTCTCCGAAAAGAGCAGGAGATCGTTTAATTTCCCGCTTCAACATATTCCCAAACAAAAGACATCCGAAGTTTTGAAAACTTCGGATGTCTTATTTAACTGATGTTACGCGGTGCTTTAATTCCATCATAACGCCCCCCTGCCCTGTCGGGCATCCCTCCATTTTAAAAAGATAAAATAGGGGGAACCAGTATAGCTCGTGTTTCTCAGAGAAAACACATCTTTTTAGTCTAGCTCCTCCCAGTGGATCAATTTTTATTTACCCTGAGTTGGTAGATAGGGCATCGCAGGAGCATCTACGCCTAAGAATTTTCCTAGTGCTGCACGCGTCGCCATACGATCATCCCAAGGATATTCGGTCTCACCAAAGCACATCGACTGTTCGTGTCCTTTACCGCAAACAAGTACCATATCACCAGGCTGGGCAAGCGTAAGCGCAAAGTGGATCGCTTCACCGCGATCGTGTACACGCCAGAATGTTTCATTTTCTACGCCCCCACGCAACTCTGCACCTATTTTCATCTCTTCAAGAATATCATCCAGAGATTCTGTGCGCGGGTCTTCGGCTGTCAGGACAGTCAGATCAGCGAGTTCAGCAGAATATTCTGCCATCATGCGGCGTTTCTCACGATCACGCAAGCCCGCTGAACCAAAGAGAGCGATCACCCGCCCCTTTGTCATCTCACGCCCGGATTCAATAGCCGCTTTCAGCGCAAAGGGTGTATGTGCGAAATCGACAATAACAGAGAAGTCTTGTCCCTTGTCGATGCGTTCCATTCTGCCGGGGATCCCTTCAAGGGCGGCGATACCGCGTGCGGCAACTTTCGGATCAACCCCCAGTCCAAAGACGGTAGCAGAAAAGGCCGCCAGAATATTCGATATATTATATCCACCTACCAAATTTGTCTTTATCGCTACGCGCAATTTTTCGGTCACTATATCAAATTTGATGCCGCTAGGCAGATAGCGGATATTTTCTGCTCGGGCTGAGGCAGATGTATCCACGCTGTAGCAAGCCTGAGGCCCAGGGGCGAGGCGGGAGAGATAGTCGTAGGAAATATCGTCTTTATTCAGGACAGCCAAACGCGGGTTTCCCTGCGGCTTATCCACCGTATCTCCCAAGCTTGCAAATAAACGCCCCTTAGCGGCTCTGTAGGCTTCGTAGGAGCCGTGATAGTCGAGATGTTCATGCGTAATATTGGTAACAACCCCGATGTCGAACTCACATGCATCAATGCGATATTGTGCCCAACCATGCGAAGTCGTCTCAAGAATAACATGCGTCAATCCAGCATCCACCATTTGAGCGAGATAGCGCTGGGTATCGAGGGCATCAGGTGTGGTAACGTGAAAGCCTGTGTCGAGAATCTCGTCACCAATAATGGCATTGACTGTGGAGATCATGCCCACCTTCAATTTTGCTTCGCGCAAAATCTGGTAAAGAAAGTTGCTGGTGGTTGTTTTTCCATCTGTCCCTGTAACGCCAAGCATCGTCAGTTTTCGGGCGGGATAACTATAATAGGCCGCGGCGAGATAAGCCAGCGCCTGCCGCGCATTTTCAACCTGAATGTAGGGGACTGAAAGATTAGCGATCTCCTGCTCCCCCACTATTGCGACTGCACCCTGCTCAATGGCTTTGGCAATATACTGATGTCCATCGAAGTATTCACCTGATATGGCAATGAAAAGGTCACCAGCCTCGACTTTACGAGAATCGGCCGTAATTTGGTTAATTGGCACATCGGAGAGAGTACCAGCGGCTATTTTTAAGGGAAATTGAGAAAAGAGAGAGGTGAGAGTGGGCATAATTTTAATGGGAAAGAAGAGAGGGTGAAGTATGAAGATGTGATGCTTACTTTTTTACCTATACCTAGATTTTTCTGTCAAGTTTTTCAACAAACTCCCGCACTTCTTCGCGGAAGGAAAAACTGATATAAAAATTATAGTTTTTTTTCTTTTCCTTGATTTCTATAGCTATTTTATCCATCATTATTCTTTTGGTATAGGTAATATTTTCAATTTTTGAGAAGGGAATTTTCTCTATAGTTTTTGGTCTTCCAGAAAAGCCCATATCTAAAAATATCAAATATCTGTGGGTGATGCCGAGTAGGTATTGATGTGCGCCAATTCCCATCATAGCTTTATCTAAGCCTGGAAGCATAGTTTGGAGATATTCATTTTTCTCTAGTTGTGCGGCAAAAATTTCTTTCGCTTTATACAGCCCCCTTTTGCGGAAAGGGGTACGGGCAGGAATTTTTATTTTCGCTGGGTTGATTTTCTTGGCAGGTGAAATATGTGCATCGAGAGCTTCCTTGGGAGGGCGAGCGAGATTGACAGAAAAGATAATTTGCCCGATCCAGACCATGAAAAAAAGCTGTGCGCTTATTTGCTGAAACAGGCCTTCGACAGGCGAGAGAAAAAACATTTTCGCAAACAGGAGCAAAAGTCCCCAAGTGACAATAGCATTTTTCCATTTTTTCAACAGGAGATACCCCAAACCAGGGATAAGTGAAGTTAAACCTATAATCAGCGGGGATTGGAACATGTGATTTCCTGTGCTATCTACTTGTTTTGGGAATCGATGAGAGGGTATTAAAAAAGGGTTTCGATGACAGTCATCAAAACCCTTTTAAGTTTAGAAAATAAAGCCTAGCGCATATTCTGGCGTAAGCCTTCGAGCTTGCCAGCAACAGAGCCATCTACGACTTTGTCGCCAACTTTGATGACCAGCCCACCAAGGATGGAGGGGTCAACACGGAAGGTAACTGCCTGTGCGCCAGCTTTCGCAAGAACATCTTTCTTGACAGTATTCTGCTCAGCATCGGTCAGCGGCAGGGCGCTGGTAACTTCAGCGGCATCACCTTTGAAATCGCCATCCAGAACGACGACTTTACCGGCTTTGACACCAGCGAAGAAATCGCTTAGGAGCGCGTGCTGACGTTTTTCGTCAAGAGCTTCACCGACCAGTTTCTGTGCACCCGCAATAGCGAGGGCAGCGACTTGCCCGCGAAGATCGCCAAGCATCTGATTGCGTTCAGCTTCCACATCAGCAAGTGCTTTTTCTTTGGCTTTTGCAGCTTCTGCTTCAGCAGCAGTCTTGACATCTTTGCCAGCAGACTGAGCGCGCTCAGTAGCTTCGCTAACGATCTTGCTTGCTTCTGCTTGTGCTTCTGCTTTGATCTTTGCGGCTTCTTCTTCAGCGTTTGCACGAGCTTCTGATGCAACTCGGGCATCTTCCATGCCCTGCGCAATAGTCTCACGGCGTTTGTCGAGCATGCTGCCAACGGGTCCTACAATCCACTTAGCAACAACTGTATAAACGATAAGCAGATTAACGATCTGCACTAACAAAAAAGGTAAGTTGATACCTAGAGCTTCCATTTATATCTCCTCTTATTAATTCTTGATTCTAGAAAACAAAGAGAATAAGAAGAGCAACAACGAGACAATAGATAGCTACGGCTTCTGCGAATGCAATGCCGAGAATCATATTTGTCTGGATATTGCCTGCCGCATCTGGGTTGCGTCCCATTGCCTGTACAGCACCGCTAGTAACGATACCAATACCAGCGCCTGCGCCGATAGCACCGATCATTGCTAAACCTGCGCCAATTAATTTTCCGAGAATAGTAGCAGCTGCTAAATCCATTTTAAAAAACCTCCAAATAGTTTCGGGCGGGGTAACCGCCTCTAAATAGTTTCCCGAGCATATTGCCCGAAATTAAATTTTTACGCGTGAGCCTCGTCGTGATCGCCGTGGCTTTGAGTAGCCTGTGCCATAAAGGTCATGGTCAGCATACCAAAAACAATTGCCTGAATCATACCAACAAAGAGTTCAAGCATATAGAACATTGCGGGGACAAAGAAGGGTACAAGTGAGCCCATAACAAAGATCAGGACTGCGCCCGCAAAAAGGTTACCAAAAAGACGGAAGGCAAAAGAGAGTATTTTCGAAATTTCTGAAACCAATTCAAGCAAACCTACGCCAAAATCGATGAAACCAAAAATTGGTTTATCAAAAAAGTGTTTGGTATTCCAAAATTTGGTCAGGTAACCCCATCCCAATGCACGGAAACCAATGACCTGCACCATCACGACTGCAACCAAAGCAAGAGCGAAAGTAAAGTTCAAATCAGTAGATACAGGGCGGAAGAAAGGTACTATGGCTGCGCCATGATATTCTTCTTCTCCAGCATGTACTGCTTCTTCACCATGAGCATCAGCAGCCATTTCAGCCGAATCATCCCAAATGGTTGAGAATTCCATACCTAAGAAATTCATTTCACGAACAGCATACTCCCCATGTCCTTCATGAAGGAGACCAATCGTTTCAACACCAGGCAACAAACCAAGCCAGTTAGCCGCCAACACCAAAAGAGTAATGGTTGCGAACCAAGGGAAAATAATCTTCGTCCATTTTCCTGCTGTACCTTCAGTCATATTCTGCAATGCTTCAAGTAAGGCTTCAACGGCCCCACTTATGCCTGTCAGAACCATTTTCCCACTTTTTACGCCACGATAAACGCCAAAAGCAAGCAAGAAAACAACTAGATCAGCACCAACCATTCCCCAAAAAGTATTGGTAATAAAAAAGCCTTCGATACCGAAAATAGGGGTGTTACTTAATGCCTCGCCGGGCAAAAACACCTCAGGCATAATAGGCTTAATATTCAAACCAATACCAAAGAAACCTGTGAACAGGAACGCTCCTAGCAAAATCGCTGCTAGTACTACCCAGCGTGCCCAAGTTCGGGTTTTGGGTTTTTGTTCACTCACGATTTACATCCTCCTCGAAATTCTTAATTCCATCATCTGTCTTTATTTTATCAGTCGCCGTCTTCACGATCTTATAGAGAGCAAAGATCGCGATCGGAGCACTACCAAGTATAAAAAGAACGGTAAATAGTGGCTTCGTCTCAAATTGACGATCAAGCCATAATCCAGCAAAAAGCGCTACTAAAATAATCACTGGAGTGAGACAACCTACCTGCCCAACAACCCCCACAAGTATAGTATTAAAGCGATTTTTTGAATGATTCTCAAGTTGACTCATGGTTGCGGATTATATCACAAGGGTTTTTATGGGTCAATTAAAAGACCCTATTTATTATTAAAGCCGGAACACATAAAGGGCGATAATTTATCCCAACAAAGAAGTGCATAAAACGGTGAAAACGCACACCTTAAACGGTCGATGCCGCACAGTGGGC
>JABGQU010000198.1 GCA_018648605.1 Anaerolineae bacterium | reverse complement strand
TCGCATCAAATTACACCGCTTATATCCGACAATAAATCTTGGCTGAACTACTAGTCTCTAAGAAGCTGTTTAATAAATACTTTTCGAAGCCAAACCCGAAAGGTTTTTATCAGTGTTCTGCTCTAACAAGGAGTTTTTACAAGATGAAAACCGTTTTTCGAGCGTCTCAAGGAAACCTTTCGGGTTTCTCTGACTTATTAAACAATCTCTAAGAATTCCCTAGCGTAGTACAATACCCTCACTATTTTTCTTGAGGAAAAACCATGAACCTTGATCCTGCCTTCCTGAATAATCTCACCCTCGTCCTAACGGGTTTTGGAGTCGCGTTCGTTATCGCGCTCTGGGTCAGCCTCGTTATCTGGACCTATCGCGATATTCGCAACCGCGCTCGCGACCCCCTTGTCCAAACCCTTTCCACCCTGCTGGTGGGGTTGCTGAATCTGCCCGGCGTTCTCGTTTATCTCGTGCTGCGCCCCCCGCGCACATTGGAAGATGAATATCAACGCACCCTTGAAGAAGAAGCTTTGCTCGCCGCCATCGAAGATCAGCTTCTCTGCCCGGGCTGTGAACGACGCGTCAAAGATGCTTGGATGATCTGTCCCAATTGCCAGACAAAGCTTAAGAAAAATTGTCACGAATGCGGAAAACTCATGGAGCTCCCCTGGAACATCTGCCCTTACTGCGGCACCCCCGAGCTTGGGATGCGCCGAGAAGGCATGAGCATGGATGATGTACTCCGTAATCTTGATTCAGGCAAAACGGATTTATCAGATCAACTTGACGTAGATCTTTCAGGCGAGTAGCGCTAATCACAAATGAAACTTGAAAAAATCACCCTTACACATATAAGAATGCCGCTCGTTTCGCATTTTGAAACTTCTTTCGGACGTATCTTCGACCGTGACAGTATCCTCATCACCATCCACGCCGAGGGGCTGGTTGGCTATGGCGAATGCGTCGCAGATCGCGATCCGGGCTATGCTTACGAAACATCTGGCACGGCCTGGCATATTCTCAAAGATTTCATTCTCCTAGCTATTCAGGGGAAGGATGTCAAAGACGCAGCAGATTTTCGCCAATTGGTAAAAAAGATCAAAGGTCACGAGATGGCAAAAGCTGGCGTCGAGATGGCAGTTTGGGATTTACTCGGCAAAAAAGAAGGTAAATCGCTGCAAACGCTCTTTGGCGGAGGCAAGCCCAAAGTCGACGTAGGTGTCTCGGTCGGCTTACAAGATACGCCCGATGATTTACTACATGTTGTTGGAGGCTATCTTAAATCCGGTTATGGTCGCGTCAAATTGAAGATCAAACCCGGGCGTGATGTAGGTGATGTCAGCGTTGTGCGTAAAGCCTACCCTGATCTCAAATTGCAGGTGGATGCCAATTCTGCCTATACCCTCGAAACGGCTGATGCCCTGCTTCCTCTGGATGAACTGGATTTGCTCCTGATCGAACAGCCCCTCGCCGAAGATGATCTTTGGGATCATCACCGTTTGCAGAAGCGTTTCAAAACCCCGCTTTGTCTGGATGAAAGCATCATCTCCTTGCGACATGCGCGTCAAGCCCTGGAAATGGATGCTTGCCGCATCGTCAATATCAAAGCCGGACGTGTCGGTGGTTTATACGAAGCTCTTGCCATTCACGATCATTGTCAGGAAAAAAATATCCCCGTCTGGTGCGGCGGGATGCTTGAAACCGGCATCGGGCGCGCCGCAAATTTGGCTCTGGCTTCCTTGCCCAACTTCCGCTTCCCCGGCGATATTTCTGCCACTGACCGCTATTATCAAGAAGATATCACCAACGAACGTTTTTATCTGAATATCGATAGCACCGTTGATGTGCCAAGGGGAGTTGGATTAGGTGTAACAATTGATGGAAACGCAGTTAAGAAATTTACGCTGAGAGAATATAGCCTTTAGCTCACAAAATCTGCATTGCACTTCCATCATCTTCCCCTCCTAATGTGCAACGCATCTTGGAGATGCGATGCACTTTTTTTTCTACACAAGACAAACTATGCAAAAAAAACTTATTTTTCTTCTCATCATTACCAGCATTCTGGCTGCCTGTGCCCCTACGCAAAGCCCTGCGCCAGTCCTTCTTCCCAGCGCAACGAGTAGCCCACCCCCGCCAACGGCGACCTCTACGTCCCGCCCCACAGCTTTGTGGATCAGCGATTCTGTTCCAGACAAATTGCGTGAGATCGCTAGTGATAGCGGTATCCCACTCACAGATGATGCGAATACAGCCTCCATGCACTTGCATTTGAGCGAAGGGGTAAATGCCTCTGTCTGGACGTATGCTCTCGTTGCCCCATTCCCAACTATTCGAGATGGCGTATCCAGCGCGGAGCTAAAAGCCGCGTGGGCGGGAAGCGCGCCCGATCCTTGGGCTGGCTCTCCATTATGGATGGCAGAATCCACCAAAATGGCTTTATCCGCTATATGGGGCGAAGCAAGTTCAGGCGCGGTGCGTACCGCTTCATCCGATAATTTACTCGATCTAACCTGGGAAATGGAAAATGCCTGGGCCATCATCCCTTTTGAAGAGATCGAACCCCGTTGGAAAGTGCTCACTATCGACGGGCAATCCCCCTTGCACAATAATTTCGTCCCGCAAAATTATCCGCTAAATCTTTCTTTTGGCGTAGATGCGCCAACATCCCTTGAGCTACCCGCCCTCAACCGCGACCCCGATAAGTTGACCACTCTCGTGATGACAGGCGTAACCGCCCTTGTGCGTGGCACCGCTTATACGATGGAGCGGAAAGGCATCACCTACCCTGCCCAAGATATCGGCGACTGGCTGCGGGATGCCGATATTGCTCATATTAGCAACGAAATTCCTTTTTATGAATATTGCAAGCCCCCCACCCCCGGGCAAGTTGGGTTGCAATTTTGTAGTGACCCGCGCTATATTGAGCTGATCGAATTTGTGGGGGCAGACGTGATCGAACTAACCGGAAACCATTTTCAAGATTATGGCTCAGAGGCAACTCTATATACACTAGATATGTATGATGAACGCGGGCTGCCTTATTTCGGTGGTGGAAGAGACTTGGAAGATGCCAGAAAACCACTAAAAATTGAGCATAATGGGAATAAATTTGCTTTTATTGGCTGCAAT
>JABGQU010000053.1 GCA_018648605.1 Anaerolineae bacterium | reverse complement strand
AAAGCCTCCATTAATATTTCGCTATATTTGTCCAAGAACCTTTGAGGGCAAACAAATTCGTCCTGGAGAATTTTGCAGCAGGTTTCGTATTGGCGCATGGCAGCATTTGGTTTACCGAGCTTGTAATATAAACGCATTGCCTCTCGGTGAATAGACTCTTGTAGCGGGTTGATCTGGAGTAATTTTTGGATAATTTCCAAAGCATGTGCATAGTTCCCTGCGGATTTCTCCAGTTGACTAAATTTTTCCAAGCCTCGAAGATAGAGCTCATGGTAGCGTTCGCGTTCTAAAAGTGCCCAATCATCGTAGATCCCTTCAAGCAGATCTCCTCGATAGAGTTGTAGCCCTTTTTCGATATCTGAGTAAGCTATTGAACTCCCCCCCGTAGTTAGATGTGGTTTGACCAACGCTTCAAAATTTTCTATGTCTGTCCAAATAGCTGCCTGATCGGAAATAGTGATTGTTTCGTTCGAAGTTTCAATCAGGTTTGGGAAACGTTGACGGATATGCCAAAGGGCTTGGCTCAATGCTCTTCTGGCGCGTGATTCGGATATGTCTGGCCAAAATAAGCCAATCACAACGCTCCGAGCGTGCGTTCGATCACGATGCAAGATTAAATAGGCGAGCAAACGCCGACCAACGAGAGAGTCGGGTAAGAGCAATGCCTGCTCATCGACATAAAAGGTCATTGTTCCCAATAAGTGTGCGTAGATTTTTTCTGACGGCATGGTTTTTTATTATAGGTTATGAATCTAAAAATAGCAGAAAAAAATGTAGTCCGTTTTTTTGTATAGAGTAACAAAAAACTCTTCCACTGGGAAGAGCTTTTTGTAGGACTTTCGTTTTCTTTGCTTTGTGAGCGAAAATACTATTTTTAGATCATCTCTAATGTAACCATGCTCTCCGCCATTGAGAGTACCATCTCTTTCATATTGCGTGGTTGCCAACCAAGCACCTCTTTTATGCGTGTATTGTCTACATGTAGCTCCTGATCGAGCGAATCGACGGTAGCACGGGCTTCCTTGTTGAAAAGTGCAACCAGGCGCACGATCCAGCTGGGAAAGACATTTGTTTTTATCTTATAACCTTGTGAAGCGTATGCTTCTTTAAGTACCAACGCCACATCTTCCATCCAGAAGGAATCGGATACGCAGATAAAGCGTTGCCCGGCGGCTTTGGGCGAGATCATCGCAGCGAGATGGGCGGAGGCTACATCACGCACATCCACGGCATTGAAGTGCATCCGTGCCAAGCCGGGAACCACGGACTGCATCAATGATTGGACGAGTACGCCTGATGTGCGTGGATTTGTATCGGGGAGTGGTCCGAGTATTAGCCCGGGATTGATCGTTGCCAATTCCATTTGATTGTCTTCAGGTAAATTTTGTACAAAATCCCATGCGGCATGCTCAGCGAGAGTCTTGCTTTTTGAGTACGCAGAGATAGTTGGGCTATTAGGCACGGACCAATCACTTTCATCAAAATTGATTTTTTCTTTCGGGTGCCCATAAGCGATTGCCGCGACGGATGAAGTTTGCACTACACGTTTGACCCCGTTTCTGGATGCAGCGCGTAAGACGCGCAATGTGCCTTCGCGGGCGGGGATAATCAGATCATCTTCGTCTTTGGGTTCGCCCAAGGGGAATGGGGAGGCAACATGTAGTACATAATCGCAGTCTTGCATGGCTTTGTCCCAGCCAGAATCGCTGAGTAGATCGGTTTCTACCAAAAAGAAACGGTCATCTGCATCCACAAGTTTGGAAAGAGTCTTGCGCAAAGCTTCTTCGTGCTCCATGGAGCGTACTGTGCCGCGAACTTGATAGCCTTCTTTTAGTAATATTGCTACACAATGGATTCCGACGAATCCGCTGGCTCCGGTTACAAGGACGGTTGTGTTTTTAGTCATTCTTTCTCCACGATATTAAATATTTTTAGGAAGTTCAGAAGTATAACATTGCATCAACTATGGGTTGTGATTTTTTGCCTGCTTTTATAACGTATCCAGAACATATATTCGGGGTTGTTTATCATGAAAGATTGGATGCGCCAATCTTCTTTATTCGTAGGAGGTTCAAATGGATTTTTCTTCAATTAACTGGCTCGCCATCGTCGCTTGCGTTTTCATAAGCATGGTAAGCGGATTTCTCTGGTATAACCCAAAGACCTTTTTTCCGGCTTGGTGGAAAGGTATCGGTAAATCCGAGAGCGATTTGAATGATACGGGCGATATGGAAAATGCCGGAGCAATGACTTGGGGACTTACTGTTTTAGCTTCACTCGTCCAAGCTGTTTTTGTATCGCTTTTGCTAACAGTGATGGGGAGTAACACCCTCGCAGCTGGTTTACAGGCTGGCTTTGTGATCTGGCTGGGTTTTATCGCGCCGACCAATCTGGTAAATAAATTATTCGCAGGACATGGTTTGAAAGTTTGGGCGATAGAAGCTGGAAATCATTTGGTAAATATGCTGCTTTTTGGCGCGATTTTAGCTATGTGGCAATAACGGATAGATTAGTAGGGGAAATATTAGATAGTAAAAACGCTCCTGATTGGGAGCGTTTTTGTTTGTTGAAGAATTACTTTTTTTGTAGTTCGATCACCCAATCTAATGCTGATATTTTGATCTTTGTACTATTTCCGGGCCAGTAGAGATGGGTTAAGTAACTTGCCCCTCGCAGCGCTGAGGGGGTACGTCCCATCGTGACGATGATATGGTCTGGGGTGTAATGAGCAAAATAAATGTCGCGTTCGTTCGCGAAGCGTCCCATTGTGGGGTCCATCGCCACCCAGCCGGAGCCGGGCAGGTAGACATCCAGCCAGGCATGTTCCTTTTCCGCGATCTGTGCTGTACTTTCTCTCAAAGATAAAAGCCCTTCAAAATAGCGTGCCGGGATTTTTTCTGCGCGACTTAATGCCATCATCAATGAAGAGTATTCTGTGCAGTCTGCACCCATCGCACCGAGGGCTGCCTGTGCGCCCCAATTATTCTGATTATAAAAATAAAAAAGTTCATCGCCGACATAGTCGTAAAATGCCCGCACTTCTTCGCAGGCTGTCTTTTTATGCTTCGATAAATTTTCTGCAATTGCCATAATTTGCGAGTTCGCAGACTCAATATGGGTTTCTGCTTGCGTATATTCGCTAATTAGCTCGCCTTCACAATCTCCTAATTCGTAAATGATCTCATTCACTGCAAGCTCATATTCGATCTCAATTGTGATCTCAGTCCCAGGCGGGTGCGCAGAGAAATCAAACTCGGCATACTCATTGCCATACTCATCCACAAAAAGCGTATAACCGTTAGGACTGATCTTGCGTGAAAATACTTCCTGATAAGGCGCAACATCGTGGATCAAAGCCACCCAAAGATTTTGCTTTTCTGGCACTCCCTCTCCATAATTGAGCAATGTGATCTTCTGCTGAATATGATATTCACGCGTGGATGCAATGCTGCTCGCAGGCGCACTTTCTGTTTCGCTGGTTGTTGCGCAGGCGTTTAGCAAGATCGCTGAAAATATGAGCAGGAAGATTTTTTTCATCAGCTATTTTCTGCGTTGTTGCTGGATACGTTCCAGCGCAATGTTAAATTCGATTTGGAGCAGCTCGATCCGCTTCTCAATTTGAACTTGCTGATCGTTATCTTGAGAGGCTGCCAACTGATCTTTAAGTTCCGTTATTCTGCGCAGCAACTCAATTTCTGGAGGTTTCACTCCGGCGTTTTTCAGCACTGATGAAGCCAAGCGCATCTCTTCTGGTGTGTTGAAATAATCTGTCAAGTCAAGGGGCTTGCCTTTATTTGAAAGATTATCAAACTCTCCGCGTGCTATAGATTCTTGTAAAAGGGATTCCACGATTTTATCGAACATTGGACGCTCTCTTTTCTAAACAGAATAAATTTATATGAAAATCCTATGCCAGTTTATGCGATACGTCAAATATCTCCTGCATGTTACAATCCCGATCTCAGGAGTATCCATATTATGAAAACTTCGCAATTACGTGCTCGTTATCGAAAGATTCTAATCTTCTTTGCCCGTGTCGCGGCAAATGTCATCTTCTGGGACATTATCTTATCGCGTCTGGGTTTGCGCCCGTTGGCTCGCCGAACGCGTATAGCGCGCCTAACCAAATTCACTGTCCAGTTTCGTGCCCTTGCCATTGAAATGGGTGGTGTCATGATCAAAGTGGGGCAATTTCTCTCATCTCGTCAGGATGTACTTCCTCCCGAAATTGTAAAAGAGCTTTCTGGCTTGCAAGATGAAGTCCCGCCTGAAGATTTTGATGCCATCCGAGAAAAAGCGGAACGAGAGCTTGGTGGCTCCCTGAAAGAAATATTTGAATTCTTTGACCCGACACCATTGGCAGCAGCCTCCTTGGGGCAAGTACATCGCGCCCATTTGTATGCCGATGAATCCAACCCAAAAGAGTTCCACGAAGTTGTTGTGAAGATACAACGCCCACATATCGAGAAGATCATCGACGTAGACCTTTCGGCATTACGTCGCGTGGGTGGCTGGTTGGCACGTTATCGTCCCATTCGGAAACGTGCCGACGTAGATGGCCTGATCGAAGAATTTGCTGAAACTATCTATGAAGAAATTGATTATCTTGAAGAAGGTGCGAATATCGAGATCTTTGAAGAGAGTTTCCTCGATGATGAGCGTACGCACGTTCCGCGTGTTGTCTGGGACTTAACAAGAAAAGAAGTTCTGACCATGGAAGACGTCTTCGCGATCAAGATCACAGATTATGATGCGATCACATCCGCAGGCATTGATCGGGCAGACATAGCCCGCGTTTTGCTGGATACCTATCTCAAACAGATATTTGAAGATGGCTTTTTTCACGCTGATCCGCATCCGGGCAATCTCTTTGTAACCCCCATCTCAGAACCTGATGAAGACGGTGCTGTTGAATGGAAGCTGACCTTTATCGACTTTGGCATGGTCGGACGCGTCCCCGATAATCTACGTGCTGGCTTGCGTGAAGTGATCATTGCCACCGGAACGCGCGATGCGAAAAGAGTCGTGCGTGCCTACCAACAGCTTGGTGTCCTTTTGCCGGGAGCCGATCTGAAGCGCATCGAAGAAGCCGAGGCTCAGGTCTTTGAACGTTTCTGGGGAAAGAGCATGAGCGAATTACGCGAGATCAGTCTCGACGAAATGCGAGAATTTGCGCATCAGTTCAAAGAGTTGATGTATGAGATGCCTTTTCAAATTCCCCATAATCTACTTCTTCTGGGGCGTACAGTTGCCATTCTGTCGGGCATGTGTACAGGGCTTGACCCCGATTTTAATCTCTGGACCCAACTGACACCTTATGCGCGCAAGCTGATCAGCGAAGAAGCCACATCCAATTCAAGTGTTTGGCTGAATGAATTAGGCAACTTTGCAAAGGCGATCCTTGCACTTCCTACCCAAACAGGACGTGTGTTAGATAAGATGGAAAAGGGTGACCTTGAAGTACATATGCCCCGTGTTGCTCACCAAATCTCCAAATTAGAGCGAGCTGTCTATCGCCTGGCTGGCAGCGTGATCTTTGGCTCCTTATTTATTGGCGGCATTGTCTTCTACAATATCGGGAACTTATTCGTTGGTGGTCTCCTACTGGGCAGCGCTTTGCTTACATTATTCTGGACGGTGTTTTTTGCCCGAGGCTGATCCCAAGATAACGTTTTAAAGAAAAACTGCTCCAGTTATCGGAGCAGTTTTTTGATTTAGTTTACTTTTCTGTATCTTCAAGGGCAGCATCGATCATGCTGCGCCACGCCATGAGCATTTCTTTGCGTGCTTTACGACGATGCTTAACAAAATCAGGGGGGAGCAGCGATTTTATACTTTCTCGCATCTCTTTTCTTGCAGCACGGGCATGTTCGCGTGCTTCATCAGGAATCCATTCTTTGAACACCTTAGTACGATGGGTAGTTTTTTCAGCCATAATCTTTACTCCTTTAGACAAAAACATTATAGCCTAAAAGCTATATCACTTTCAATGACGCCGAAGAACCTAGCTTATTTCTTCACGCGTGATAATAATATTGCGTTTCTCCAGTTCAGCAATAAATTTCTCTACAGGAATATCGCGTGTGGGGCTGAGCAAACCGGGCTTGCTCACGTCGCCGTTTAAAATCATTTGAGCACCAATACTCGCTGTGTAGCCAACTGTGCGCTGCATCGCCAGCAATCTGGTTTTAAGGTCGCGACGGTCGATCATCTGGTAAATAATACGTTTCCGCTTGCCATCTTTCAAACCACTCACATCAATGCGAATGGCGGCAACATCGCGCTCTTGGGGAGAATAATGGATTTGCGGTTCGACCAAGTCATGGACGAATTGGCGCGGCGAAACTTCTTGCCCATTCACTAAAACAGGCTCTTCTTTTAAGAAGCCCAAATCGACCATCTTCTTCCAAAAGGCAGCATGCCCCAGCCAGCGTAGCGAGTATCTGCCTGTGCTGACAATTGTCTCGCGGATGCCGAAGACATCGAGATATTTGACCGCGTCGCCGTTATAGTAGGCTTCCATTTCGCCGAGTGTATCGAGCGTGACCCTATGCATGTTCTCAGGAGAGAACATCTGACTCGGTGAGAGATTGATCACGGCTCCATCTTTGAGCATTTTCGCGGGACGCTGATAGGCACTGAGTACGCCAGCAAAAGTCCACGAGACTTTGTAATTGATCGGGTTGTCAGCCGCAGCAGGCTCAGGGACGCCTGTCCCGTAGGCGTGCAGTTCGTAGACTTCGTCGAGTTCACGGATGGCTTGTCCAGCGAGAACCAGGTCGATGCCGGGGTCGAGTCCGCATTCGGGCAGAATCGTGATTCCTTTCGCCTCAGCAAGTTGACCCAAGTCCGCATACTCAGGCAGGGCGTAGGATGTTTCAACGAAATGAATCCCATTTTCGATGGCGAGCTTCAACATCTCCACACGAAATCCCTGCGGAAGAAGAACGATGACAGCATCCACCTTTTCCATTTGCTCGGAAACCGCTCGATGATCCTGAACATCTAATTGAACGGGAGTTATCTTGGGGCTTTTCACATAAGCCGTTAAGTTCGCATAATTTGCATCAGCAGCGACGATTTCGCTAATATTGGCGCTTTCGGCAAGATCGTGGAGGGCAGCCTTCCCTTGTAGCCCTACGCCTAGAAGTAATATTTTCATCTTTTCTCCTGTTTTAAAAAAGAAACTTCGTTTATTGGAAAGGTTATACTCCCGCTTTTCTTTCCTAGCAAGTGGTTGTTTTTTTTATGTAAAATTTATATAAAGATGCTTTTCTTTTCTTGCTGTATGAAGTTCTTTCCCCTATAATTGCAGATTATATTCGCTTACACAAATACCTTCCTGCTTGAACGCCATAAAAAACATTAAGAAAGTTGTAGCTTTGCATATACTTTGTAGAAGAATTTGCCAGGTTGCAGTGCTTTTAGTTTAGGATTGTTTGTGTAAATCACTTTCTCGGAGGAGATAGATATGTCCCGTAAGTTATTCCCTGTTTTTGCTCTGTTGATCGTTTTGAGCATGGTCCTTGCCGCTTGTGGCGGCGCTGCCGCTCCTGAAGCACCCGCTGAAGAAGCTGCTGCTGTTGAAGCACCTGCTGAAGAAGCTGCTGCTGCACCTGGCGAGACCGAAGGTCCCGCACCTGCCGCCTCTGGCGACACCTTGGCAACCGTCCAAGCCCGTGGTCACGTAATCTGTGGCGGTAATTCCGGCGTTCCTGGTTTTGGTTTCCTTGATACCGAAGGCACCTTCACTGGCTTTGATATTGATTTCTGCAAAGCCGTTGCCGCTGCTGTATTCGGCGATGCTGAAGCATACGAAATTCGCCCCCTTAGCTCCCAAGAGCGCTTCACCGCTCTCCAGAGTGGCGAAATTGACGTCCTGATCCGTAACACCACCTGGACGCTCTCTCGTGACACCGATCTTGGTGCAAACTTTGTTGCAACCACTTTCTATGATGGTCAAGGTTTCATCGTCCGCAAAGCTGACGGTATCAACACTCTCGAAGACCTCGATGGCGGCACTGTTTGTGTCCAAACCGGCACAACCACCGAAGCCAACTTGGCTGATACGATGGCTGCCCGCGGTCTCAGCTACGAACCTGTTGTTTACGAAGATGTAGAAACCGGCTGGACCACTTACGAAGAAGGTCGCTGCGATGCCTACACCACCGATAAATCTGGTTTGGTTGCTCGCCAAATTCTGTTGACCGTTCCTGATGATCACGTGATCATGGACGAAACCATCTCCAAAGAACCGCTCGGACCAGTTGTTCGCCACGGCGACGACCAGTGGTTTGATATCGTTCAATGGACCGTTTTTGCCACCTTCTTCGCAGAAGAGCATGGCATTACCGCTGCTAACGCTGGCGATATGATGGCTAGCACTGCCAACCCCCGTGAGAAATCTTTCTTCGGTACCGAAGGCGAATTGGGTGCTTTCTTAGGTCTTGACGCTGACTGGGCTTACAATGTTGTTTCCCAAGTTGGTAACTATGCTGAGATCTACGACCGCAACCTTGGTCCTGATACTCTGACCTACATCCCCCGTGGCTTGAACAGCCTCTACACAGACGGTGGCTTACTTTTCGCTCCCGCTTGGCGCTAAGCTGAATTACTAAAAGACAGGGAAGGTGATAAACCTTCCCTGTCTTTGTTAGTTTCCTTTGCTTATGTTTTGTTCAAATATCTGTAGGTAAGGGAATGAGGCTGAGAAAGCGACCGCGTTTTTCTCAGCCTTTCTTTTTACCAAGGCAAATGCCTTGACGGGGATCTAGTTTCACCCCAGCTATCTCTTTGGGAGTTTTCCTTATGGCAAAAACAAAGTACAGTACCGAAGAGGCTATTCCTTTTTGGCGAGACGAGCGTGTCTTGCGTGTTTTGGGGCAAATAGTTTTTCTCGTTGTTGCTGTTAGCTTCTTCTATTATCTCTATAATAATATGATCACTGCCTTGGCGGCTCAGGGAATGACGCCAAGTTTTGAGTTCTTGGGGCGAACCGCAGGCTTTGATATTGGTGAAAGCCTGATAAATTATGTTCGCTCTGACAGTTATGCCAGAGCTCTGGTTGTAGGCATTCTCAATACAATTTACGTTAGCATCTTTGGCATCTTTTTTGCTACGATATTTGGTGTCATTCTCGGTGTCTCCAGGCTGTCTAAAAACTTTTTGGTTGCGAAACTTTCTAGTATTTATCTAGAAATCCTTCGTAATATTCCCCTTCTGGTTTTGTTGGTTTTTTGGTATAGCGGTGTTTTTATTACACTCCCGCGTGTAAAAGAAGCAATTACGTTTGGCCCTATCTTCTTGAGCAATCGTGGAATTGCTGTCCCTTGGGGCATCCCGACAGAGACCTGGGCAAGCTATCTGATAATTTTGTTCCTAGCCTTGGTTGTGTCGATCGTTGTATCATGGCGACTTAAGGTAATTGGAGATCGCACTGGACGTCCACCACTAAGAATTCTTTGGGTGCCTCTCACTTTCCTGGTTTTGGCAATGGTAGGCTGGCTTGTTTTACCGCAATCGCCATTAGAAATAGAATATCCGGCATTGAAAGGATTGAACTTCACGGGAGGGTATGTATTTTCGCCAGAATTCATGGCACTGCTCTCGGGCTTGGTCATTTATACAGCCGCCTTCGTTGGTGAAATTGTGCGCGCCGGGATTATGTCTGTCTCGAAGGGACAGCACGAAGCTGCGAAAGCCTTAGGCTTAACCAGTTTCCAAACCCTGAGACTGGTTATCTTCCCACAGGCTATGCGCGTGATTGTCCCACCTTTGACGAGCCAATATCTTAACCTGACCAAGAACTCATCTCTTGCTGTAGCAATCGGTTTTCCCGATCTCTTCGCAATTGGCGGCACATCTCTTAACCAGTCAGGTCGTGCAGTTGAAGTCATTGCTTTGATGATGGGACTATACCTCCTAAGCAGTTTGCTGACATCTGTGTTTATGAACTGGTACAACGACAAAATTAAACTGGTGGAGCGATAATTATGACAACTTCTACAACTGAAGTCCTTGCGCCCCCCACTGAGCGATATACGGTTCTGGGATGGCTAAGACGTAATCTCTTTGGCTCAATTGGCGATTCTATTCTCACGATTATTGCAATATGGCTAACCTATGCCATGCTAAAACCCTCGCTTAGCTGGGGTTTTAGTGTAGCTAAATGGACAGTAATTGCAGATAACCTCAAGCTATTCATGGTAGGGCGTTATCCCGCTGAAGAACTTTGGCGTGTGTGGGTGGTTCTTTACCTGCTTGCTGCTGTGGTGGGTTTTACATGGGGAGCTTGGGTTAAGGGAAAAGAAAAAGCAGGTTATGTTCTATTGGGCATTCCGGTTTTCTTAGCTCTATTGCCTTTTAGCCCAACAATTCGCATGATGATCCTGGCTCTCGATCTATTCGGGTTTCTCGGGATTATTTTAGGGCGAAGAGATAATCCAAAATTTAAGAACTGGTCTATTATTTCACTCTTGCTCTATTTCCCCGTTGGGATTTTACTCATCGGCGGTTTAACAGGCGAGACCGGATTCCTGCCAACTGTCAAACCTGATCTTTGGGGCGGACTGATGCTCACCATTCTCCTTGCTGTGATTGGTATCATCTTCTCTTTCCCCATTGGTGTTGCTCTTGCGCTTGGGCGTCAATCGAAACTGCCGATTATTAGCTGGTTCTCCGTTGGCGTTATCGAGCTTGTTCGTGGCGTTCCTCTGATTACCATTCTCTTTATGATGGATCTGATGCTGCCGCTATTCCTTCCAGCAGAAATACGTGTTGAAGGTGTAATTCGCGCATTTGTAGCGATCACGCTTTTTAGCGCCGCTTATATGGCAGAGAATGTACGTGGTGGTTTGCAAGCCATCCCAAGGGGACAGTACGAGGCTGCTCACGCTCTAGGATTAAACGGTTTCACAACGATGGCATTTATCATTTTGCCGCAAGCTCTGAAGGCTGTTATCCCTATTCTCGTTAGCCAATTCATTGGTCTCTTGAAAGATACGACTCTTGTCATGATCCTAAGCCTCTTCGATGTTTTAGGCATTGGCAAATCAGTTTTGGGGAACCCTGAATATGTTGGCACAGCAAAAGAAGTATATGTTTTCGTCGCAGCCCTGTTCTGGGTATTGAGCTATGGCTTATCTTACGCCAGTCAGCGATTAGAAACATCTTTGGGCGTTGGTGAACGCTAAAAGGAGATATTATGACCGACAAACCTATTTATGAAGAACAAGACCCGATTATCGTTTGCCGTGATGTCCAGAAATGGTACGGCGACTTTCATGCTCTTAAAGGCATTAATATGGAAGTCCGCAAAGGCGAAGTGATTGTAATCTTTGGCCCATCTGGTTCAGGGAAATCGACTTTCATCCGCACAATCAATCGTCTTGAAGAACATCAAGGTGGGCAGATTATTGTAGATGGAATTGAGTTAACGCATGATGTCAAAAACATCGAATCCATTCGTAAAGAAACGGGAATGGTTTTCCAGCAATTTAATCTATTCCCGCATCTTACAGTTATGCAGAATGTTACCTTGGCTCCGCTTCAAGTCCGTAAACAGGATAAGGAAGAGGCTGAGAAAACGGCAATGGAACTCCTTGAGCGCGTTGGTATTCCAGAGCAGGCAAATAAATTCCCTGGTCAACTTTCGGGCGGGCAGCAGCAGCGTGTCGCGATCGCACGTGCGCTGGCTATGAAACCCAAGATCATGCTTTTCGATGAGCCAACCTCGGCTCTGGACCCTGAAATGATCAAGGAAGTACTCGATGTAATGATCGAGCTTGCCAAGAGTGGTATGACCATGCTCGTGGTGACCCACGAGATGGGTTTTGCTCGCTCAGTGGCAGATACACTCTACTTCTTCGACGAAGGACAGATCGTAGAAAAAGGTTCTCCTGAAGATATATATAATAACCCGCAAGAAGACCGCACAAAGCTCTTCCTATCGCAGATTTTGCAACACTAGAAGATTGCGTGCTATAAAAAGAGCCACCAAACGGTGGCTCTTTTTGCTTTAATCATTTTGATTAGAAATCAAAATTCCCTACTCTGCCCCCATTTACCCAAACCCAATAACTGCCTGCGGGATATGTGCCAAGATTAACACGTGTGTCAAAAGCGCGCAAAACTTGCTCGCATTCAATATCGGGTTCTGCAAGAGAGTAGATTTCCACATTGACCTTATTCTCTTGATCTGGCTGGGGAATATAAATGCGCAACTCGTGGCAGGGTGTTGGTAGATATCCGCTAATATGCAAGATGACTTCAGCGGGGTTGTTTTCTGAGTAAAAAAGATAAATTGAGTTGGTAATCGCGTTTGCACGATCAAGATCGCTGTCGCCAGGTTGGGGCAGATAGGCAGGGGCTGTTTCTATACTTTCGGGAGACTCCTCAACCACAAGCGTTGGTTCCAAGATAAATTCAATTTCAGGAGTTAGTGTATTTGCATTTGCACATCCGGTTATTGCGAATACTAAAAGGGAAAGGAACCAAAGTGTTTTTTTCATATTTTGTTTTATCTCACGCAAAGACGCAAAAACGCAAAGTTTTTAGTTATTCTTGTAGCCGATTCGCCACTCGTGTAATACCGTGTTTGATTAATGGTGCTCCAAAATTGATCAAAAGACCAAGCCGTATATCTGCCAAACGAAGATAGGTAAGCAGTTGTTTTTTGTGAACTTTAGCAATATGCTCAACAGATTTTAGTTCAAGAATGACTTTGTTGTCCACAATTATATCTGCTCGAAAACTTTCACCGAGATTAACGCCATCGTAAATTACAGAAATGGGATGCTCTGCAACAATTTTCAGTTTTCGATTTCGAAGCTCATAAATCATAGCACGCTGATAAACAGATTCAAACAAACCAGGTCCCAGCGCAACATGTACCTTAAACGCGGCATCTACAACAATTTTTGCAATCTCATTTTCTGTCATAAAACCTCCTTTTCTTTTGGCCTCACGTAAAGCCGCAAAGGGGCCAAGTTTTTAAGTTTTTTGTTTTTAGCATTTAAACTTAGCGTCTCTGCGCCTTTGCGTGAGTTATTTTTCCTCCATAATCTCAATAACCCCACTACTTCCATCCACGCGGATTATCATCCCTGTTTTCAGCCTTGTCGTTGCCTCATGCACGCCGACCACCGCCGGAATGCCATATTCCCTCGCCACAACAGAGCCATGCGTCATCAGCCCGCCGACTTCCATCACCAAGCCGCCAGCCGCCAAAAAGAGCGGTGTCCACGCTGGGTCGGTGCCGGTGCAGACGAGAATTTCGCCAACTTGTAATTGCGTTGCGTGTGGATTGAGTACCACACGCACCCGTCCCTCCACCATGCCAGGCGAAACGGGGTCGCCAAAAATACCATTTTCGTTGTTAATATCTCGCAGCCCCTCGAAAAAGGCACGCCCATCGCTCAGTAGCACACGCGGCAGCATCTTGCGGCGCATTTCTCTGGCTCGCAATGCTCGTTTTTCGCTAATTTTCTCTAGCATTTCCTCTGAAATACTCTCTTTTTTAGCAATTTCTTCCAAATCTTCAATTTTCAAAAAGAAAAGGTCATCTTCTTTTTCCAGTAAATTTTCAGCAACCAGAGACTTTCCACTTTCCAATATTCCTTCTCGGATGATACCCAGCATTTGGATGGCGAAAAACTTGGGTGCTTCTCTCAAACCTGCCAATGGACGATAACGACTAATTGCCCAGCGCACCAAACGTGATTTGAGCTTGCCACTCTTTAATTGGCGGACTTTGGTCTCGAGGCGTTTTCCGGCTAACTCCGCTGCCTTGGTACCGCGAGCGAAAACGACATCTGGGGCAAGGTCGGGGTCGGTGATCTTGAGATAGCTTTGCAGGGTTTGGATGATATGCAAAGGTTCTTCCCGCCAGCGTATACGCCCCATGTCTATCTCACCAAGACCACGCATCCCATAACGGGACATAAATTGGGCTAAACTTTGCTGGGCGATGCTGGGGAGGGCATCCTGTTGATAATCGGTGGCAAGTTGAAAGGCGGGCGATTCGGCGAAGGCCAGCTGAGATTCTGTGTCCGCTGCAATATCCTGAGCAGTTTTCCAGAGAAATAAATCCATTTCTGTGGTGACGTTGTTGGGCAGCCCACGAGAGATTTCAAGATAAAGCTGTGGCTCACCGACTTCTTTACTGAAGCGTTGCAGGATGCCAAAGAAGGGAACCATGCCTGCCACAACGGCACTGACGCCATGCGGCACAACCATGTCTGAGAAGACAAAGCGGCTTTCTCCCCAGATGGCTATATGTTCTCTGAAGTTTTCCCAGAGATCGCCACTGGTTTTGCTGCGAGCTTGTGTTTTGGCTATTTTAGCGTTTGTCAGGTTGCGAAAAAGTGCTGCACCATCTTCTGGTTTATACCAATAGCGGAAGATACGCCCCCAGAAAGGGATGATAAATTTGAGCAGATTGATGATTGTGCGGAGTTTGGGAGGTTGGTGGCTGGGAGAAAATTGAGGATCATTGAGTAGGTTTTCAAAAATTTGCCCAACGGCAGGGTCGATAGATTTAATGGCGGTTGGATAGGCTTTGTGCCCGAGCGGGTGCTTGATGATGGATGTGACGTCGATCCAAATGCGTTCGCCTGCTTCGTGGAAGGCGGTCTGGTTTTTGTAGCTGTAGTCTGCGCCAAAGGCTAGTGCCGCACCAGAAAGGACATTTTCGAGGGTTTGCATTCCCAGTGGGCTGTATGGTTCGATAACGCCCTGCATAACGTGTAGCCCGATCATGGCGCGAAGAGGGGATGAAGCAAGGTTTGGAGGCAGAGGATAGAGAGATGTGATGGGGCGGGATTGGAGGATATATAGATTATCTTTGTAGTATGCCCATTCAACATCTTGTGGAAAATCGTATTCTTCTTGGATTTTTTGCCCGATCTCGGCAAGTTGCAGGATGACTTTGTCGGGACACGCCTGGATTTTGGCTTGGTCGACGTTGGTGATCGTGATGCCGCCTTTAGCATTTCCCCGAATAACGGTCGCCTTTGCACCGAGGGTTTTAGATTTGATCGAGAAGTGCATTGCATCTGCTTTTGGATGCGTTGCACTTCGGGGAGCGTCCGCAAAAGCCGACTGCAACGCACTCTTCGAGTGCAATGCAGTCTGGATGATGTAGTTATCCGGTTCAACCTGCCCGCTGACGAGGGCTTCGCCGAGACCGAAGGTTGCGTCTATAACAATTTCATCTCTTTTACCAGAGAGCGGATTTGACGTAAACATCACGCCTGAAACATCGGCTTCGACCATCTCTTGCACGACGACGGAGAGAGAAACATCCTCTTGCGGGATTTCGTTGCGGGCGCGGTAGCCGATGGCGCGCGCTGTCCAGAGCGAAGACCAGCAGCTGATGACGGCATTGCTCAACTCATCTGCGCCGATGATGTTCAGGAAGGTATCTTGTTGACCGGCGAAGGACATATCGGGTAAATCTTCGGCTGTGGCGGAGGAGCGGACGGCGACGGGTGGTGCGCCGATCCAGCCGTAGGCGATGCGCAGGGCTGCATCCAATGCTCGTGAAACGGAACCAAGCCCAAACTGAGAGCGGATCCGTTGGGATGCTTCTTGGAGGGCACTCGGATCGTTAAAATCAAGATTGTCGAGGGCGGCACGGATGATCGTATCCAATCCATTTTCTTCCACAAATTCTTTATAAGAATCTATGGGGATGAGAAAACCATTTGGCACGTTGAAGCCCGCCCGCGCGAGCCGAGCGAGATTTGCGCCTTTTCCACCGACTTTTTCGAGGGTGGCTTCGGTTGAATCTAGATGTAGGAATTGTTTGGGGAAAGATGCGGGAGAGACCATGTTTTTTCCTTGTTTTTTGCACCACAAAGGCACAGAGTTCACAAAGATTCCCTTTGTG
Organism: Anaerolineae bacterium; assembly: GCA_018648605.1. Classification (GTDB taxonomy): domain Bacteria; phylum Chloroflexota; class Anaerolineae; order Anaerolineales; family Villigracilaceae; genus Desulfolinea. The sequence goes on along the minus strand of JABGQU010000053.1, from coordinate 5,488 downwards.
GTGAGTTTAGCCTTTAATGACAGCGAGCGGTTTTAAACGGGCAACTTTGCGAGCAATGCCAGCCTGCGAAACGGTCTCGACGACGGCGTTGACATCTTTATAAGCATTCGGTGCTTCTTCTGCCAGCCCTTTCATTGAGCCAGCCCGAATGTGGATGCCCCTATCGCCAAGTTCGAGACGCAGCATATCGCCGCGAAATTGCTTTTTGGCTTTCGAGCGGGACATCATCCGCCCCGCGCCATGACAGGATGAGCCGAAAGAGCGCGTCATGCTGTCTTCGGTACCAACCAGCACCCAAGACGATGTGCCCATACTGCCGGGCACAAGAACGGGCTGACCGATTTTCTGATATTCGGGTGGCAAGCCGGGCGAGCCAGGACCAAAAGCGCGCGTTGCGCCCTTGCGATGCACGCAAACCTTGACGCGCTCGCCCTGAATTTCATGCACTTCAATTTTGCCCATATTATGGGTGATGTCGTATACCTGATGCAAATGCCAATTCTTGGTTTTGCCCGCAAAGGTCTCTTCAAAAGCACGGCGGGCGGCATGGGCGAGCAGGGTGCGGTTCACAAAAGCAAAATTTGCGGCAGAACGCATTGCGCCGAGATAAGCCGCACCTTCGGGTGAATCCATCGGTGCACAGACCAGCTCTCGGTCGGGGAGTTGAATATTGTAACGCCGCACCGCCCCCTGAAACTCGCGGACATAATCGGTGCAAACCTGATGCCCCAGCCCGCGTGAGCCGGTGTGGATTTGTACCGCGAGATGCCCTTTGCGCAGCCCCATAATGGATGCGGCTTCTTCATCATAGATTTCCTGAACCAAATCTACTTCGATAAAATGATTGCCCGCGCCCAAAGACCCAAGTTGCGATTTTCCCCGCTTTTTGGCGCGCTCGCTGACCTTGCGCGGGTCTGCGCCTTTGAACGCGCCGCTTTCTTCGGTGCATCTTAAGTCAGCTTCTGTCGCATAGCCGTTCTTTTTTGCCCATTTCATTCCATCCTTTAAAACGCGCTCCAACTCGGGAATAGAAATATTCACCAGCCCGTCTTTTCCTACGCCGCTGGGGCAATACTGATTCAGGCGCGTGGCGAGCATATCCAAATGCGCTTTTGCTGTTTCAAAATCAATCTGCGAGCCAAGCAAACGCACGCCGCAATTGATGTCGTATCCAATCGCCCCCGGCGAAACCACGCCCTGCGGAAAGACCGTCGCCGCCACGCCACCGATCGGAAAGCCGTAGCCCTGGTGCATATCGGGCATCACGGTTACCGCGCCAACCAGGCCGGGCAGGGTGGTGGCATTGACCGCCTGCTCCAGCGATTTATCGCTCAAAACATGGTCGAGCAACTCGCGCGTCGCAAAAATCCGCACCGCCCCGCGCATATCCGAGCGAAAAGATTGCGGGATCTCCCATTCCGTTTCGCTGATCTGGGTTAAGTCGTTTAGGGTAATCATGGTTTCTCTTTCGGAGAAGAGAGCAGAGAGTGGAGAAAAGAGAGCAGTTACTACTCTCTGCTTTTTAATCTCTTTTCTCTTTTTCTACACATCAAAAACAATCTCCACTTCCAGCCCGCGCCCGGTTTCTCTGATCTCCAAATTATGAAAAGTGACCGCCTTGATCTCCTTTTCCATCGAGCGCACAGCTCCCCCTTCCATTATGCCTGATAACCTTAAATCTTCAACCTTTAAACCTTTGAACTCGTTAAATACTATTTTTTCAGATTCGGATAGATAAAGTAACTCCTCCAAAAAAGCGACGAGGAGCCCCTCAGCATCATACGCTTCGAGCGACATCTCCCGCCTCGCTCGTGGACCCTCGGCTTGCTCGGCGTTGGTCAACATCCACATCCCCCGAGCAGATTCCGCCAATAGCCCCCGCAAATCATCCGCCCAAACACGGATAGACCAATCCGCAGTGTGTGAAATCTCTTCAAAAGGCATTATTCTGCTCCTGATAAACCGCCAAGACGCAGAGAGCGCAGAGTTTTTCTTAGGGTCGCCAAGAATTCAAAAACCTTGGCGATTTTAAAAGAATCTTGGCGTCCTTCGCGCCTTGGCGGTTATTCTTTCTAATCCCTATATCGACTCTCTTCAAATAAATGCGGAGCCTCCACATAAATCCCCTTACAACTGACTGCCACAGACCCATCCGGTAGACGGATCTCCCCCGTCCCAAAGATCTTGCGACCATCCTTCTTCGTCATCCTCGCCTCGACGGTGACAGTCGTGTCCACAGGGATCGCCTTGCGGAATTGAACGTCCATATTCACCACCGCCACGTTATAGTCCGCGCGCCAGATCGCCACGCCGATAATCTCGTCAAGGATCGCAGCCGATGCCCCGCCGTGGATATATCCGTCTGGTCCCTGCTGTTTCAGGGTCAGTTTAACTTCGGTAAAAATACTACCGTCTTCTTTGGCATACCAGGTCAAGCCGATGCCGTGCGGATTAATGTCACCACAGACGTAGCAGTGTCCATGCGGGGAGATGGGGGTGAGTGATGTTGTCATAGTTGTATTGTAAATCACGAATGGGGCGAATTCAACGAATGGCGCGAATGAATGCTTGAAAAAAAGACTTCGGAAGTTTTCAAAACTTCCGAAGTCTTGTACGCAGTGCGGATTTATTTAGCTCGGGCAAATTTCATCATTTCGTTTAGTTGCTCGCGTGTGCCGAGCACGATCAGTACCCCGCCGGGTTGCAAGATGGTTTTAGGCCCAACTCGGGTGTCAAAATCTCCATCTTGGGCACGGCAAGCCAAAATCGTGATGCCAAGTTGGCCGCGAATTTGGGTTTCAGCCACCGTTTTCCCGGCAAACTCAGAACCGGATTCGATGTGGACTTCTTCGAGTAACATTTCCAGTCCGCCGACATGGACGACGCCGTCAAGAAAATCTGCCACGCTGGGACGCATCAGTGTCGCGGCGATCCGTTTACCGCTGATGTGATAGGGCATGATGGTGTGATTGGCACCGGCGCGCAGTAATTTTGGTGTGGAATCTTCGTAATTCGCACGCGCAACGATATAGAGTTCCGGTTGCAGGCTGCGTGCCGTCAGGGTGATAAAGACATTCTCGGCATCTGAATTGACGGCTGCGACCAAGGCTCTGGCTTTGTTGATGCCCACTTCGTGGAGCACGGTCTCATTGGCGGCATTGCCTGTAACAGCCAAACAGCCATGTTCTTCGGCCTGCGTAGCTTCTTCGGGGTCGATATCGATCACGATAAAGGGAACGCCTTCTGCTTTGAGTTCATCGGTCACGTTCTTGCCAACGCGCCCAAAACCGCAGATGATAACGTGGTTGTTTAATTCGGATAGCATACGCGCGTGTCTCCTTTTTTCTCGATACCCTTGCCATTTACCCGACATGATGTAATCAACCCCAACGGTAAGCGCAAAACCCACTACGCCACCGCCGCCTAGAATCAAAAAGATCGTAAAAATTCTCCCCATTTCAGAGAGTGTCCGCACTTCCCCATAGCCGACCGTGCTGATGGTGATGACGGTCATATAGAGCGCGTCGATAAAGCTCATCCCCTCCAGCCAGCGATAGCCCGATGTGCCGACCAGAATTAAGACCAGAAAAATAACAAAGGCTAGGACGAAACGGTTTTGGAAATTAACGCGGACTTTTTTCATGAGGGTATTTTAACCGTTATTTTTCACCACAGAGAACACGGAGTACACAGAGTTTTTAAACACAAAGAACACGAAGGGGCGCAAAGAAAAAGCCCCGTGAGGGGCTTTGTAAAACTAGCACGGTTCGTTTACGTCCGTGCGGTCTAATCCGCACCGTTTTCTTCTGGCATCTCCCAGCCCTCAGGTACATTCAAGATCATATCTTCAATCGCTTCACGGTCTTCAACGGTTGCTACTTGTAAGCAGTCCCAGAAGAGTTGATTAGCCGCAATATAGGACTGAGCAATATCAATGTCTAGATTTTTTATGTCTTCTATTCTCAATTCCAGAAAACTTTCCGTGGAATTTTTACTTTTTGCATAGAAGTTTTCCCACACCTTATCTGATGCTTTGTATGATGGGCAGGTAAAGGTTTCATCCCCGTTTTCCAGAAGCCTTTTTAAAATCTTCAGATGTTTTTGTTGGCGTTCTTTTTTAGGCAGTTTTTGAAAAATTGATGCGAGTAGAAAGATATTCGTTTTAATAACACCCTTTTTAAAGAAAACAAAATCTAGGGATGCTGAAGTGGATGATGTGTGTCTGCTAATATACCAATCAAGACTATGTTGAATGATTTTTTTAGTTTCGGGAGCGATAGTAATATCGAGAGCTTTTGAGAATTCAGACTCAAGGCCAAGGTCAAGTTCAAGGGCGCGTTCCAATGCATGGTCTAGAGCACGTTCTAGATCAAGAGCGTTGGTGCTGTTGCGGTCAATAAAGTGGGCTTTGTCTTGAGCACGAGCAAGAACAATGTCAATTTTACGAGCAAGGCCTCTTTCGCGAGTAAAATTACGGTCTCTCGAAAGATCATCGGACATTTTACGAGCTAGGGAGCGAAGCGATTTCAACTTAATAGCTTGAGTCAGAATAAGTGTACGGTCATTGATACGAGCATGAACGATGACACGTGCACGGTCGATGTCATGGTGAAGAGTACGAGCACGTTTATAAGTGGGTTCAAGAACCATGGAATTAAAATCATGTCCGCGAGGTTTATCCGTAGCGAAGGCACGAGCAAGGGAGCGATTAAGCAAATCGGAATGTTCAAGAGCGCGGGCAATGTCTTGAACCATTTTGCGTGTGAATGAGTGGTCGCGATTGAGAACACGTTTAAGCGAACGCTCTAAGGTATGAGCGCGTGCAATATTTAATGGAATAAACCAACACAAGCTACGTAAAACTGATGTATGGTGGGTACTATGCGTAGTTGCTTGTTCTATGCACCACCTTTGTACTATATGGAGTTCTTTTCGTTTATCTAATAAGTTTTGTGCTGAACTTTGTAATGCTTTGAATAAGGGACTGGCTTCATGTAGCAAGCTTGCCGTTAGAAGGAAAACCTCACGCCAGCGTCGGTCATTCAGATGTAGGCTCAATCTGTTTAGTGTGCCACTTATCGCGTTATCTGTAATATATTTTGCAGTGTAGTATTCTTGAAATGTAAGATGTGAAAAGGAATAAACCCCTTTTGCACGCTCTACTAAAATACCATGTTGAGCACTGATTGTTTCAAGAATTGCTTCTCCATCGGGTGTCTCGTCTTGGGTATCTGGAGGTAAGTTATTTAAAAACAGCTCGATTTTTTGCGCAACATCTTTTTTCTTGAAGAAAATTTCCCCTTTTTCAAAGTACTCAACTGCAATCCGGGCGAACATTTGCTTTTTTCGCCCTAGAGAAAGCTTTTCATATGTTTTGTCTCGTTTGATTCGGCGGCGAGAATCCCATTTTTTTAATAAGGCATCGAGCGCTTCCTCATAAAGTTCTACACGTCGTTTTGGAATCGAGAGGGTTTCTTCGTATGCTAAA
>JABGQU010000197.1 GCA_018648605.1 Anaerolineae bacterium | reverse complement strand
AACCTGTGCGACTTACTCCGTTTAAGGTGTTCGGCTTGCCCCGTTTTATGCAGGCAGAGCAGGTTTCGTCTTTTTATGCTTATTTTGGCTAAGATGAAAAGCAAAATCTTCAAATAAGGCGGTAATCGGCTCATCTGGGAGATTAGAGACAAGCGGTTGCCCATAATTGATCGCGTGTACAAATTTATCGGCAAGATAAGGGAAGCTAACGGTGATGGGCAACGAGAGCGCACTCTCGATCTTCTCTTTTGAAAGCCCGGAACGTGGCATAACCGCATTTAAGACCAGGTTGATCTTTTCAGGTGGATAACCCAGCTTGGCATAAGTATCCAGCGCGGCAACTGCTGCCCGAATGGATGCCATTTCTGGCGCAACGAGCAACAAGATCAGGTCTGCCTCGTCTAATACATTGAGAGTCATTTCATTGAAGTCGTGTGGTAAATCAGCAATGATATAACTAAAATCCTGACGTAACATAGCCAAGGTCGTGTTAAGCGTTTCTTTTCCAAGCGATGCTGCTTCTGAAGGCAGTGTTGGCGCAGGGATAAAAGACAAACCACTTTCATGCTGATTAATAACAGAGTTAATTGCCTCTATATCGATATTCCCTGCACTAAAACGAGCTAAATCTGCCCAAGTGCGTTTTAGCGGAGCATTCAGCATTAAAGCCACTTGTCCAGCGGTCATGGCGAGATCAAGCAAGATCGTGGGGCTTTGCCAAATTTCAACCAATCCCAAAGCAAGGTTTACAGACAAACTGGAGCAGCCCGTGCCGCCACGCAAACTATGTATGGCGATCAGACGTGCCTTATCTTTTTCTGGTTTGCTTTCCTGATAGATTTTTTGCGTTCGCTCTGCACGCCGCAGCAGAGCTTCGATGCGTGCGATTAATTCCTGAGGGATGAAGGGCTTTGTGAGGTAATCATCTGCTCCGGCCTCGAAAGCCTCGAGTTTCGCTTGCATAGCAGATTGAGCGGTGAGCACCAAAACAGGGATGTGCGCAAAACCCTCTTCACGACGCAGTGCGCTGGTTACCTCGTAGCCGTTCATGTCGGGCATCATCACGTCGGTGATGATGAGGTCGGGTTTGAAGAGGCGTGCTTTTTCGATCCCCTCGCTGCCGTTTGAGGCTGTTTCTATTTGGTAGCCCTGCGGTGTAAGAGCGTGAACAATTAAATTATGATAGATTTTCTCGTCATCAATTGCAAGTATTTTTGTCATTTGCTCATCCGTTTTATAAACTGTTGATCTTTAGTAGAAACTCTTTGACAAGCTCTGCCTCTTGTTCTATAGAAGCGATCAAATGCAGGGCTTGGTTAAGCTCTCCCCGTTTACTGTTTTCCTCCAATACTCTGGAGAATTCTGTCAACTTCTCAGCAGAAAATGTAGCCGCCATTCCTTTGAGGTTGTGTGCCGCACGAGAGAGTGCCTTTGCATCCGTTTTTTCAAGAGCACTCTTCATCTCCAGAATACGTTCGGGCAGGTTTGCAAGAAAATCTGCGCTCATTTCGTCGAAGAAGGCACGGTCATCGCCGAAGCGCGGTAGAGCCGATTTTATATCTAGCGGGGGGCTATTATTTGTACGAGAGCCGGTTGAAGTCGGCGTATGTGGCGCGGTTTTTTCGTCCGAAGTAGTTTTTTTTGTCCAGCGATCAATGGTTGTAAAGAGTACGCGCTTGTCGAGGGGTTTTGAGACGTAATCATCCATCCCGGCTGCTAGGCAAAGCTCTCGATCCCCTTTCATGGCGTGGGCAGTCATCGCAATAATTGGGGTGTGTGCCCCGTCTGTTTCATGGACTCGAATACGGCGGGAGGCTTCCAGCCCATCCATAATGGGCATTTGCACATCCATGAGGACAAGCCCATATTTTTTCTCTTTGGTTTTATCAAGAGCCTCCTGCCCGTTTGAAACAACCTCAACGGAGTACCCCGCTTTTTGAAGCAATGCTACGGCCACTTTTTGGTTTACAAGATTGTCTTCTGCTAAAAGGATCAGTTGGCTTTGGCGCTTTTCTTCATTCACTAAATGGCGAGTAACCAGACGACCCGTGCCACGCAGTTTATTTTTCTTCTCGTTCATGATCTTCACCAGGGCATCGAAAAGCATCTGTTGTTTGATCGGTTTTAGCAGATACCCTGCGCAGCCCAGTTCTTGAAGCCGTTTTGCGTCGCCGCGTTTACCCATTGATGTTAGGACAACCACACTAAGGGTTTTCTTGCGCGGGTCGCTAAAAATAGCTCTGGCTGTTTGTTCTCCATCCATCTCTGGCATTTGCATATCGAGCAGAACAATATCAAAAAGCGCGTTCTCTTCGCGTGCCTGCTTTAGCGCTTCTACCCCTTCCATGCCGCCGATCACAGCGTGGGGGTAGGCGCCAAAGCCCTCTACCATCTTTGAAAGGATGATTCGATTTGTGGCATTATCGTCGATAATCAGGATTTTTAACCCGCGCAGATCAGTAACATTCTTTTTCGCTTCACCCTCCTTTTGGGCTTGCTTCTCGAACCCAAGAATAAAGGAGAAGACAGACCCTTTTTCGTACTCGCTTTCAACAACCATCTCGCCGCCCATGGCTTCAACAAGGTTTTGTGAGATCGCCAGTCCCAAACCTGTGCCGCCAAATTTACGGGTGGTGGAGCCATCTGCCTGGATGAAGCGTTCAAAGATTGCCTGAATACGATCAGATCTGATCCCAATGCCGGTGTCGTGAACAGAAAAACGGATTTGAACCTGGTCATCTTTCTCATCCACAGCTTCTGTGTGGATGACGACCTCACCCTTTTCTGTGAACTTGATGGCATTGCCCGTCAGGTTGACCAAAATTTGCCGTAACCTGCCAGGGTCGCCAAGCAGGTTTGTGGGCAATTCTGGCGGGATGAGGGCTGCAAGCTCTAGTCCTTTTTCTTCTGCGCGGTTTGCGAGCGTGTAGGCTACACCCTCAACGACGTTGCGCAGGTCAAATTCGATATTTTCCAGATCAAGTTTTTTGGCTTCGATCTTTGAATAATCGAGAATATCGTTGAGCAAGGTGAGCAAAGCCTCTGCGCTTTGGAGGGCAATGCTGAGATATTCTTTTTGTTCGGGAGTAAGAGGAGTATCAAGGGCGATGTCAAGCATACCGATGACGCCGTCAGGGCGATTGCATCTAAATTGAGGTAAAAATAGCTATCTTGCAAACAGGAGA
>JABGQU010000052.1 GCA_018648605.1 Anaerolineae bacterium | reverse complement strand
AGAACTCAATTTGGGTTGGTCTTTTTCATCTACCCCAAATTATTGAGATGATACGTTTTTCTTATAGAATTGCTACCAGCGATGATTTTTTTGAGACTTTAGATCGACATACAGAGAAAGATTATTCTGATATTGTTGACGCGTATTTTCTGGATAGATAACCGCTATGCGTCGCACTCTCCGAATTTAGGCGATTTTGCGAGGATGATGTTTTTCCGACGAAGTAATCTCAGTTTACATAAGACCGCTTCGTCGCAAGTGCATACTCCTCGCTGAATCATATTTATTGCGACGCACAAATCAAAATCATGAAATTCTCCCCCAAAGAAATTGAAACCCTTTCCAATGAATTCGAATCTGCCACACCGCAAGAGATCGTTGCATGGGCAGTGGAAAATTTTTGCCCCAACCTGGCATTAAGCTCATCCTTCCAGACGCAAGCTGTTCCGCTCCTGCATATGGTTAAAGAGAGAAAGCCTGAAATGCGAATCTTCTTTTTGGATACGGGCATGCACTTTTGGGATACGCTCTTCTTTCGCGAACACCTTGACCAAATTTGGGATCTAAATATAGTTGATCTACGCCCCGACGAAAAATGGCGCACCCTACTGCGTCACTTTGGCAGCGACCTGCCCGACACCGACCCTAATCTATGCTGCTATATTCGCAAAGTGCAGCCGATGCAAAAGGCAATGGCGGGACTCGACGCATGGATCACAGGGATCCGTCGTGACCAAACTGAGAATCGCGCTCACGCAGAAATTCTCGAATATAAGCGGGATGGACTGCTGCGCATCGCCCCGCTCCTAAATTGGACAGGAGAGGACATCTCAAACTATATCTCCCAAAATAACTTGCCACGCCACCCGATGCCAAATACTCGCTACCCCAGCTTGGGATGCAAACCCTGCACGCGTGCCATCCAACTCGGCGAAAATGAACGTGCCGGGCGTTGGACGGGCAAAGGCAAAACAGAATGCGGACTGCATACGGAGATGTTCGACAAAAAAGAGTTTACAGAAAATGGTTTCAAATTGAATTTGGGGGAAAACTAGAAAATCACTCAATCCATCCTTGACCTTAGAATTTTCTCATGTTAAACTGTGCCCCGTTACGCAAGTAACAAATTTTAAAGAAAAGGAGACGCACTACATGAACAACACAATTTTTTACTTTATTTCTCAAGGCGATGTTTCAATCCCTCGTCCTCGAAGTGCGTCTGTACACCTTTAGAAAATAACCCTTCCTAACCATCTAAAGCCACGGAGCACTTCTTCCGTGGCTTTTTTGTTGCAAAGAGACCTGTCAGGTTTTGACAGGTCTACCAAAAAGCTGCGGAGAAAACTCTGTGGCTTTTTTATTTACATCTCACCCAAATATGGTGAGCGCAACACAAGGAAAACATCATGTTCGCAAAACCGCTCAACCGCGCCAAAGAAATCTACCACGAATACCCTCGTCAATTTTGGGTCGTCATTGGCGCATCCTTCGTAGACCACCTCGGTGGTGCACTCCTCTTCACCTTTTTCTCACTCTACGTCACTCAGCATTTCGGCGTAGGGATGACAGAAGTCGGGATTCTCTTCGCTATCTTCTCCATCTCTGAATTTTTCGGCAGCATGTTCGGCGGCGCACTCACCGACCAGATCGGGCGCAAGAGCGTCATCATCATCGGTCTGGTTGTCAGCGCTCTCACCAGCGTCGGGATGGGCTTGGTCAACAAACTCGAACTCTTCTATCTGATGGCAGTCATCACCGGTCTCTTCGCCGATATGGCAGGCCCTGCCCGCCAAGCGATGCTCACAGATCTGCTTCCTGAAGAAAAACACGCCGATGGCTTCGGTATCATGCGCGTTGTCATGAATCTCTCTGTGGCAATCGGGCCCGCTATCGGTGGTTTTCTGGCTGCACAATCTTATTTGCTGCTCTTCGGGGCAGATGCAGTCAGCAGCGTCATCACCGCCATCGCCTTCTATTTCCTCGTTGCAGAAACCCTGCCACAGGCAAAAACTGAAGAAGACAAAGAAGAAAAGATCAGCTTTGCAGATAGCTTCCGTGGCTACCTCATCGTTCTAAAAGACCGTGCCTTCATTCTCTTCATGGGCATCTCGATGATCGTCACCATCGTCTACATGCAAATGTACGGCGCGCTGCCCGTCTTCCTGCGTGATGTTCACAACATCCCAGAAGCAGGCTTTGGCATGATCATGAGTCTCAACGCCACCATGGTCGTTCTGCTCCAGTTCGCCATTACGCGTAAAATGGGCAAGAGACCGCCCATGCTCATGATGGCACTCGGCGCGATTATTTATGCCATTGGCTTTTCCATGTATGGCTTCGTCAATGAATATGCCATGTTCATGCTTGCCATGGTCATCATCACCATCGGCGAAATGGTCGTCACCCCCGTCGCCCAGGCCCTCGTCGCCAAGTTCTCGCCCGAAGAAATGCGCGGGCGCTATATGGCGGTCTTCGGCATCTCATGGCTCATTCCGGGAGCGATAGGTCCGCTCCTTGCCGGGCTGATAATGGATAACGGAGACCCGCGCTGGGTCTGGTACGCATCCGGGATATTAGCCATCATCGCCACGCTGGGATTTTTATATCTCCACAAACATGTTGAGCAGGACGAAGAATCCGTATCGCCCGTGGATATTGAACCTGCTCCCCTTATGGCAACCAAGGAGGCCGCCTAATGGATAAACCGCTATTCACCGCCCCACATATCTGCCTAACCGCCATCGACGCAAAAGATGACGCGGCTGCCCTCGCCACCTGGACGCAGGACAGCCGCTACATCCCGCTTGCTGAGATCGGCAAAGCGCCACACCCATTATCAGAACTTCAGGCAAAAGAGATGCTCGAGGGTATTCTGAAAGAATCCGACGAAAAGCGGAACACCTTCTGGTTCGCCATCCGCACACCTGATGAGAAAGAAATGCTCGGCATCATCGGCTTGAGTTGGGTCGATTGGGCAAATAGCGCAGTCTACATGGATCTGAGCATGAAAGACACAGCCGAATACAGCCAGCCCTCCACACGCGAGGCGCTTGAATTGATCCAACGCTATGTCTTCCATGAAATTCAGATGCACCGCCTGAGCCTGAATGTGCCTGAATATAACGAAGCGCTCATTGAAGCATTGACCGTTCTTGGCTTTGAGCAAGAAGTCCGCAAACGCGAAACGCTCTATCGCTTTGGGCGTCGATGGGACAGCCTGCACTTTGGTCGCATGGCTAGAGACTGGGAAAAACAGATTAGCTAGTCATGCATTGCACCTTTAAGGTGCGTTGCATGACGGTTCGGACACGACAAGTAGCAGTGCAATGCATCTTGAAGATGCAACGCACTGCGGACAAAAGGAAAACATGATGACAACAGACATATATCGCGGAGAAAAACTGCGCCTCGTGGCAATGAATTCTGAAACCGATGCCCCACTGATGAATAAATGGCGGCGAGACAGCGAATACGCCCGCCTGCTGGATAGTGACCCCGTGCGTTTGTTCAACACCGCTCAGAATAAAGAGTGGATCGAAAAGATGCAAAAAGCAGAAGCCTTTGAGGGAATCGAATTAATAATGCGTACTCTCGATGAAGATAAACCAATCGGCTTTGTCGCACTGGATGGCATCTCATGGCATAACGGCATTAGCTGGGTCGGGATCGGCATTGGCGAGCGTGACTACTGGAGCAAAGGCTACGGCACAGAAGCCATGCACCTGATCGCGCGCTACGCCTTTGAAGAACTCGGCTTACACCGCTTGAGCCTGAATGTATTTTCGTATAATACTCGCGCAATCCGCGCCTATGAAAAAGTCGGCTTCAAAGTCGAAGGCACAGTCCGCGAGGCTGTCCATCGCGACGGCAAACGCTGGGATGTGATCTTCATGGGATTGCTGCGCGAAGAATTTAGTATGTAATATCAGCCTACAAAAGTCTTTGAGATTTTTATAGGCACTCTCACACCAAGGAAAACATCATGAAAAAAGGATTTTTACCAGAAGGCTACAGCCTCCGCAAAATCACCGAGGTTGACTTGCTGATAGCAGACTATATGACCAACAGCGTCGATGACAAGATCGGTGAAACAAATACGGTCTGGTTGCACGAAGCGATCATAGAATGTTGGGACTCTTCAGATGATGATGAAAGAGCCGAATGCTATTTCATCATCGACCCCAACGGAAAAGCCGTCGGCTACGCAGAGCTATACGATCAATTCGAAGTAGTGACCTAAAGACACAGTAGTCTCACGCTCATTACCAGAGAAGAGAAGAATGAAAATGACAAAAAAACTTATACCGGAGGGGTATACCCTCCGCAACGCAACAATGGATGATCTGCAAGCAGTCGTCCAACTCGTATATGACGTCTGCGAACACGATGGCGATACAGATATTGCATACTCAGAAGAAGAACTCCGCGAAGTTTGGGAAGACCCCAATCTGGAGATCAGCACCGACACCTGGGTTGTGACCAACGCAGACAGTAAGGTGGTCGGCTACGAAGAGTTCTACAACAAGAGCCAACACGCTTCCCTCCTTGGCGATGGCTATGTCCATCCTGAATATATGGGTAAAGGCATCGGCACAATACTCCTGCGTGCTCTTGAAACACGTGCACGCGAAGAAATTGAAAAAGCCGCTCCAGAGCTACGCGTCTTCATCCAGAACGGCATGTCTATCGAAGATACTGTCGCCCGCGAAATGCACGAAAACGAAGGCTATCAACCCATCCGTTTTTTCTGGCGCATGGAAATAGAACTCGACAAAACGCCCGCTGCGCCCGTCTTCCCAGAAAGCATCAAGTTGCGCCCCTTCAACAAAGATGCACACGCTAAACTCGTTCACGATGCACATATTGAAGCCTTTCACGATCATTGGGGCTTCACACCCATCCCGCACGAAGAGTGGAAACGCCGCATGATAAAAACCAGCGAATACGACCCCGAACTCTGGTTCATCGCCTGGGATGGGGACGAGATTGCCGGTTATGCCATCAACCGCTACCGCAACGGGAAGGGTTGGGTCTCAATTCTTGGCGTGCGCACCCCTTGGCGCAAGCTTGGTTTAGGCTTGGCACTCCTGCAAAAATCTTTCGAGGCCTTTTGTCAGCGTGGCACCAACAAAATCAGTCTCGGTGTGGATGCCGCTAACCCAACCGGCGCCACGCGGCTCTACGAACGCGCGGGCATGAAAGTCGGTTCAGAGTATGTCAGCTACGAAAAAGAGTTGCGCCCTGGACGTGAGATAGAAGAGTAGAAAGGTGTGCATCGCATCTTAAAGATGCAACGCACATCTGCAACAAAAAGGACTAAAAATGACTGACTACAAAATCAAACTCCCTGCAGGTTACACCGTCCGCGGCGCAACCATGGACGACATCCCCGCCTGTGTGGAGATGTTCAATACCTGGGCGCAAAAAGAACTCGGGCATCTCGAGTTGAGCGACCAAGAAGTAAAAAACGAATGGATATCAGACGACTTCATTCCTGAAGAAGATACGCGCATCGTCTTTGCGCCCGATGGAACGCTAGTCGCCTACGTCGAAGCGTGGACGCGCCAACCAAACTCCGTCCACCCGTGGATCTGGGGACGCGCACACCCTGATTACTACAATCTCGGGCTAGGCACAGAACTGACCAAATGGGCCGAGCAACAATCCCTGCGCGTGCTGGATACCCTCGACCCCGAATTGCGCGTTACGCATGAACTCGGCATCGACCACAAGGTGAAGCCCGCCCTCGAGCTTTTCGAGAATATGGGCTACAGCCATATCCGTAGTTATTACAACATGCATATCGAGCTGGATGCGCCGCCACCCACCCCGAGCTGGGCAGAAGGTATTGCGCTGCGACCCTTTGAACAGGAGCGCGATCTCGAAGCGGTTTACCGGACAGATACCGAAGCTTTTAGCGATCATTATGGGTTCATCGTCCAACCCTTCGATGTCGGATTCCCGCGCTTCGTCCACCATTTCACCGAAACTGAGAACTATGATCCTACATTATGGTTTGTTGCCTGGGATGGTGATGAAATTGCTGGCATCAGCCTGTGTCGTCCACACGCCTATGAAGACCCTGATATGGGCTGGGTAGCAACCCTCGGCGTGCGCCGTAATTGGCGTAGGCGCGGTATCGCACTGGCGCTCTTACAGCATTCGTTTAGCGAGTTTTATAAACGCGGCGTTCGCAAGATCGGCCTCGGTGTAGATACAGGCAGCCTGACCGGTGCAACACGGCTTTATGAAAAGGCGGGCATGTATGTTGCTTCGCAATTCGATAAGTACGAGAAAGAAATTCGCGCAGGCAAAGAAATTAGCGTACAATCTATAGACGAATAACAAGTTCCTGAGCGGAGCGCAGTCGAAGGACGACTCTAGCAAATACCGCTCTTCGACTACGCGCTTCACATTCGTTCAGCCCTCCGCTCAGAGACTAGCCATAAAGAAAGGAAAACACCATGCAACTACAATGTTCCTACTGCAACAAAATGTTCATGATCAACAAAGAAGCCGCCTTGGCGGGGCTTTATAGCATCAAAACCGAGGGGATGCAGCACTACGATGCCTCCTGCGCCTACTGCCAACGCGCTACCCGCATTGCAAGTGACCGCATGCTACAAAACTACCCCAATTGGGAAGAAGAATACGAAACGATGCTCAAAGAAGCAAAAGTTTTCGAGAAAAAACAAGCCGCGCTCGAAAAAGAACTCAGCGAGCGTAAAACCAAACCCAAAAAAGAAAAGAAGAAACGAACTCGCAAACGATGACGATCAAAGCCGTAATTTTTGATATGGGTGGCGTGCTGGTGCGGACGGAAAACCGCGAACCGCGCGCCGCCCTTGGCTTGCGTTTTGACAAAACTTATAACGAACTGGACGGGATCGTTTTCGGCAATAAATCCAGTGGACGCGCTTCCCGCGGCGAGATCAGCGCCCGCGAACATATGCTGCATGTGATGCGCACACTCGGATTACCCGAAACCGACCAGGCGATTATCGATTTTCGCGCTGAATTCTTCGGCGGCGATAAAGTAGACTACGAGATGATCGCCGAGATAGACGGCCTGCGTCCACAATATAAAACCGCCTTGCTCAGCAACGCCTGGGACGACTTGCGCGGTCTGCTCGTCGACACATGGAAGATCGACCACGCCTTCGACCATCTCACCATCTCCGCCGAGGTCCGCATCGCCAAACCAGATGCGGGCATCTACACCTTCACCCTCGAGAAACTCGGCGTCGCTCCCGAAGAAGCCGTCTTTGTAGATGATTTCATCGAAAATATCGAAGCCGCCCGCGCGCTGGGGATGCGCGGCATCCATTTTCAGGAGAGAGATGCAGCAATGAATGAGTTGAGGGGATTGCTAAAATAGGGCAGACCATGAACACCTTACCTCCTTATCAATATGGCAGCGCACGAACCATGGTTGATCTACATGGCAAGTATTTACAAGAATGTCTCGCTGTTTGGAAGGAAGCAAAAGACGCCAAAATAGCGCTGCCAGAAACAGATCATCCTGGCTATCAATCTATGGAAAGATTGCTCGGGCATATTTTCAATGCAGCTCGGATATACATGGTTTGGATGGCTCAAAAACTCGATTTGCCTGACCCTAAAATTGACCCGATCCCGCCTTTTGAAGAAATTGAAGAAAAAGCAGATAGTTATTTAGCACATCTAATTGAGCAATGGCAAACACCATTGGCCAATATAAAGCCTGAGCAATTTGGCGATCAAGAATATCGATCAAATTGGGATGTTCTATACAGTATAGAATCCATGCTGGAACACGCTGTAATGCACCCTATCTTGCATCGGGTTCAGCTTGAAGAGCTTATGGAAGAGCAGGGAAAGCTTGAAGGCTAAATCACGATTGTTGGGGAATGAATTTCATGCCCATACCAGATTGGTATTGCGACAATGTCCTATCGGGGAAACTAGGCGTTGAAATCCGTGTTCTATCAAACCTAAACTTTAAAATCACCAATGCCCCAAAACCGTTTCCACTTCCCCCTTGAAAGAAAGTGGCTCATCGACGACAACCCACCCAGCGAGCCAGACTGCTTCATCATTCCCTCCTACGCGCTGAAAGATCGTTCCACCCCAACGCAGCCAACCATCACCGAGATCGAACTCGCCTATCAATGGTGGCGGCGCTACCCGCAGGCAAGTCTCATCATGTGTACAGGGGATAATCAAAACTTGGGAGTCTCAAATGCAAGCGTGATGGCAGCCTATGCAGCGAAGCTGGGAATACCATCAAGAAATTTGATCGAAGAAGACCAATCCTTGAATACTTACGAGAATTTGTATTATGCGCGAGAAATCGTGAGAGAACAGGGGTTTTCTCAACCGGCTTTAGTCACGCTTGATCTATATACACGGCGAGCAGTAGCCACAGCACAGAAAATGGGTTGGCATGATCTCTATTGGTTATCAGCATATTCGCCAGGAGAACCAGCATATGGCTATAAGTGGTTTCAAACTCATTCTCGCTTTACGCTCTACGCTTATGAGTTATTGGCAATGGCTTATAGCAAGATTACTGGATGGGTATAGATGAAATCTCCCAAGAAAATCGTTCAGGAAGGCTACGACAAAGTCTCGCACACCTACCGCGCAGATGAACTCAGCCCAACAGATGAAAGCTATCAGAAATATAAATCCTGGGTTGATGGGCTAGCGCAATATCTGAAAAAGGGACAAACGGCTCTTGATCTTGGTTGTGGCAACGGCGTGCCGTCCACGCAATTTCTGGCGCAAAATTTCAAGGTCACCGGCGTGGATATTTCTCCCGTCCAGATCGAGCGGGCACAGAAATTAGTTCCCGAAGCGTCATTTATCTGTGGGGATATGAGCACGCTGAATTTTGCCCCCGAAGAATTCAATGCCATCGTTTGTCTTTATGCCATCATCCACATCCCGCTCGAAGAGCAAGCAGAACTTTTAGAAAAAATCTATCAATGGTTGAAACCCGAAGGGTTTCTGATGCTAGTCACAGGCCATAATGAATGGACAGGTGAAGCATCCGATTGGCTAGGCGTCGAGGGCGGGGATATGTATTGGAGCCATGCTGATCGAAAGACCTATCTGCAATGGCTTCAAGATGTCGGTTTCAGCATTCTTTGGGATCGCTATATCCCCGAAGGGGATGGTGGTCATACACTGATCTTTGCTAGAAAGAACAAACATGAATGAGGCATCGATTTCAATATTATTTGACCCCAGCCCCATTCAATGGGGACTGCGGGGCGACCCACATCTTTGGGGTGAGATGAAATCCAGCTTTCTGGAAATCCCCTTGCCTGCATCTGAAGAAGAACTCAAAAGCCTCGTGGAAAGACAATTTGAAATCCTGACAGGGAAACCGTTCTCAACGGAAGAGAGAAGTTCTTATATCGAGCGTTTTTCTCATGGGGGTATGTCAAGCGGTCATATTTCTTTCGTTTTTTGGAGAGAAGTCGCCAGTCCGCTTTTGGTAAGCAGGTACAATAAAGCCTTGAAATAATAACTATTGCACGAAAAAATCTTAGAGGTATTCAAAAATATGTCCCACTCACATACCCACACGCACCATCATACAGAAAATATCCGTACGGCTTTCTTTCTCAACCTCGGCTTCACACTCTTCGAGATCGTCGGCGGGATATACACGAATAGCTTGGCGATCACATCCGATGCGCTGCATGATCTCGGCGACAGCATCTCATTGGGGATGGCATGGTATCTGGAAAAGCATTCGCAAAAGGAAAGCGACCAGAAATACTCGTACGGTTATCGACGTTTCTCCCTGCTCGCGGCACTGATCAACACGACAATTCTTGTCATCGGGTCGCTATATATTTTAACGGAAGCAATTCCACGTCTGCTTGCGCCGGAAGAAACAAATGCCGGGGGTATGATCGTCCTCGCGATAGTAGGCATCGCCGTCAACGGGATGGCCGTCCTCCGCGTCCGCAAGGGGCAGTCACTTAATGCACAGGTTGTGGCGTGGCATCTGCTTGAAGATGTACTCGGCTGGGTGGCAGTATTGATCGTCAGCATCGGCTTGCTGGTTACCGACCTTTATATCCTTGACCCCATTCTCTCAGTGCTGATCAATTTATATGTGCTCTATAATGTTTTTGGCAACCTGCGAAAGACCTTGGCTTTGTTCCTGCAAGCAGTGCCCGATTCCTATAACTTGCCGGATATCGAACATGGATTGGCAAAGATCGCGCAGGTGCTCTCTGTGCACCATACGCATATTTGGTCGCTGGACGGGGAAGATCATGTGCTAACAACGCATTTGGTTGTGGATCCTGATGCTAATAAGGAAGACCTGGTCCGTATTAAAAACAGCGTGCGCGAGGTCACCAAAGATTTATCGTTGGCGCACTCCACTGTAGAGTTGGAGTTTGAAGAAGATTGCTCCATGAGCGAGCTTGACCACACACATCACGATCACCCTTAATAGAAGAAAAAATGAAGCGAAACTTCAATCCGATCAAGATCTATCTCTTCATTGAGATCGCTGCGTCGACTTTCTTCCCGATGATCTTTGTGGCATCTTCGCTCTACCAGGTCACTGTTGCGGAGTTGACACCATTGCAGCTTGTCTTGGTTGGCACAACGCTGGAAATCTCCGCCTTTATCTTTGAAATCCCCACCGGAATCGTCGCCGATATATACTCACGCAAGCTTTCGGTCATCATTGGCTATCTACTGATGGGTGCAGGTTTTCTCATCGAAGGCTTCTTCCCCGCTTTTGCGCCCATTTTGTTAGCACAAGTTGTCTGGGGTTTGGGCTACACTTTCACCAGCGGCGCAAGCGAAGCCTGGATCAGCGACGAGATCGGTGAAGAAAAAGCCAATCGACTTTTCCTGCGTGCCACCAGCGTAGGGCTTTATGCTTCCCTTCTTGGGATGGGCTTAGCCGTTCTCACAGGCGGGCAGAATACCGCTCTCCCCATCCGCTGGGGCGGGATCGGTATCATTCTCATCGGCATCATCCTGGCATTAACCATGCCCGAAACCGGCTTCAAACCAACCCCGCGCGAAGACCGCGATACATGGGGACAAATGGTGCATACTTTCAAAGAGGGCATCGCTGCCGTACGCGCTCGTCCGCGTTTGCTGAGCGTTCTCGGCATCGGTCTTTTTTACGGTCTCTATAGCGAAGGCTTCGACCGCCTGTGGGTCAAACATATCCTCGGCAGCTTTGCATTACCGGCATTTTTTGCAAATAATCAGGTTGCATTTTTTAGCGCGCTCAAAGCTGTGGGCACTGTCCTAACCATTATCACCCTGCGCCCCATCGAAAAAAGGCTTGATACCAGCCAGCCCCAAGCCATTGGGCGCGCGATGCTCTTCGTCACCGGCGCGATTTCGGCAGGGTTGATCGGCTTCGCCTTCTCGTCTTTATTGGGATTAACCATCGGCGCATTTCTGCTCATCATGATCTTGCGCCAGATAGCCACCCCGCTATACACGTCCTGGGTTAACCAGAAACTGGACTCAAGGACGCGTGCTACCGTGCTATCAATATCCAGCCAAGTGGATGCGGTCGGGCAAATTGCAGGTGGACCGAGCGTCGGCTTGATTGCCAAATTTGCCTCCGTCGTCGCAGCGATCTCGACTTCGGGTTTGCTACTGACCCCCGCACTTTTTCTTGTAGGACGAGCAAATGCCCAATCACGGGAGCTGGACAAGGATATATAAAAAGTCAATATCTACCATTAAGAAAAAACAGGCACTTCAATTGAAGTGCCTGTTTTCGTTAGATTAGCTTTTTTTATTTTAGGAAATCAATCGCTGTTTGAAGCTGAACGTCATAAGGTTGTTGACGCAAGCCCCACATCCCCAAGGGGACTTCGATGTCAGGGGTGACACCAACGCCTTCGAGAATGGTGCCGTCGTTGAGCGCCATCGTCATTACCGCCAAACGGATGAGCGTGCCATCCGCAAGCCCGAAGCTGATAATGCCTTCGGTATTGCCAGCAGAATTCATACCAATAATGGTAGCGCGCCCAAGCTCTTTAAGGGCTGCCGGGAAATAATCGGCTGCACTGTGGCTGCTGCCATCGGTCAGGACGACGAGCGGAGTGGTATCGTTCCAATCCACACCACGGATTCGATAGGAAGGACGTTGTTCGCCTTCACGCAGAGGACCTTGAGTCCCAACAATGCCGTCAGCGAAGATACCGCTCGAGTCATCGGAATTACCACCGGGATTATGGCGTACATCCAGGATCAATCCGTCGAGGGGTTTCTCTGTTTCAAAGTCAGCAATTGCGGCTCGGAGATTATCCGCTGCATCACCGTCGAAATCGGGTATGCGAATGTAGCCAATATAGGGGCTGTCACTGACAACTTCATAGAGCCAGTCAATACAGCCACCACCGCCGCCGAGACGAAGCTCAAGATCACGCGGGGCTTGATCGGGACCGGATTGGATGGTGAGCGTAACCGTATCGCCACCAGTGCCGAAAACTACAGCACGCGTTTGCTCACGCGTAAAACCTTCTTCACCGGGGACAAGCGGGACGCCATCGACAGCCAAGATCACATCACCGCGCACCATGCCTGCATCGGCAGCTGCACCATATTGGCAAACATCCCAAGCATAGAAGTATACATCTTCACGGGAAGGACCCGGCCAAACGCCAATGCCCGTCCACGGGAGGGCTTCGCCGTCGTTACCCCCTACGCCAAATTCGCCTTCCATATTTCCAGGCGGCACAAAGCGACTGTGGTCATCGCTTAGCTCACGCACCAAATCTGCGAGAAGAACCCAGAGTTCTTCTGAAGAAGTAACATCTTCTGCCAAAAGAACATATTCATCATAAATGGCGTGCCAATCTACACCGTTAAAATTGTCACGAACATAGTTGGCATTGATGATATGCCAGGCTTGTTTAACAATGCCAACGTAATCATCTGCTGTAAGGTTGGCTGTGTCGAAACCACCTATGGGAGTAGGGGGCACAAGTGTAACTTGCGCACTGAGCGCGGCAGCCGTTGCCAGAGGTCCCGTTTTGGGTGGCTCTTTCGTGGGCTTCGGTGTTGAAGTTGGTTCCACTACTGCGGTAGCGGTGGCAGCGGGTGGCTCTATGAGGGCAGCATCCGCTTCGGTGGGCTGAGCGGGCGTCCCGCAGGCTGTAACGAGCAGCGCAAGCGCGGTCATCACGAATACAAATTTTAGTAAATTCTTCTTCATAAATACCTCCTAAATCAATTTCCTTTAAATTGCACCATAAATGAGTACCGCATATATGGCGGTGGTTAGAGCAGAGTCTACCCCAACATAGATCAAAATAAAATAAAGCGTGCTTTTATTCGACTGCCTATACGTGTAAAACCAGGCAATAAAGATCGCTAGCAATGAGAAGAGAACCGGTACGCCCAAACGCAAAATTTCAGCCAAGGCAAAGGGAATTTCTGGTATCCAGGCTGAGAAGGGCACATAACCGAGCATATCGGGCAGCATTGCCAGTTTCCCCATCCAGACGGCAACAATACCGAGCAAGATACTGATAACGCTAAAAATATCTTGAACTCGTTCGGAACTATATTTTCGTAACGGCGAGAAGATAAATAAAATAGCCAACGGAGCGATCATCAAAATGCCAGCTGCGATGGGGGCCATCAAGATACCAACCAACATGCCAAAAGCAACTTGTGCAAAAACACGCCCCAACTCTCGCCCGGTGGAATGGCTAAAGGTTTCACTAATCGTAGGTGAAGTGCTGGCAAAATAAACGGCATACCAATTATCTTCTATTTTTTCAAGCCAGGTAACATGAAGATCGTGCTCGGCACTATTCATTAAGTTAGGAGAGGTAGAAAGTTCAGTTGTAAAACTCAGTGGCTGATAAGAAGTCGGCTCGCCTTGGGCTAGATAAACCATATTGACCTGATCGCGAACCTTGCGCCACAGGTACTGCATTGGCGAACGGAAGATAATCGCCAACTCGCCTGCCTGGGAAGGATTGGGCATAATTTCCTCAAGCTCGGTTGTCCGAAAACCACTAACACTTGGTAGTGCAACGCGTTCGCCCACATTGAAGATGCTTCCTGAAATGGTTTCGAAGCTTGAGCCATAGTCAGAGGGGACGCTGATTTTCTTAGGCAAACTTGATCGTGCAGGCTCTCCAAGCGGAAAATGCACATAAGAGGTTTCTACACCGCCAGCAGAAAGTCCGGTGCGCATCACTACTGTCCAAAAAACATAAATCTCATCCGTGTCCATGCCCATAACCGGTCCAGTAAGAGCATTCGAAGGACCAATAGATAATTCGTGAACATTAAATGGAGCAATAGCATTTATATCTGTCTCAGTTGTATATTCCCCATAAAACAATTTTGATCTGCCATATCCAAGCGGATATTGCAACCAGGCTACATGTAAATTATTTTCGTGGTCATAGCGGATCTGGACTCTAATTCCCTCTGGATCGACGCTGATGATCTCGCCATTTCCATCGGATGAGGAGAGCGCGTACGCACCCGGATTTTTGCGTGGTCCTGCGAACCAAAGTCTATGTCCCCCCGAATCATCTATAGCAACACTATAAGAACCTACCACTATATCGGCCGAGAGTAGGGTAGCTGCCCCAAGTGGGTTCCCCTCCGTATCTAACGCGAGGGTGTAGAGGTTTTCGTTATCAAGCCAAAAAAGGCGTAGGTGCCCATCTTCCCAAATAATTTGGGGGGTATCAGGGCGATTGAGACTGATCTCACCCAGATTCTGTTCCCATAATGGGAGCCCGTTTGCGTCAAGAGCGATCACGTCAAAGAAACTTTCTGTTCGATCTGCATCAGATGAAAGCAGGACAAAATAGATTTGCCCTTCATCGTCCAATGTCATCGTAACCGGGTCATTCAGGGTTGTATTTCCCAGAAAAACCGCGCGGCTCCAGCCAGATGATTTTAGCCAAATATGTTCATCGGGACCACTACATGAGGTTAGCAGAATAAGCATTGGCAAGAAAAGCCCAATAAATATCCAGCGATTTGCTCTCACCTTCATTTTACACTCCTGCGTTTAGGCGCAAAAATGGGAGGCACAGTAACTGACTGCAACCTCCCACTATTTATAGAAACTCTATCCCCTTAGATTTGGGGTTATTTATTCTGGCGCTTGAACAGAATCAGCATTGACCCAGCCATCACCAGCAACACTTTCAACCTGATACCAAATTTCGCCTTCGTATAGAAGCGAACTGATAATAGTACCGGCATCACCACGCGCAGCATGTGAGAGCGCTAAATTATCGCCAGGGTTTGCATGAACAGAGATCAAATAGCCTTTACCAGCAAAAATGATATCGTCTCCAGTTGAGAATTCAGCGCCTGCAACTTGAGACACTTCTTGGGTTGGCGTAACAGAGGGAATAGCACGCTGGGTTGCTTCAGCGGATGTGATAATTTCACCCGATTGTTTACATGCCAGAGCGGCCAAAAGCAATACGCCAAAGATTAGAAAAAGAGAAATTCGAGCTGTTTTTTTCATGGTTAGTTCCTTCCGCGCAAGCGGGTATCGAAGGCGTCACGCAAGCCATCGCCCATGAAATTGAACGCGAGTGTAAGCGTGGAAAGTGCAAAACCTGGGAATAACACCAAATGCGGATTTGATCTCAGCCCAGAGTAGCCTTCATTGATCATAGCACCCCAGCTTGGTGTGGGAGGGGTAACACCCAAACCAATAAAACTAAGGACTGCCTCAAGGAAGATATAACCAGGAATAGCCATTGATTCTGCAATTAGCAAGGGTCCGAGCACATTAGGGATGAGATGTTTAAAAATAATATGACCATTCTCGGCGCCTAATGCACGAGCGGCTTCCACAAATTCTTTTTCTTTGTATGAAAGCACCTGTCCACGTGCGAGGCGTGCCATACCAAGCCAGTTCAATGCACCGATAGCAATGAATACGAAAAGCAAACCACCTGCCGCTTTATCTAATCCAATTAGCCATATCATTAGAGGACTCTCTGAGCCTTGCCTACTGACGGCGTTAAAATAAACAGTCATTAAGATGATGATAGGCAACAGAGGAATTGCGTAGAGAAAATCAACGAGACGCATCATCAGGTTATCTACATTACCGCCTGCATACCCTGAGACAGTACCGTAGATCAACCCGATCATTAAGCTAACGGAGGCGGCTGCCAAGGCAACCGCAAGGGAAACGCGTGTTCCGTATACGATACGGCTGAACAGATCACGGCCTAAAGCGTCAGACCCTGCAATGAAGACTGTACAACCCCATTCAAGCGGGGTTTCATACCAATGGCATTTTTCTTCTGCGTAGGTTTCAGTAATATCATACCCTTCCATTGGCTTTGCGCGATTATTGCGCAAATTTTGCACTTCAAAGCCGTATGGGGAAAAAACTGGTGCAAATATAGCCAAAATAGCAACAAAGACGACAACGATCATACCGCCAACAGCAATTTTGCTGCGACGAAATTCACGCATTGCATCCTGCATTGGACTGCGGCTTTCACCAATTTTTTTGGCGTTTTTTAATTTTTCTAATTTTTTATCTGCTGTCATGATCTAATCCTAAACACGATTTAGTCGTAGCGAATGCGTGGGTCTAGCCATGCATACAGAACATCGACCAATAAATTACCGGAGATCAGCAATAACCCGTAAACCAAAACCAGACTGGTTTGAAGGAAGTATTCACGTTGCCCAATACTATTGACAAAGCGGCGTCCCATACCATTGAGTGCGAAGATCTGCTCAGTAATAAAACTACCAGTGACAGCACCCGCCAAGAGCGGTCCTAATATGGTGACAACTGGGATGAGCGAGTTTTTAAGAGCGTGGGTCACAATAACGACACGTTCCTGTAAACCTTTAGCACGGGCTGTACGGACATAGTCAGCCGAGAGAACATCCAAAAGACCTGCGCGCGTCAGACGGGCAATACCTGCTGCCATCCCCGTGCCAATAGAAAAGACTGGCATAGCTGCATGGCGGAAGAATGTCGAGGTGAGCGGGGGCAGGAAACCCAGGGTAAATGGCGGGTCTGCTCCCCAAAATGCAATGGGTAGCAAATCAAGTTTGACCCCAAAGGTATAAATAAGAATTGGTCCTAAAACCAGAGTTGGCACAGAAACGCTAATAACCGCTAGGAAAGTCGTAACATAGTCGAGTATCGTATTGTGGTTTAAGGCGGCGATAATTCCCAGAGGGATACCCAAAATAAAACCAACCATAACAGACATCAACCCCAATTGGATTGAGACGGGGAAGGTCTGTGCCACAATATCATTCACAGAAGACGATGGTTGGCGGAATAAGGGGCCAAGATCGCCTTGTAGAAGATTACCCAAATAACGGAAAAATTGCTCGTAGAGCGGCTTATCAAGACCATAACGTCTTTCCAAGAGTATACGAATATGTTCAGGCATTGATTTCTGCCCGACTGCATCAAAAGGACCACCAGGCATAGCTTGTACTAATACAAATGTTGCCAAGATCATCAAGAAAATTACGGGGATCGCCATCAGTAAGCGACGAATAATATATTTGGTCATGATATCTCCCATCACAGGGACGGAGTATGAAATTCAACTGAAATAATAGTAGAGCTTCTCAAATTTTGGGGAGCGGCAAATGCCGCTCCCCAAATACGTACTAGTTACATATTACTGAGCAAATAGATTACTCAGCCATCATCGGCTGTGCAGCTGTATCAATGTTCCAGGTGTACCATTGATCGCCACCGAACAGAGCCGGGGTGTAGTCTAACCAGCTGTGGGTAGCTTGGAAAGCGATGCGGACGAAGAGCGGGGCGAAGGGGAATTCGCCATCAGCGCCGAAGAATGCTTCTTCGATCTGAGCATAAAGCGCTACACGCTCTGCTGGGTCTGAGCTTTCACGAGCTTGAACGATCAGATCGTCAATTTCGTTACATTCGCGACGGATGCGCTCTGAGGTGTTATCGCAGTGCAATACATCGCCAACCCAGTTGTTCTCATCAGCATAGTCAGGGCCCCAACCAAGGGTCCACATATTAGGTGCTTCTTCGTCATCAAGCTTGGTGGTAGCCAAGAGTTCGGAGAAGGACTGTTGTTCAATGGTGATGAGGTCGGGGGAACAACCGAGGTTCTCGGACCAGTTTGCTTGAGCAAATTCGATCCAGTTCAGCGTGGACTGACCACTGTAGCCCAAGAGGGATATTTGTGGGAAGCCTTCGCAGTTGGGGTAACCAGCTAATGCCAGCTCAGCAGCAGCAAATTCAGGATCAAAGCCAACACCAACTTCGTCGATGGCGGGAGCGCCGAAGATTCCAGGAGGCGCAAAGTGTTTCATGGGGAGACCCTGACCTTGACGGACGGTCTCGACGAAGGTCGCACGATCGAAAGCAGCACTGAAAGCGCGGCGAACGTGAACATTGTCAAACGGAGCTTTGGTTTCGCGGAAAGCAATATAGAATACTGCGAGATCAGGAATTTGTTCGGTCTCATCAGGGAATTCAGCCAAGTGGGCTTCCAATTCAGCATCAGGGATGCCGGAGACTTCGACTTCACCGTTCAGCCACAGAGCGTAGCCAGTGGTGGTGTCAGGAACAACATTGGTAACGAATTTTTCAATATTACCGCCACCATGCATATCAGCAGGCATCAAGGGGTTGCGGAGCATCTGGCGGCGAACGCCATGGACCCACTCGTTCAATACATAGCGACCATTGGTCACGATGTTACCAGCTTCGATCCAGTTGTCGCCATGTTCTTCAATTGCCCAGGAGGGGGATGCAGCAATAGTCCACATCGGGGTCTGGGAGAGGAAGAAAGCGGCGTTAAAGGGAAGTTCAATAACCAGAGTGGCATCGTCAACGGCAGTTACGCCAATGGCATCAACCAATTCGGCAGGAACGGCAGCAGGATCTTCGTAGTACAACACGTCTTCACAGCCAACAATGCTGGGAGCAATAACGCTGCTGTAGTAAGAACCGGTGTTGGGGTCGCAAGCACGTTTGATACCGTATTCGAAATCATAAGCGGTAACGAAGCGGGGGTTGCCGTCAGCATCAACTTCTTGGGTGGTTTCCAAAGTAACAGGATTGTGTTTTACCCAAGGAATGTCGGTGCGGATAGTGAACGTGTAGGTCAAGCCATCTTCACTGATTGTCCAGGAGGTAGCAGCTTCAGGAACAACTTCAGCTGTATCGAGATCGTAGTTGGTCAAGTGAACAAACAGGTTCTCGATGTAAACGATGGATACAGTGTCCTCACCAAGCTGGGGATCCAGGGTGGGGATATCTGTGGTGGAGTAACCGTGATAAGTCACAGGACCTTTGTCCATAACTTCTTCTACGGGAGCTTCTTCTGCGGGCATTTCTTCTGCAGGCATTTCTTCTGCAGGAGCTTCAGCAGCGGGAGCTTCTTCTGCGGGGGCAGCGCCACCACAAGCGGTAAGGATCATGCTGCTGATAACCAGCAAGCCAAGAACCATCCAAAGTGTCTTTTTCATTTCTTTACTTCTCCTTCTTGAGAGTTGTTAAAATTATAAAGTTTACGGTGAACTTCCTATTTATGTATATCGCGTCAGGCAACCACCTCCTTAAAAAAGTTTTTGTGGTTTTCGCTCACCTATTTTGCAAGGTGGCAGGCAACCCAATGCCCTTCTACTGCTTCGCGCCATTCCGGGTGTTCTTCTTTGCAAACAGCTTCTGCGATGGGGCAGCGCGTATGGAAACGACACCCAGACGGCGGGTTCGCCGGGCTAGGCACGTCACCTTCAAGAATAACGCGTTTTCGTTTTCGCTCTAAAACAGGATCAGGGATCGGCACTGCTGAAAGCAAAGCCTGTGTATATGGATGCAATGGATTTTCATAAAGCTCATCACGGGCTGCCAATTCCACGATCTTGCCAAGATACATTACAGCCACACGATCTGAAATGTGGCGTACCATGCTCAAGTCATGCGCAATAAAGAGATAGGTCAAGCCAAACTCTTCCTGCAATTCTTCTAGCAGGTTGACAACCTGCGCTTGAATAGAAACATCTAATGCTGAGATGGGCTCGTCACAAACAATGAAATCAGGTTGTAAAGCCAAAGCACGGGCAACACCAATACGCTGACGTTGTCCACCTGAGAACTCATGCGGGTAACGGTTAATAAAATGGGGGTTTAGACTTACAAGTTCCAGCAACTCTTTCACGCGTTCCTGGCGTTCAGCAGCTGTACCAATATTATGGATTTCTAATGGTTCAGCAACAATACTGCCAACTGTCATGCGCGGATTTAGAGATGCATAAGGGTCTTGAAAAATAATTTGGATATTACGTCGCATCTCACGCATGACAGCGTTGGATGCGGTAGACAACTCGATATCTTTATAGAAAACTTTGCCGGAAGTAGGCTTGTGTAATTGCAGCAAAGTACGACCTGTGGTTGATTTACCACAACCACTCTCACCGACCAAGCCAAGTGTTTCGCCTTGAATAATCTCAAAAGAAATGTCATCAACAGCCTGAACTGCGCCAACTTCTTTTTGTACGATTATGCCACGCGTAATCGGGAAATGTTTTGTAAGATTTTCTACACGGATAAGCGGGGTGGTGGTCATCGAAGTTCTCCTGTGCTCATGTCTACCCAACAAGCTACATGGTGCTCTGAAGACCATTCTTGCAGTGGTGGATTCTCATTCAGGCATTTTTCTTGAACAAACTTACAACGTGGGGCAAAGGGACAAGCCATTGGTTTTTCAAGTAGTGCCGGGGGCAAACCTTCGATCACTTCCAATTTTTGCCCTATACTGCTTCCATCTACACGTGGAAGGGAACGCAATAATGCAGCCGTATACGGATGCATCGGGTTTTCATAAAGTTCTACAACGGGCGCATTCTCAACGATGAAACCAGCGTACATCACCAAGACTCGCTCAGCGAAACCGGCGACCACGCCAAGGTCATGGGTGATCCAAATCACCGCCATGCCCAGATCATCGCGTAGGCGTCTTACCAAGTCTGCAATTTGTGCCTGAATGGTCACATCCAGTGCGGTGGTGGGTTCATCTGCGATCAAAATTTGAGGGTTACAAGCTAAGGACATTGCAATCATTACGCGCTGGCGCATACCGCCTGAAAATTGATGAGGATAATCACTGAGATGCTGTACTGCGTCAGAAATACCGACCATCGTCAATAATTCGGCAGCACGCGCTTCTGCTTGTTCCATCTTCATCCCCAAATGCAGCAGCAGCGGTTCGGTCATTTGCTTACCAATTGTCAAAACCGGATTAAGCGAAGTCATCGGGTCTTGGAAGATCATACTGATTTGAGCGCCGCGCACGTGGCGGATTTCCTCTTTCGACATCTTCAGTAGATCTTGCCCTTGAAAGAAAACCTGTCCACCTACAATTTTCCCGGGCGGCATAGGGATCAAACGCAAGGCAGAAAGCATGGTTACACTCTTGCCACAACCTGATTCACCAACAACCCCCAATGTTTCCCCTTCTTTCAGATCAAAAGAAATACCATTCACTGCATGAACAGTTCCATCAGGGGTACTGAACTGTGTCTCCAGATCTTGGACTTGTAAAATAACAGACTTCCCATTTTCAACCAATGTTGCCTCCAAACTAAAATCTAAGCATAATTGCTGTCATTGACTTTATAATGCAATAGGGCAAAAGGGAGCTCTCCTTCTCGCCCAAAAACGCTATCGTTTCTGAAAAACTAGGACTTCTTGAAGGAAAGCAAGGTGTTTTTCATACCATCAGAAATAAACATAGCTTCACGATTATACACGAAATCAATATAGCGTCAATCACGTTGACCAGGGCGATTGCATCTAAATTGAGGTAAAAATAGCTATCTTGCAAACAGGAGA
>JABGQU010000051.1 GCA_018648605.1 Anaerolineae bacterium | reverse complement strand
AATAGTGTTTTGCTCCTTTTTTGCCTGCCATAATAAAAAGCACCTCCTGTTTTACATACAGGAGGGCTTTCTTTTCGTGTCTACTTTTATGGGGCTAGTTCATAAAGAATTCGGAAGTTCTAATTTTGCTGGATCATCGCAAACTCAACACCAGATGGTTCATTGAAAAGACAGAGCCACACGTCAGGGGAAATTTCAAAAGGTGGATCTTTGATCAGCCCGCCGTGCTCTGCGACTTCTTTTGCTTTGGCGTGAATATCTTCCACTTGAATATAGAGTGAAACAAAAGGCAGCTTTGCGCGCTTTAGGGTAAAAATCCCGCCGCCAGTGATTTGGGGTGGCTCATGATTCATCTTGTAGAAGCCTACATCGTTCTCTTTTTTCAAATCCCAGCCAAAAACATCTTGAAAGAATTTAGCAGATTTTTCCTGATCGTGGGTTGCGAGTTCCCACCAGACAATTGGATTAGGCATTTCAGCTCCCTGCTCAATTAGCGAATGTGAATAAATTGATAATATTTCCATTCTGAATTTTCAAAAACAAGCTCATATTCACCTATGTTAACTGATGTACGCAAAAGATGCCTTTGGCAGACTTTGGGGCTGCCCTCACCCTCCGCCCTCTCCCAAAGGGAGAGGGGACTTAATCCCTTCTCCCCTTGGGAGAAGGCTAGGATGAGGGGAAAGGAAGTCCAATTTATTTACTGCGTAACATCAGATGTTAATTTTCTCAGCATCTTCACTATTTTTAAAAGGATGTCATTTTTTTATTGCTGCAAAGAGGGGTTTCCGGGATGGCTTGCAGGTCAATACTAATTGCAGCTAGAATTAATTGAAAGCCCAGTATAACTAAAACAACAGGTATCATGATCGTTCCGGTTGGCGCCGGAACACCAAGCCTTGCATATTTGATCCACTTTATAATGCCAAATGCTAATCCAAAGAGAAACATAGGAATGCCACTGGATAGATAAAGAGCATCTATGCCAAAGTCAAAGAGAAATTTTTTAAGGAAAATTCTTCGCAAGAACATTAGGGTGAGCTTTGGGGGAAATTCGAACAAAGTTTTCCTAATAGATAAATTTGAGACTTCATTCCCATAAATAGCTGGATATGGAATATCTTTGATAAAAGCATCTAAAAGATATAGTTCCCCTAAAAGAGAGGTTTCGAAAAAAAATCTCTTATGAATTCTGTCGAAGGAAAGAGTTTTCAGAGCTTCATATCGTATAGCAAAGAACCCATTCGTGGGATCAAAACAATTCCAATAGCCTGTAGAAGCTTTAACGAGAAAACTTAACCCTATATTTCCAATTTGGCGTATCAAAGGCATGGATTTTAGCGCATTGAAGTCGCGAAAACGATTCCCTTTCGTAAAATCTGCTTCTCCTAAAATGAGGGGTTCTAATAGAGGACGCAAATCGTATTGGCTCATTTGCCCATCCCCATCGATCTTAACAACAATTTGAGCATTTAGTTCAAGCGCTTTTTTGAACCCTGAAAGCATCGCCCCACCTACACCCTCGTTTATGGCATGAGTAATTAAGGTGATGCGAGAATCTTTCTTCTGAAGTTGCGCTACGATTTTCCCTGTATCATCCGGGGAGGCATCATCCACAACAATAATATTTCGAATAAATTCTGGAATAGACCTTAGCGTCTCTTCAATTTGTTTTTCCACCTTATATGAGGGGATGACAACAACAAGATTATATTGCTCTAAGTTAGCAGAAAATACTTTCATAATGCCTACAGTTGGGCGTAATTCTTAATTTGAAAGCCAGGAGATGAACTAAATCTCACTCACTACTAAGAATTCTTTTAGTGGCAAGTGAGATTTAGTGAAGCAGGGATAACAATGCTAAATAAAAAAGTTAACGCGCTTTTTCTTTAGGCTGACCATCATCTAATTGCATAACCTGGCGTAGCGTGCCAAGAATTAGCAAGCCCAGCTTGAGACCTTGCCCGCTAGAAAAGGAAAGGGTTTCACCTTCTTTTTCAGCGTTTTTGATCAGGAAATAGGCAGTACCGATTCCCGTTAGCGCGCCAACGACTGCGCCAATGAGCAGCGTCTTGCTTTTCCACGAGCTATCTGTTTTTTCAATCTCTTTCATTTTAGTAGACTCCCTTATTTTTGCCGAAAGAATCTTCTTATGCTTGCAGAAATTCCTTCGACAAAGAAGATTGGTTTTGCTGTTTCATCCGCTAGTCCTTCGATCTTCTTTCCAAGCATGCAAATGAGGTTGTAAAGTTGGTGGGTATAGATGGGTGTGATCTGAAGTAGTTTTGCGACACCGTAGATTATCCCTACAAGAAGAAGCAAGAAGATGATGGCAAAAAATATGACAGGAATCAGTAACCAAATCGTTGAGATATCTGCCCAGAGACTATCTGTAGCACCCGTTTGCGTGGCTGCACCCACAGATGCCGCGACGAAAATAAGCACTGTAATACCAAGGGGAACGAATATCTGCCAGAGCAGGTCACGTTTATGTGCTCGGAAAGCTGTTGTTCTTTTTGAGGGGGGAAGTATTTTCTTCATTACCATTATTTTAGCATATTTGCATCTGAAGGGCGTTGATTTTGACATAATGGAAGCAAGTTGACTGGCGAACGTGGGCGGTTTTTTATCTAATATAAAAGTTTACCAAAAAAGTTAGGGTTAAGTGTCATTTTTATTGTGTGTTTTGTTATAATTGGAGGTGGTCGTAATTTACAGTACAAAGAAAGGAGTTTCTTATGGCTGAAACGCAAGGATGCGCACGTGTGACCAGTAGTGTTGCTACTGATCCCGCTGACGACCAGAAAACATCCGATGAAGTTCTTGAAAAAAAGGAGATAAAAATGACAGCTCGTGTTGGGCAAAAAGCCCCTGAATTTACCGCTCCCGCTTATTATAAAGGTGGGTTTACGGAGGTTTCGCTTTCTGATTTTGCTGGAAAGTGGGTATTGGTTTGCTTCTATCCCGGTGACTTTACCTTTGTCTGAGCGACCGAAGTATCGGCGGTCGCCGACAAATATGATGTTTTACAGAACTTAGGGGTTGAAGTTATCTCCGTAAGTGTAGATAGCCACTTTGTACACAAAATGTGGAACGACCATGAATTGACCAAAATGGTGGATGGGGGTATCCCCTTCCATATGGCTGCCGACCAGGCAGGCAACGTCGGACGTGCCTACGGCGTCTGGGACGAAAATCAGGGCATCGAATTGCGCGGACGCTTTATCATCGACCCGGATGGTGTCATCCAGGCGATGGAAGTGTTGACGCCGCCCGTCGGGCGCAAGATGGCGGAAACGGTGCGCCAGATCCAGGCTTTCCAACATGTGCGAAAGACGAAGGGCGCAGAAGCTACGCCTGCGGGTTGGGAACCCGGTGAACTGACATTGAAACCTGGTCCGGATATGGTCGGGAAGATTTGGGAAGTTTGGAATCCAAAGATGGAGAAGTAGTTCGGCTACTTAATCCTTTCCAACTCACGTGGACGGCGTTTTGTCGTCCACGTTTTGTTTAAGGGGATTGGGCTTGACTCTTTCGGTAAATTTATATATTATACAAACAGGTTTGCAATACAAACCAACGAAAGAAGGAGTTCCCTATGACAACGGATTTGGATGAAAAACAACTACGCGCCAAACAATATTGGTATATAGACGGCACGTACGAGTTCAATATGGCGGGGATATTTCTCTTGCTCACCCTCTATTTCCTTGCGCTGGCAAAATATGAGGGTACAAAGTTCGGGGCTTTCTTGAGCGTGATTATAGTGCTGGTCTTCCTCGGAGGGATGTTTGGCGTTAGCTGGTTGATTCGCCAACTAAAGAACCGCGTCACCTTCCCGCGCACGGGATATGTCGCTTACCAGCGTGAAAAGAAAGGGAAGCGGAAGAAACGCCTTGTTTGGGTCGCTGGTTTTTCTGGTACTTTATCAGTTTTGATTATTATGGCAATCAACAACGTATCGACGCCGCTGAACTGGATACCGGGCATGGTCGGCTTAGCAATGGCAATCGCGTCGAGCATTTTCGGCGTGCGGATGCGCATTATGCGCTTTTATTGGATCGCGGCTTTGAGTGTAGTAATCGGAACTGCTATCATGTTTGTCTCCGCCGACATGAACATGGGGCTGGCACTCTACTACGGGATCATGGGCGTTGCGCTGCTCGTCATCGGCGGATTTGTGCTCTCGACCTATCTGCGCTCCACCACCCCACCCGAAGAGGTGGAGCATGAGTGATGACATTCGTTCGATCTCGAATGTGGACCGTCTGTTGCACGAGCCGAGCAGAACGATCATCGTGGCGATTTTGTACGCGGTCGAAAGCGCGGATTTTCTTTACTTGCAACGCGAAGCCGGGCTGACTAAAGGAAATCTTTCGGCGCATCTCTCGAAACTCGAAGCCGCCGGATACGTAAAGATAGAGAAGACGTACAAGGGAAAAATCCCGTTGACGCTCTGCGAACTGACCGATGATGGGCGTAAAGCTTTTGAAGAATATCGCAAACAGTTGCAAAGTTTTATTGAAACCGTTCAAACGGAGCAAGAATGACTTACGCTATCCAAACCGAATCCCTGAGTCGATCTTTTGGCACAGTAAAAGCCGTTGACAGACTCTCGCTCAACGTCCCGACGGGGAGTGTTTTTGGCTTTCTCGGACCCAACGGTTCTGGGAAAACGACAACCATCCGCCTGCTGTTGGGCTTATTGGATGCCGAAGAAGGCAAGGCGAACGTGCTGGGCTTTGACACCAAATCGCAGGCGGATGAAATCCGTCTGCGCTGCGGGTCTTTACTGGAACATCACGGTCTTTATGAACGCCTGACTGCAGAAGATAATTTGAACTTCTATGGACGGATCTGGCATCTCCAGAAAAGTGAATTGAACGAGCGTGTGAAAGGCTTGTTGGCCGATATGGGATTATGGGATCGGCGCCACGAACAGGTCGGGAAGTGGAGCCGCGGGATGAAGCAAAAACTGGCGATTGCGCGGACGCTCATCCACCGCCCGAAGTTGGTCTTCCTCGACGAGCCGACTGCCGGTCTCGATCCGATTGCCGCCGCAACCCTGCACGAGGATTTGAGTAACCTGACCCGGCGCGAGGGCGTGACGATCTTTTTGACCACGCATAATCTCGCAGAAGCGGAGAAACTCTGCCAGGAAGTGGGCGTGATCCGTAATGGGAAGCTGCTTGCAGTCGGTGCACTGGACCGGTTACGGGAGCAAGCCGGGGGGCCGCGCGTGAAGATCACGGGATCAAATTTCAGTGAAACGGCAATCAGCCAGATCCGCAAATCCGAACAGGTCGCAGACATCCATCCAGAAAATGGCAAGTTGGTCATCCGCCTGAAAGAAGCGACCGAAATTGCGCCCTTTGTCAGCCTTTTGGTTCAGGCTGGCGCGCAGATCGAGGAAGTCCGCAAGGATAATGCCAACCTGGAAGAGACTTTTATGGCGCTCGTGAATGGCAGCGAGGAGAAAGCGCATGTTTAGCGACATTATCACCATCGTGGGCAAGGAACTGAAGGAAATTTTGAATGCACGCGGCAATCGCAAGGGCGGGCTGATCGGCTTGCTAGTGATCCTCGGCATGTTCGGGATCTATATGCCGCTCATGTCGGGACCCAACTGGATCGAAACGCCGATTTCTCTCTTCTACTGGTTGTGGCTGCCATTTCTGATGGTCAGCAGCACAATTGCAGATGCCATTGCAGGAGAACGGGAACGACACACACTCGAAACGCTATTGGCGAGCCGCGTATCCGATAGCGCCATT
This sequence comes from Anaerolineae bacterium, assembly GCA_018648605.1. Classification (GTDB taxonomy): domain Bacteria; phylum Chloroflexota; class Anaerolineae; order Anaerolineales; family Villigracilaceae; genus Desulfolinea. The sequence goes on along the minus strand of JABGQU010000051.1, from coordinate 16,149 downwards.
TTGCTGGGCAAGATTGCGGGGACGCTGATCTACGGCTGGGGGCTGACGATGGCAATCATGTTCATCAGCATTGCGATTGTCAACATCGTTTTTGGGATACCAAACAGCACGTTCTACATCTACACGCCGATCGTACTCGCCACCAGCATCATTTTCAGCTTCCTGATCGCCCTCCTTTCGGCAGGGATCGGGATCATCGTCTCGCTGCGCGCTGAGACGGTGCGGCAGGCACAACAAACTGTCAGCATGGGTTTTATGGTCATCTTCTTTTCTTTCCTGCTGATCGCACAGTTCCTACCAGTGAAGTTGAGCCTGCTGCTGGTTGAGTGGGTGCAAAGCGCAAATTGGGGCAAGCTCGGTTTTCTTGCCTTCGTTATTCTGACGATAATCGACACGACCCTGCTAAAAATCGCCAGAGCACGCTTCCAACGCTCAAAACTGATTTTGGACTGATTTCCGCAAGCAACAGCCCTGATGAGTTTCAACGGGGCTGTTTTGATTTCACCACAGAGAACACAGAGTCCACGGAGATTTTAAATTTTTTCTCTGTGATTCCTGTGGGCTCCGTGGTAAGGCTTTTCCATTCTTCAGCTATAATTCGGGGGCTAAAAAATAAAATACAGGAGACAAACCCAATGTGCGGTATTTTCGGTATCGTTAAAAAAGAAGAAGATAATTTAGGCGCAATACTCATCGGCGCGGCAGAGCGACTCACCTATCGCGGCTACGACTCAGTTGGGATGGCAACCATCAGCAACGGAAAAATTGACCTTCGCAAGGATGTCGGCAAAGTCGATTCTGTTGCCGAAAAATACAACGTGGGCGAGATGCGCGGTCAGCGCGGTATCACGCAATTGCGTTGGGCGACCTTCGGCGCGCCTTCCCAAATCAATGCGCAACCGCATCTCGACTCAGATGGGGACATGGTCGGCGCGCATAACGGCAACGTCGTCAATAATATCGAATTGCGCCAGCAATTCATCGCCGAGGGGCTCAACGTCCGCTCTGAAAACGATGGCGAAAGCTGTGTCCACGCCGTTGAGCGTTATATCAAAAAAGGCTACGAGATCATCGACGCCATGCGTCTGGCATACGGTGACCTGAAAGGTGACTATGCCTTCGTTCTCGCCCCCGCCAACGACGACAAACTCTACGCACTCAAAAAAGGCTCCGGTCTTGTGGTCGGCATCGGTGAAGACTTCACCTGCCTCTCTTCCGACCTGCCCTCCCTGCTCCCGCTCACGCGCGAAATCCTGCGTCCGCAAGATGGCGAGATTATCATTCTCGGCCACAACAGCGTCGAGCTGCGCGCCATCACCGATGGCACAGTTATCGAACGCGACCCTGAAATAGTCACCGAAACAATGGATTCTGTCCAAAAAGGCGGCTATCCCCATTTCATGCTCAAGGAAATTCACGAGCAGCCCCAAGTTGCGCGGGAATTACATAATTTATTGGATGATTCTCCCGACATCGACGAGGTGATCGAGAAAATGCGAAACGCCCGCAACCTTTACTTGGTCGCTTGCGGAACGAGCTATCATGCCAGTTTAGCCGGTTCCGTTTCATTCGCACAATTAGCAGGACGTGCCACGATCCCCGTGCTTGCCCCGCAATTCATGCCCCAATATGCCCCCACCGTGACCCACGACGATGTCGGCATCTTCGTTAGTCAATCGGGCGAGACCAAAGACGTGCTCAACGCCCTCGCCGCTGCCGAAGCAAAGGGGATGACGCCCTACGGCATCGCCAACGTGATCGGCTCCACGCTCACACAATTTACCAATAGCTGCCTGCCCCTCGGCTGTGGCTACGAGATCAGCGTCCCGGCAACGAAGACCTTCACAAACCAGGTCTACAATTTCATCTATCTCGCTTATAAAATGGCAGGCAAAGACACCGCCGAATTAAAAGTTGTGCCTGAGTTAATGGAAAAAACTTTAGAGATGGTAGCGCCCAGTGTCGCCGACCTAGCCTCCACGCTGGACGATGTCCAAGACATGTACACGCTCGGGTACGGCGCGACGCTTCCCATCGCATTGGAGGGCGCACTCAAGCTCAAAGAGATCACTTATGCGCACTGCGAGGGGATGCTCTCGACCGAGTTCAAGCATGGTCCGCTTTCGGCGGTAACGGAGAATTACCCGATCATCTTCGTGGCGGGACCGAACGACATCCCGCTCATCATCAGCGGCATCAACGAAGTCACCGCACGCGGTGCACGCGCCATCGTCATCGGCCCCGACGACGAACGCCTGCGCGCCAACGCCAACGAATTGATCGTCATCCCCGACGCGCCCGAAGAGATCAGTGCGCTTTTGGCAGTGCTGCCTTTGCAATTGCTTTCGTATCACATGAGCGTGGCACGCGGCTACGACCCCGATTTTCCGCGTAACTTATCGAAAACGCTGACGGTCGATTAAACACCTAAAAGCAACGCTCTGCGTTGCGGCAGCACTCAAAAGCCATCGCAACGCGGAGCGTTGCTACGAGAATTTTCAAAGAAATATTCAGGAGAGAATATGCCATCCATTATCGATCACGAAACCATCCACGTTGACGATCTGCCCCCAGTTTGGTCACCTGTGCAATGGGAGTTAAGCGAAAAAGAACGCGTAGAAGAACTTGAAACACAGGCAAGAGCCAGCCTTTTGTGGATGATGGACGCACCCGAAGCTATTTTGCGTTTGTTGCTCAACGAAGTGGATATCAAACGCCTATACGATGCGCCCGATGGTTATGATGCAGAAGAACAAGCCGAATGGGACCCAGAGATGGTCACCTTCGGACCCAAGCGTTCTTTCAAGCTGGATTCTGTTACACGGGAGGCAGATGCTTTACATTTGGTGTATAAAGCTGGCGATCTCGGCTACTGGGAATTTACGATCAGCCCTGAACGTGTGATGATCGAGAGAATTTAATTTCGGCATCAATAGCAAAAAGCGGAGCGCAAATGCGCTCCGCTTTTTTTTACCAATAGTTGAAAATCTACTCAGTAGTCGGGCGTTGACCTTTGTCAAATCTGCCACGTCCTTCAAAACCGCCGCCGTGTTTGCCGAGGAAACCTTTTTCAAGTCCTTCAAGCATCCAATCGGCTTGTTCCTGGCTCATGGTACCTTCTTCAACGGCTGTGGCGATGCGTTCTCGCATGGCATCTTCACGCAGGACGCTCATAGCATCCCGAATTTCTTCGATACTCACGCCGGCTTCGTCGGCAAGGTCTTGCAAGGTTTTGCCTTCTGCCAAAGCAGCCGTAACTTCGTCTGTACTCATATCGAGCAAATCTGCGGCGGTTTCAAGAGCTTCGCCATCCAGGCTACGTCCACCAGAGCCACGTTTTCCGCCACCATCAGTGAATGGGCGATCCGGTCCGCCATCATCGGCAGATGCAACTGTAACACCAAAGGCACCTACTACGATAAGAGCAACCATCAAAGTACCTGCGATCCAACCAAATTTCTTGTTCATTTTTTTATTCTCCTTTTCAGAATATTGTTCTTTATTGAACTGCTTCAATAGTAAAGGAGAGATATTAAGAAGATGTCAAGTGAATATATATAAACTATGTAGGCTTGGAAAAGAGAGAAAGTCACCTTTCAAAAACGCAAAGTGATTTTTAAGCTTTTTCAACACTCTTTAAAGATATAGCTAGTAGACTCTGTCGGAAAGTGGCTGATATTACGGCAAAAACTGTAGGGGTTTCTTCCCTACTTTTTATACCAATAAGAATTCAATGTTTTTTCGAATGTCAGTAAGTAATATACGGATGTATTAAGCGCTTTCTTTCTTTTTTATGGAGGTTTTTTCTTATGCGCCGTTTATTCAATTATCGCACCGTTACAATCGTATTGATGGCACTCACTCTCTCTGCTGTTGCTTATGGCTTTGCTGCTGCCAATAGTGTTCCCGAAAGTGGAGCCGGTGATAGTGCAGGTACTATCAGTGGCTATACCATTACGAACATTGCTTACATCTTGTTGAACTCTGATCCTTCAAAAGTCGCTTCTGTTGCTTTTTCTGTCAATCCCACTGCAAGCGCTTCAGCGGCTGCAACCGTTGAAATCACCATAGCTAGCGGCACAACCTGGGTAAGTTGCACAAATACCAGTGGTGTAATCTGGAGTTGCTCTTTCGCTTCAGGTTCTGAACCGACCGTTGCTGGTGCAGCATCGTTGCAGGTCGTTGCTACAGACTAAAGCAAAACAATCAATACAGAACACTAAAAAGACACGGAGGAGATTATACTTCCGTGTTTTTTTTCTACCGATTGTCAAAAAATGTTCAAAGTAAAGAGACTGAATAGAAGTATTTTATCTGCAACTATTTTGGTAATTATGGTTGTCCTTTGGGTGCAATTTTCCCCAACACAATTTAGCGGAACGGCATCTTACGTTATTCTTTCTGGCAATAGCATGTCTCCGAAATTCATGCTGGGCGATTTGGTGATCGTCAAAGAAGCCAGCATTTATAAAGTTGGCGACGCTATTGCTTATAAGCATCCCACGATCAATTATATTTTCCATCGCATCATCTCGATCAACCCCGATAGTACTTTTCAACTCCAAGGCGATCATAATGATTGGGTTGATTCCTATACTCCTACATAAGATGAGATCGTTGGAAAATTATGGCTCCACGTCTCTGGTGCAGGGAAAACTTTGCGAACCTTGCGCTCTCCTTGGGGATTTGCTATTCTTACTTTAGTATTTATTTTTCTTTTATATCGTACTACTCTCCCTGAAAAGGAAAAGTACAACCGAGGTATTATGAATTCCAGTTCAAACCAGAACCTTAGCGAGAATCTCTTTATCCTAGCCATCTTCGTTTTTGGGCACTGGTTTTGGGCATCGCAGCATTCGGGCAGCCTATTTTAAATAAAATCTCAACACCTATCGCTTACGAAGAGCAAGCAGTCTTTCGATACACAGCCGATGTGCCTAGCGGTATTTATGATTCAACTCAGATTGAACCAAGCGAACCCATCTTTCGCCGCTTGAACGGCTCATTTGCCATCAACATGGATTATCTCTTTATCTCCACCTATCCAAGCACGATCAACGGAACATATCATTTACTGGCACGAGTTAGCGATAACTCCGGTTGGAAGCGTACTCTTGAACTCACCTCAGAAGAAAGTTTTAGCGGAATGTGTTCACCACATCCGGAACGCTGAAACTGGATGATATTCAGGCGTTCATTGATGCCCTTGAAACGGAAACAGGCATCCAGCGTGGGCGATACACTTTGTCGATTACAACAGAAATCCGAACTGAGGGAAGTGTGGATGGCTTGCCCTTAGCCAGTGAATTCACCCCATCAATTGAATTTGATATTAGCAACCTAGAAGTCGTTCTAAAACAGGGCTCAGCAGATGGTGAACCTGCACTCAATCCGTCCAAATCGCAACTTTAACGCGGACAGAATACGTTCCCAACACACTTAGTATCTTTGGAATGAAGCTTCCCATCCAGACAGCACGTTGGATCGCGCTTGGCATTGGCTTGCCTTCGTTATTTCTTCTGCTTGTCCTCCTACGGCGTCTCTATTTCTCGTCTCAGGAGAACGAATTAGAACGCCTAAAACTCTGGTATGGCTCCAATCTGATCGAAGCACGTGACCCCAGCCTGCTAACACGCTCTGACACGATAGAAATCGCTAGCCTGGACGGATTGGCTAACCTGGCTGAACAAGATCAGCGTACGATCTTATACCTCCCGGATGAGGAAGCTCATCATCTTTTTGTGCAAACACAAGAACAACTGTACCACTACGAAATCAATAATGGCATAAGCCCTAAAACCTTAGCATTAGCAACACCTAAGAAGACTAAAGGTCGGTTTTCGTTCCCCAAATTATTTGATTCACAACGTAATAAGCAATTGAAAGCTGCCTATGAACATGCTCTAAAAGGTTGGGCAGATGCTGTTGATAAACGCCTTTCCATTGAAGGGCAATCCCATCGTGTTGCTGAGATAGCATATCAACTCGCCCGCGAACTTGGCATTCAAGGCAAGGAATTGGAAGATATTCGCATGGCAGCTTATCTGCACAAGATCGGGCTTATGGATGTTCCTAACAAAATTGTAGAAAAGAAAAACAAATTGACCGAAAAAGAATTGGAGATATTGCGCAACCACCCTGTTCATGCAAGACAACACCTTAACCAATCCGAGCTACTTAAGCCCATCGCTGAAGCTATCTATTACCAACACGAACGCTGGGATGGCAGTGGGCAGCCCGAAGGCTTGGTTGGAAAAGATATCCCGATCGGTGCCAGGGTCATTACACTGGTCAATATTTGGAGCGGCCTTTCCCAAAAGCGTCGTTACCGTGGGGCTTGGGAACATAAAGAAATTTGTCGTTATTTCTCCGAGCAGGCAGGAAAACAGTTTAATCCGGAAATTATAGAAGTTTTTCTAGCTAGCGTGCTCAAATTTGATACATCGACTTGCGAAAAACTGGTGGAAGTAAGTGTTCTTACTACAGAGGAAAAATAATGAAGATCAATTTTTCTCGTAGACGCATTTTATTCTTTTCTTTGATTACGCTTAGCTTCTTTATTCTTATCGGAATATTGTCTGGTGCAGCAGCAACCAATATTATCTCTATCAGTGGGTTAAGCCATACAATTCATCCAATCTTCACTAATCAACTAAAACCTGCCATATGCACAATGTCTCTAACTACAATCATTATTCCAAGCGCAGGACAGACTGCCACACAAGGAAATGATCTCATTCTGGGCACAGCAGGCAATGACACTGGCGGAAATAAGCTCAACGGCAAAGGCGGCGACGATTGCATCATCGGTGGGACGGGAAACGATACGCTCGATGGCGGCCAAGGGAACGACATCATCCTTGGGGGCGATGGTAATGACGACCTGAACGGTGGCCAGGGAAACGATTATATGGATGGCGGCGCAGGAAATGATAGCTGCAATGTCAAACACGGAACTGATACAACCGTAAACTGTGAAACCATCGTCAACTAAAAAAGCGTCCATGTGGACGCTTTTTTAGTTACCTATGTTAAATTTCTCTCAAGAAGGGGAATTATCCATAGCGTAAAGTCTGCAAAAGAACTACTCAATAAAAATCTCTACATGCTCGCCATCTTCGTCGTCCACCACATCAATGATCTTCCCAACCACGCCCGCCTGAAAGGCTTCCATCACACTATCCATCTGCACGCCTTCGATCTCAGGGGCAAAATGCGCACCGATCTTCATGCCGGCATCTACCAAACTAAGCGGGATCTGCACAGAAGCCTTCGAACGACCCGTTCTCAAGTCAGTTACACGCACACGCAATGTGCGCGGCGCGCCTGCTCGCCCACGCGGAGCACGTTTTGCGCCACCATCACCACTCCCCAAAAGTGAAAGAAGTTTTGCGCCCTCTTCTGCACTGATCTTCTCTTCTTCAATCATCTTCAGGATTTTCATTCTTTCTTCGGTTGTTGCCATCATTTTCTCATCTCCTTCTAGCCAACGAAAATCTGCACGTGTTCGTGGTCTTCAGTATCATGTACATCTACGATCAAGGTAGATTCGCCAGCAGGCGTTTCTGCCATCGCTCCCAAAATTTCTTCTGCGCCCGTCGCCTCAACGCCGGGGATCATATGCCCAAAATTGCGCAAAACCCAAGCGCCAAAACGTAAAGGTAGAGGAAAACCAAAGGTGATATTTTGGGGCGTCTTGCCTGGTGCCTGTTTGATATGCACAAAAAGCCAGCGCGATGTACGCGTCCCGGCTGCGGTGGCGACTACCAGCACGCCCAGCAAAAATGGCAACCAAGCACAATAAAACCAAAATCCAAAGCCGGATGCCCGCATTGCTGACATCATCCACAAACCACCGAAGACAGTGAACCCGACCCCGATCCACAACGGGATGCGCCAAAAGCTACGCACCTTATCGGCAATGGCACCCAGATTCTCGTCCGGCTCAAACGTGGATGATGGGCTGGCTTCCGTTTCAAAAACATCTGCCTCGTCTTCAACATCATCCAGCTCAACGGCTTTGAGCAGTTCAATCGCCTCTTCAGCCGTGATCTTGCCATCTTCGACCATTTTCAAAATTTGCTTCTTCTCTTCATTAATCATCATCTACACCAATGCAGCCAGTAGTTTTTCAGCATCTTCAGCGGTGATCTTTTTCTCTTCGAGCATCTTCAAAATCAGCAAACGTTCAGCTTCCGATACAGGCTCAGACGGAGCAACCGGTTTCTTGGGGGATCGCGGCGAAAAAGGGTGTTTAGGAAAATGGATATGGCGTTCTGCTTTTCTTCCAGCACGACGCACATGTCTCTCAGCACGACGTTCTGACGCGCGAAATCTATGCTCAGATTGTCGCAGCTTCTCTTCCATTTTGCGGGCAGCTTCTTCCGCTTTTTTAGTAATGGTCTCGGCAAAATCATCTGATAAGCCCGGGAAATCTGCACCAATAAAAGGGAGGCTGATGTCGAAATCTGCCAGATCTGCCCAATCGTCGGAGCGGGTGGTAACGAGCAGATCATCACCGGCGGTAATGTTCATTTTAGCGGAACCAGACCCCAATGTCAGCGAGCGTGTCGTTTCATCTGTTTCTTCAACCCCCGGTATTTTGACACTCAAATCCGATTCGGCTGTAAGTACCATCTCAGCATCCACAAGTGTAGGTAAGCGTAGCAAAATATCTGCACCAGCTTCAATATTGTAGGATGCGTCCGCTTGCGGCTGAAGAGAGGCGACCACATCTCCATCAACAGTTGCGTTGAGATTGCCTTGCAAATTACGCAGATGCAAATCACCACCAACGCCAGGAAGGTTGACATCGCCCGCTACAGACCGAATCGATGCATCGCCATCAACATAATTGGCATTAAGGGCACCGCTGGTATGGCGCACAACCAGATCGCCCTCTAATTGCCCGATTTTTATATTGCCAACATTGCGTAATGCCAGATCACCATCGATATGTTCAACGTTCAGCGAACCATCCAAAACACGCAGGCTGGCATCTCCATTGACAAGATCGATCTCAATTTGGAGTTTTTTTGGCAAAGAAACGATAAGATTGCTATCACAACTGATTGTGATTTGATCGCCATCAGAAGTCATTTCAAGCGAGTTGCCATTTGTTTTAGCTTTGATCTCATCTTGCTCCCAACCTGTGATACGCAAATCGCCGGAAACTACTTCTATTTTCAGTCTCGTTTCCTGATTTATCTTAAGGGATTTTCTCTCCATCTTACTCCTCCTCTCCATTTAAAGCGCGCATGGCATCTTCAGCAGAGATGCGACCAGCATCAAGTTCTGCAAGGATAGTGCGTCGTTTCTCTTCGTCCACATCAAAGCTTTCGTCTTTGCCAGGCTCATACCCCATAGCACGGATCACATCATGCAGGCGATTACGAATGGTGGGATAAGAGAGGCTTAGTTCTTCTTCTACTCGTTTGATCTTGCCTTCGCTGCGCACAAAAACTTCGATAAATTCCATATGCTCAGGCGAAAGGTTCGCAAAATGACCAGCATAAAAGCGACCTTCGATGGCTGTATCACAAGACTCGCATTGCAAACGTGTAATGGCAAGCTCATCTTTACAAACAGGACATTGGGTAAGTGCGGGGTTCATAAAATACTCCTTCTTATTTTCAATAAGATAACTTATATTGCAATATTGGCTTCGACAAGCGGGCTTTTTTCTGTCATTTTACGGTGCAGCCAGAGAAAACCCATCACCGCAACCATTCCCACTATTCCGGCAGCATACCAAAGCCAGCGCGGATCCGTATTATCCATGATCAGACCTGCCAAATAAGGACCGACTGCAAAGGGGATCATCCATGAAATGCCGAAAATTGCCATATAGCGTCCACGCATTTCTTCGGGCGAAAACTTCGCCACAAGCGCTTGCGAAACCGGTGCGATCAGCATCTCACCGGTTGTCAAAATGACCATCGCCAAGACAAACATAGCGGTTGTCGATACAAAACCATACATAGCGAAACCAATCGCATAGAGTAACATTCCGGCAGCCATCACCAAAAAGGGCGGACGCTTTTCAATTCGGCGCGTAATCTCAAACTGGAAAAGAACGACCATTGCAGCATTCAGGCTCAACAAAAGACCATACTTTGCTTCAGATACACCGAATATATCCCGCAAATAGACGCCCAGCGTGGTATTCAAATTTGTATACACCAAACCCATCAGGATGCAGACTCCGATAAAAAGCATGAAGAGTAAATCCCGAAAAACAATGAAATAGCCACTGAAGGATTGCGAAACGCTCTCCGGTGAACTTGCTTCTGCTGCTTCAGATTTTGTCTCGGCAATATAGACATAAAACAACCCGGCCACGATCAGGCTGACAACCGCATCGATTATGAAGAGAGTCAGATAGCTGGTTATTCCCAAGAGCAACCCGCCAATTGCAGGACCAATAGCAACAGACAGGTTGGCAGAGACACGCAAGACGCCATATCCTTGTGCGCGTTTCTCTTCTGACAAAATATCTGCAACCATTGCCTGCCGTGCGGGACCGCCTACACTGAGCACTCCTGAAATTACAGCGATCAGATAAAAGGCTTCGATCTCACTTGCCAATCCCATAAAAACGCTGCTAATGGATGTTGCAACCAAACTAAAGATAACGATCTGTTTGCGACCAAAGCGATCGGTGAGCGCACCGCCCAAAATGCTGCCAGCAAAATTGGCAACAGAAAAAAGGGCGAAAAGATACCCAACCTCGGTCATACCTACGCTAAACTTCATCGTGATATATAAAGCAAAGAAGGGGAAAAGCAACGCACCGCCAAGTTGATCGATAAAAGAAACGGTAACCAACATCCAAAAGGTCTTCGGATATTCCTGATAAATATTTTTCCAGTTTTCAATTTGGTTTTTCAGCATAAATACCTACCATTACAAAACAGAGTGTTGTTCAGGGAAAGTTAGAAAAAGCCTTTTCTGAAAATAAGTTTATTGACGCGCTGATATAGCCAAGCGAATATCCTGGCTGGGTTGCTGCGCAACCTTCTCCCCAAGTTCGATCAGCAATGAGCCAACACGCTGGCGAAGGGGAGTAATTCCATTTTTATCTTTCAAGGCTTGAAGAAGACGATGGTTTTCAGCAGCAGCTTCCAATTCGCGCTGACGAGCATTGTGCAAGATCTGATGATAATTAGTATTTGTAGAAAACATTTTGGTTCTCCTTTATTTTTACAAGAACACTTCGTCAAACTTAAACGCATTATATATAAATATTCAAAAAAGTCAAGTTTAATATCAATATTTTCAATAGTTACATTTATTTTTATTATATTTGCGCTACTTTTACTAAAAACCACAAGTTGCACCAACCTTTTTAGCATAGGTTCTCCCCACTACATCTTCAGAGAGCGCTTTCAGAGCAATCTACACAAAGGTAACTCCAGAAGGCCTGACCAAAAGAGACTTTTATATGAACCTTACTCTAAAACATTTCTGTTATTAGAAATTTCTGAACCTTGACGCAGAACGCATGTTCGAGTATTATTTCATAGCACAAATGAGCGAATCGTTCGTTCTGGAGGTGAGTTATGGTACGCAAATCAAAAGGACTTGGTGACCGTCACAAGAAAATTCTGGCTTTCTTGAAAGCATACCAGGAACGTGAGGGTTACCCCCCTACTATTCGGGAAATTGGCGAGGAGACGGATATTTCGTCTACTTCGGTCGTTAATTATTATCTTGACCAACTCGAAAAAATGGGCAAGATCGAGCGTCAGCGCAAGATCTCGCGCGGGGTACGGTTGGCAAATGTCTCTCCTCTTGGAGAGATGCTCAAGATACCGGTAGCAGGTCGTATTGTTGCGGGTGAACCAATCCCTGTCCCATCGTCTGATTTCAGCTACTTTGACGCAGAGACATCCGTTGATATTGCTCGATCTTTTCTACCAAGCGATAAAAATGATGAACTTTTCGCATTGGAAGTAGAAGGTGAATCAATGATTGATGCGATGGTCAATGACGGTGACATTGTTATTATGAAATCAACTGGCGCAGAGCAAACAAAGAATGGCGATATGGTTGCCGTTTGGCTTCCTGAGCGAGACGAGACGACACTAAAATATTTTTTCAAGGAAAAAGAAGGCTACCGTCTGCAACCTGCCAATCCGACAATGGAGCCGATCATAGTCGGCAAGGAAGAATCCCTGGAAATTAAAGGGAAAGTTGTGATGGTAATTCGTCAAGTACAAAAAACTGTTATTTAGAAAAATAACACGCGAATCAAAAAAGCGACTCCTTGTGGAGCCGCTTTTTTATTTACGTTGAAAACTAAGCTAGTTCGACAACTGCACCAGCAGCTTCGAGCTTCTCTTTGGCGTCAGCAGCAGCATCCTTGCCAACTTGGGTAAGAACCTTGGAACCAGCAGTTTCTGCCAATTCTTTGGATTCTTTGAGACCCATGCTAGTCAACTGGCGGATAGCCTTAATGACATCAATTTTCTTGGGACCGGCATCTTTGATGACAACATCAAATTCGGTTTTCTCTTCAGCAGCTTCAGCAGGAGCAGCAGCACCAGCGGCAGCAACAGCAACGGGAGCAGCAGCGGAGACGCCCCATTTTTCTTCTAAGAGGGTGACCAATTCAGCAGCTTCGAGCACGCTCAAAGTGCTCAGTTCTTTAACGATTTTTTCGAGATCAGCAGCCATTATTAAACTCCTTGTTTTATAGCTTCTAGTAATTATTTAGGTGAATTTCTCGCTATGCAGCGACAGATTCTTCGGATTTTGCTTTGATAACAGCCGCGAGACCACGTGCGGGTTCGGCAACTGTGCGGACCAACTTGCTGGCGGGAGCCTGCAAAACGCCCAGCAATTGGGCTTGTAAAACAGCCAAAGGCGGAAGTTTTGCAAGTGTATCAACTTGCGCAGAACTAAGAACTTCCGCGCCCATGAATCCACCCTTGAACTTGAATGCATCAACATCTTTTGCCTGTTCAGACAGAGCTTTTGCTGTTGAAGCAACATCTTCAAATGCGAAGCCAATTGCCGTGCTGTTTTCCAAATAGCCTTCAGGAATCTCATAGTTGTTTTCTTTGAGCGCCAGTTTGGCTAATCGATTTTTGACGACATGGAACTCTCCACCAGTCTCACGAACCTTCGAACGAGCTTCTTCCATATCTTTTACAGAAGCGCCTTTATAGTCCATCAGGATCAGGGCCTGGCTTTGGCTCATCCACTCTTTGTATTGAGCCAATACTTCTTGTTTACGTTGCTTTGATAGTGCCAAAGGTATACCTCCTTTCAAAAAAAGTCTTTGCCTATCATCCAGGCAAAGACTTTTACTCCCGAGGGGGCAACCCCTAAGGGTTGGGAACTTTCGTTCAGTCTTCGGCTGGGCAGGGAATTAAGCTCTCATTGAGAACACCTGCTTTCTTCGGCGAAGTGATAGGTTATTTTAAGTTATCGAGTATTTTTTTTTACCCGTTTACTTCTTCTAGAGCTTGCGCTTGATTGGCGTCAATCTTTACGCCAGGTCCCATTGTGGAGGTAACTGTAATACGCTGAATATAATTACCTTTTGCTGCGGCAGGCTTGGATTTTTTAATCGCTTCCATAAGAGCAGCAAAATTATCCAGCAGTTTTTCTGCACCAAAGGATACTTTCCCGATCGGGACGTGGATATTTGATGTTTTATCAAGGCGGTATTCAACACGACCAGCTTTAGATTCTTCGATAACACGCGGAAGATCACTCGCCGGGACAACAGTTCCCGCTTTAGGATTGGGCATCAAACCACGTGGCCCGAGCACACGACCCAAACGACCAGCTTGCCCCATCATATCAGGCGTGGCAATTGCAACATCGAAATCGGTCCAGCCACCTTGAATTTTCTTCATCATTTCATCATCGTCCGCAACAAAATCAGCCCCGGCTTCGCGGGCAATTGTTGCACCTTCGCCAGAAGCGAAGACCAAAACGCGGACTGTTTTACCCAAACCATGAGGCAGGTTTACTACATCACGCACCTGCTGATCTGCTTTACGGGGGTCAAGCCCCATACGCATATGAACTTCAACGGTTGAGTCAAATTTTGTGATCGAGGTCTCAACAGCCAACCCCATCGCATCGGCGGGGGTGTAGAAATTGTCATGATCTACTTTTTCTGCTGCGGCTCGGTATTTCTTTCCATGCTTTGCCATAATAATCCTCCGTGGTGCAAGCGGGCTGCGGCATTAAAGCCTTCACCCTCCCACCTATTTAGTCTGTAACTATAATGCCCATGCTGCGGGCTGTGCCTTCGATCTGTAACATCGCGCCTTCGACATTGACGGCGTTTAAATCTTTCATTTTGGTTTCGGCGATTTCACGCACTTGACTACGAGTTACGGTGCCAACTTTTGTACGATTTGGTTCACCAGAGCCTCTATCGACACCTGCTGCTTTGCGTAAAAGTTCAGCAGCCGGAGGGGTCTTCAAGATAAAAGTGAAGGAGCCATCTGTATAGACAGTGATTTCCGCAGGAAGAATTTCTCCAGGGCGGCTGGATGTGCGGGCATTGTATTCTTTGCAGAACGCCATAATATTGACGCCATGACCAGCCAACGCAGGGCCGATCGGGGGCGCAGGATTGGCTTTGCCTGCATGGATCTGTAAACGTACTATTGCTTTGAATTTCTTTGCCATTTTTACTCCTCTGTGGTTTTGACGGATGCGTGAAGCATCCTCCCACTTTTTAACCAGCGAGCTACTTGCTTGCCGGGGTTTGATATTTTATGCTTTTTCTACCTGCAAAAAGTCTAATTCAACCGGGGTTTCACGCCCAAAGAAACTGACCATCACACGAACTTTCGTACGCTCCATGTCGATATTTGCAACCACCCCGCGAAAATCATTGAAGGGGCCATCTACGATACGAACACGTTCACCAACCTTGAAGGTGACGTTAACCATCGGGGAATCAGATTCCATTCGTTTGATGATCTGGGCAACTTCTTCGGGACGTAAGGGGGTGGGCAGGTTGCCCATGCCGACGAAACCCGTTACACCAGGCGTGTTGCGCACAACGAACCAAGATTCTTCGGTCAATATTAGGTTGACAAGAACATAACCGGGGAAGATATGACGCTCGACGGTACGTCGCTTGCCATCTTTTACTTCAACTTCTTCCTGGGTCGGGATGATGACATCAAAGATCATGTCTTTCATACCCATTGTTTCAATACGCTGCTCAAGGTTATGACGAACTTTTTTCTCATAGCCTGAGTAACAATGGACAACGAACCAATCCGTGAGATCTTCTTCGTCGTCCGCCAATATTTCTTCGGAAGCAGAGGTTGTCTCTTGGTCAGAAGCAGGTTCTTCGTCCACGGGCGATGCGGAATTATCGCTTTCGCTTAAAGGAAGAGATGCCGATGAGTCTTCCAACTCTTCAGCTTTTTCATTCTCGTCGAAGTTTTCTTCTGGATTTTGCATACCCATGAGGGGACCTCTATTCCAAAAATCTAGATACCAAGTACTGCGTTCAATAATCGGCTAGACATGCCGCTTACTAAACTCAAAAAGGCTCCCATAAAGATCATTGTAATGATAACAACGACGGTTAAATGCGTTGCTTCTTCACGGGAGGGCCAAGAGACTTTGCGAAGCTCTCCAATGGTTTCGCGCGCGAAACGTTGAAGTGCATTCTGTTTTTTACTTGTATTTTTCTTCGCAGCCAAGAGCTTCTCCTTCTTCTTATTGACGGGTAAAACGCCGCCTCATACCGCTTACGGGAGGACGGCGTTATCAGACAGGCCAGGCAGGAATCGAACCCACAACCTACGGTTTTGGAGACCGTTGCTCTGCCAAATTGAGCTACTGGCCTATAGGTGGCAGTGTCACGCACTGAATTTCATGCGTGACACTGATCACTGTTTATTTTGTTTCGCGGTGCAAAGTGTGTGCGCGACAACGAGAACAGTATTTTTTCAGTTCTATGCGCGCAGGGTCATTGCGGCGATTCTTTTCAGTTGTGTAGTTTCGCTCTTTGCATTCACTGCAAGCCAGTGTTACAACGGGGCGAACGCCTTTCTTTCCAGACATATCTTTTTCCTACGACCGCTATCGCGGATCGTCCTTATTACTTATTCAAGAATTTTGGTAATGACACCAGCGCCAACGGTCAGACCGCCTTCGCGG
>JABGQU010000196.1 GCA_018648605.1 Anaerolineae bacterium | reverse complement strand
AAAGATCTTTTTTAGTTCTTTGTTTTCTTTGATTAAAAAATCTTTGATCTGGTTCATCGCTCGGATGGATTCAAACCAGGCTAGCCTTAAGCGTATCAGTTGATAAAGGGTGAGTAAGCCGAAATAGGTAAGGAAGAGAAAAAGTGCAACGAACGCCCAAAGTGTGGCGATCTCAGTGGATGGGGTGGTTTTATAGATCGCGCCCACAAGGCTGCCGACACTGACTAAATAGAATGTCGTTACGCGAGCGCGATCTTCTTGCGCCTGGAATGCGGTCTGTGCAATATACTCATATTCTGCGACGACGATCTCACTAACATTCAAATTCTTTTTTTCAGACATGCTTATTTTGAAGCTTTCTTCTTAATCGGGTAACGAATGATCGTACGCTCTTTGTCTGGGTTGGTATGGCGTGGATCGCTGATATATATTTCGTGGTACGAGCCACGCAGTTTGTATCCGTTCTCTTTGGCAAAGTCTTTCATGCGTTCCAGTGTCATCGAGGCTAAATCTGTTGATCCAACGTGCATGATCTGCATGGATGTTCCTTCGTGAAAAGGTTTGAATCGTATTGAATCCAAGGCAGGAATCTCGCCGCGTTTTTCACGCAAACTTTTTATTGCGCTTTCAACCATTTTTTCTGTGATGTGGTCGGGCAACATTGTCATGAGTGTCCACTTCCACTCACTGCGATTTTTGACGTCGTTTTTCTTGGGTCTCTGCCATATTCCTTCTGTGGGCATAGTGTTGTAATCTACCGGGTTTTCACGATCAAGTTTTGACATGAATTTTAAGGTAAAGGAAATTCCGTTGAGAACATTCAGGGCTTCCTGAAAAGATTCTGATGTCGAAAGATTTTGCCCTACTTCTATTTGACCATCAATCATCAGAAATTTAAATTTAGGAACGTCTACGATCTCTATGCGTCGTGCCGACGGCGCATAAAGCCCCTTGATCTCTGTGGTCAAACTCAACTTGGTCATAGAACACTCCCGAAGAACTTTTGATTACTTCTTTTATTATATCCCCCTTTCTTTGCGGAAGGCGTAAATACTGCAAAAAAAATAGAAGAGAATGCTTGTTTTAGGGCTTCATGGCGATATTTGTCCATGAGGGCGCAGCGCGATGAGCAGGTTTGCGCCCGAAGAAGAAATCATCCATCCATAAGGCGAGACGTCGGAAGAAGCCCGAGCGAGCGATACCCCAACGAATAAGATTGTGTGCAGCATTATTCGGATGCGAAAAGGGGCAAACGGTCATGCAACGACCACAATCGGAGCCAATGACGTTCCAGTAGGCAAAACAGCCATCAGGGTCAATACGCCAGCGGAGCGCTCCATCCGTTTCTTCGCGCTCGTCGAAGGAAATAGAGTTGCTAGGGCAATTTTCGGCACATTTTTTGCAGATATTGCAAAAGTCAATTGTAGCGGCATCTGGTTTGCGTGTATCCACAATTAGTGGTAAATCCGTAGTCACCACGCCAACGCGGACGCGCGGGCCTTCGTTGGGTGTCATGAGTAAGGACATGCGTCCGAATTCGCCCAGCCCTGCATCACGCGCAACAAGCGGAGCGATAACTTGATAATTCCCATCAATATGGGCGCGTGCTGAATATCCCAACGAACGGATGACATGCGCTACTTGCAAAGCTGCGCGTGCGCTTTCGACATATTGTTTGGCAGATTCTATTACGACGGGGGCGTGCGGTGCGGCTCCCATCATTTCGTGATCCATTTCGACGGTTAGGGCGATGGCGTATTTATGTTCCAGTTCAATGCGCGCGCCATAAACGCCCAAACCGCGCCCTGTATGCGAGTAAATATGATATGGCTTCAAAAGTGTAACGCCCACATCTAGCGCGCCGTAATAGCGGGTAAGTTCTTTGATGTAGGCGGTCATTTCGGTGGATGTTAGTGAGACTTTCGAATCTGCCACGGTGCCGTCCACTGCTTCTCGGAGGGCGGTTGTCAGGGCAAAGCTGGCATTTGGCGCGGCAAATAGTATTGGGTTGGCAAACTTCGATTGCAGCGAGAGCAAGCCAGGCTTTGCGCGCGTCCGGTCGTCTTTATCCTGATCTTCTGGATGCAGTTTGTAATAACTCTCATATTCGGGCGTCCCGGGTTTCAATCTTGCACGTGCAAACATGATCCTGCGCTCATCAAAACGTGTGGACGGGATGTCGTTTCCAATGTCAATTTTTCCGATGGGCAAGAAGAACAGGATTAAGAATACGCCCACAAGAAAAGTGATGACGAGAAGCAGCGCAACGCGCGTGGACGTGGGCAGGCTCGTCGCCAAAATAAAAAATGCCGCCCCGAGTATTGCTCCGATAAAGGAGATGCGGGCGGCGCGTTTTTGTTTTTCGGTGATGGAGAGAAGGCCGAAGGCAGCGAGGCTAAGCGAGAAGATTGTGCCGATGATGAAAAAAAAGATTTGAGTGAATTCTGCCATATTTTATATTATTCTCTCTCAGCGAACCCCTGTAATTTTGACCCCAGCCGATTTGACTTTGTTCTGTTGATTGATGTAGATCAGCAAACTTGTTAGCCCCTCTACAACAGCAGCGTTTTCGATGACGCCCGCATCCCAGCCCTTCATGCCAGCAGCCTCGACGAGCTTTAGCACTTCTAGGCGTGCGGCCTTACCTTTGCCGGTGACCAAAACATCACAATCAATGGGGTGTTCGTCAAAAAGATGTTCGTGCGAGATATTTTGAAAAGCAGCGACCACGCTTACATTTTCACCAAGAATTTCTTGTGCTTCTTGGGCTGCGCTGCCTGCTTCTGGCATTTGTACTTTGGTTACTTTGGGCGGAACGAGAGGAACGGTCACATCGACGAAAATTTTGCCTTGTGCCGCATCTTTGATGCTTTCGAGCGTAGCTTCATGCGCGCTGTAGGGAACAGTCAAGACAAGAATATCTGCGCTTTTGGCCGCATCAGGGTTTTCTGATCCTTCGACGACATTGTCGCCGAGCATTGCGTTCAGGTCAGCAGCGGCAGCCTCTGCTTTTGCGCTTGTGCGTGAGCCGATGATGACGCGGTATCCCGCCTTTGCCCAGCGATACGCAAGCCCCTTACCTTCTTTGCCTGTGCCGCCGAGCACGGCGATGGTTAATAATATAGAGTTGGAGTTTGTAGTCATTGGTTATTGCTCTTCGTACTTTAGACCTCTTGCATAAGTATGCCATAATAGGCGTATGAGATACGAAACAATTA
>JABGQU010000050.1 GCA_018648605.1 Anaerolineae bacterium | reverse complement strand
AATTCCAGCCAGTTCGACTAACATAAGAACTGGTACAACTATTGGGGGCAGGTCAGTTGAATGCACAGAAAAATCTAAGAAGACAGGCAAATACTGATAGTTTAACGGGGCTATATAACAGACGTAGTTTTTTTCAAAGAACGCAGCAGGAAATTTCAAGATATCAGCGAAGCAAAAGATTTTTTTCCTTACTCATGATCGATATTGACCATTTCAAAAATGTCAACGACACGTATGGACATTCTACAGGAGATATTGTTTTGCAATCGCTGGCTAGAACTTTGCTAAAAACTGCACGCGAACAAGACATCGTGGCACGCACAGGTGGAGAGGAGTTTTCTATCCTGCTGCCTGAAGCAAAGAAAGATAAAGCCAAGATATTCGCAGAACGCATTCGTGAAATAGTGAGTGAAAGTGAGATGGGAACAAAAGAAATAGAAATCCAAATTACCATTAGTATCGGTGTCGCAGAGATTTGTCCCAATGAAGATAAGGATGATATTTATAATCGTGCTGATAGTGCGCTCTATCGCGCTAAATCAGCTGGGCGAAATCGTGTAGAAGTGGCTTAAATTCTGAAATCTGTGTTCTATTCTCTCCAAGCCTGTGCTATAATACCGCCCATTGGAGCAAATGATGACCTATATAAACATTCCCAATAATAATAACGATAATGATAATTCGACCATCAGGCGATGGGACGGGCAATAGAACTTGCCTGGTAACGAATTCATTTTCGGAACACCCTTCGCCCAAAGCTGAGAAAGCTAAGGGCGATTTCGCTTTATAGGACAAAATTAAACCGCCAAGACGCGGAGAACGCCAAGATTATTTTTAGGTCGCCAAGAAAACACAAAAACTTGGCGGCTTGGTGGTTCAAAAAACTCGGAGGAACTCATGTACAAAACGCATACTTGCGGCGAATTACGCGCATCCCAAATCGGGGAAACTGTCACCCTGGCCGGCTGGGTTCATAATTTTCGTAATCACGGCGGCGTGACCTTTATCGACTTGCGTGACCGTTTCGGTCTCACGCAGATTGTTGGCAACCCTGAAGTCAGCCAAGAGCTTTTTCCGCTCAAAGAAGCACGCTCTGAATGGGTCTTACAAGTGACCGGTGAAGTGCGTCCGCGTATTGAGGGTGCGATCAATCCCAACCTTGATACAGGCGAGATCGAAGTTGCTGTAAAAAGCGTGAAAATACTAAATAAAGCCAAAATGCTGCCCATTCTGATCAACAAAGATGAAGAAGTGGATGAACACCTCCGATTGAAATACCGCTATCTTGATCTGCGCCGTAATTCAATGCGCCGTAATTTGGAGCTGCGTCATAGCACTGTCAAATTTATTCGCGATTATTTAGACGCACAGAGTTTCCTCGATATTGAGACCCCAATTCTCTTCAAAACTACCCCCGAAGGCGCACGCGATTATCTTGTCCCCTCACGCGTGCATCCCGGGCAATTTTATGCGTTGCCACAATCCCCGCAGCAGTTGAAGCAGATGCTCATGGTCGCAGGCGTGGAGCGCTATTTCCAGATCGCGCGTTGTTTCCGTGATGAAGATCAGCGCGGCGACCGTCAGCCTGAGTTCACACAACTTGACCTCGAGATGTCCTTCGTCGAACGTGATGATGTGATGAAGCTCGCCGAGGGCATGTTCACCGAATTGGTTGCCAAAGTTGTGCCCGAAAAGGAAGTTTTCCAGACTCCTTGGCCCCGCATTACGTATAACGAAGCGATGGAACGATTTGGCAAAGATAACCCCGACATCCGCTTTGGGCTGGAATTGGTTAATATCGGCGATCTTGTCGCAGAGTGTGGATTTGGCGTTTTTGAAGGCACCATTAAAGCTGGTGATGAAGTTCGTGGCATTAATGCCAAAGGGCTGGGCGACTACTCCCGCAAGAAGATCGACGCGCTGACAGATTATGTCAAAGCCAATGGCGGCGCAAAAGGTCTCGCGTATATTGCCCTGACCAGCGACAGGCAAATGCGCTCATCATTTGCAAAATTCTTAACGGAAGATGTCAAAGATGCGATCCTTAAACGGATGGAAGCCGAAAGTGGCGACCTTCTGCTCTTTGTCGCCGACCAAGCCGAAACCACGTACGAGGCGCTCGGTCGTTTACGAGTCCATCTTGGTGATCTGCTTGAGCTGCGCGATCCTAATATCCTCGGCTTCTGCTGGGTGATCGACTTCCCATTTGTCTTCTGGAACGAAGATGAAAAACGCTGGGATCCCAGCCATCACCTTTTCACCTCCCCGATGGTCGAAGATATTCCCATGCTCGCTAATGAAACCGGCAAAGTACGCGGACAGCAATACGATATGGTGCTGAATAATTACGAAGTTGGTGGCGGCTCTATTCGTATCCACGACGGCGCGTTGCAGGAGCAGGTCTTCAAACTGATCGGTCTTGACCCTGCCGTAGCAAAAGAGCGTTTCGGGCATATGCTTGAAGCCTTCACTTATGGCGCGCCCCCGCACGGCGGCATTGCCATTGGCATGGATCGCCTCATAATGTTGCTCGCCAACGCGCCCAATATCCGTGAAGTGATCGCTTTCCCCAAAAATCAAAACGCGCGTGACGTGATGGGCGATGCGCCCTCCCCTGCAGAAGAGAAACAATTGGTAGAATTACATATCAAGGTTAGAGAATAGGGATTAGAGAAAATAGAACAGTCTCTGAGCGGAGACGTAGCGAAGCGAAGTCGCAGTCGAAGAGCGGCATTTGCAAAAACCGTCCTTCGACTACAGGCTTCTCTATCGTTCAGCCCTCCGCTCAGGAACTGGAAGAAGGAGAAAATATGAAAATTATCAGCGTAAGCGATATCGCCCAGCACGATGGCGAAGAAGTCTCCATTCAGGGTTGGGTTTATAAACGCACCGGCAAAGGCAAGCTCGCCTTTTTGCTCGTGCGCGATGGTTCTGGATTTGTGCAATGCGTTGCCTTTAAGGGCGATTTGGACGAGGCGCTCTTCGAGACCATTAGCAAGATTCCCCAAGAATCATCCGTTGTCATCACCGGTACAGTCCGGAAGGACGACCGTGCCCCGGGCTTGCCCGGCGGTTACGAAATAGGGATCAGCACCTTTGACGTGATCCAAGCCGCCGCGGACGATTATCCGATGGCGCTCAAAGAACACGGCGCAGATTTTGCGCTCGACAACCGCCATTTCTGGCTGCGAATGCCCAGCCAGTGGGCGATTCTGCGCATCCGCGCAACGATCATTTCTGCTGTTCGCGAATGGCTGGACAATAACGGCTTCATTTTGATGGACACCCCCATCCTGACCCCTGCCGCTGCCGAAGGCACAACCACGCTCTTCGAGACCGAATATTTCGACGAAGGCAAAGCCTATCTCGCACAGACGGGGCAACTCTATAACGAAGCCAATATCTTCGCCTTTGGCAAAGTTTATTGCTTTGGCCCCACCTTCCGTGCCGAAAAATCCAAAACCCGCCGCCACCTGACCGAATTCTGGATGGTCGAACCGGAAATGGCTTTCTGCGACCTTGATGGTTTAATGGACATCGAGGAACAGTTCATCACACATATCGTCAAGCGCGTCCTTGAAAAGAACAGACCCGAACTCGAATCGCTCGAGCGCGACATCGCTGCTCTCGAAAAAGTGGATGGTGCTTTCCCACGCATCTCTTACGACAAAGCCGTTGAGATGATCAAAGAGATCCAAGCCAAAACAGAAGACCCCGAAGAAAAAGAATTCCTCGAGATCGAATGGGGCATGGACTTTGGCGCACGTCACGAAACTGTACTCACGCAACAATTCGACAAACCTGTCTTCGTTTACGGCTACCCGACCCAGGTCAAAGCCTTCTACATGGAACCAATGCCCGGTAGACCCGAAGCCTGCAAAAGCGTAGACTTGCTCGCCCCCGAAGGCTACGGCGAGATCACCGGCGGCTCCGAGCGTATGTCCGACCCCGACCTGCTGCTCGAACGCCTCCACGAGCACGGGCTGCCCGAAGAATCCTTCAAATGGTATCTTGAACTGCGCAAATACGGCTCCGTTCCGCACTCAGGCTTCGGCATGGGTATCGAACGCACCGTCGCCTGGATCTGCGGCACAGACCATATCCGCGAGACCATTCCTTTCCCAAGGACGATCAAACGGGTTTATCCATAGTTTCTCACCCCAGAGACTACAAAAGTCTTGAAGACTTTTGTAGTCTGTTTTTTTTCACAGCAATTATTAAAGATATTGCTTCAACTGTGGGCATTTTGAAGTGAAACTATGAAAACAAAAAACGTACCAACCATTCTTGTTTGTGCTCTTCTTCTTTCAGCTTGTGTTGGTGTCACACCTTATCCAGCACCACCAACGATTTCAGCAACATCCACTATTCCACCAACAATCACAGAAACTACCCGCCCCAACGCCAATCAATACGCCAACATTAACACTAACTCCCCGCTGGTACACACCAACACCAGAAACACTTAATGGATACCCAACTCCTGAAATTATAGTGTCACCTAAATGTGGATCAGAAGGCTGCCTCTTAAACTTAACTCCTGAACCTCAGAGACAGGATATTACATTTTATGAATTGTATGTAGGAAAATATGTATTAAGAAATTGGTGCGATAGTGATCCAGAAGCTAATTATTTTGCATCTTGTGCTGTCACAATTTCATCAAAGGGTATGCAACAAACAGAAATTTGGGGGTATGGCACCGCTTGGATAGGAGCAGAAACGGGGGCAGACTTAACAGGAAATGGAATTTCTGAAATTGTTATTGTCACATCAAATGGAGTTGCAAGTGATGGAACGGGAAAGTTTGTGTATGAAGCAGGAGATACACTAACCATGATTATGCAAGCTCATGGAAATGGAACCTTTATCGATTTGAATGAAGATGGAGCCTATGAGTATGTTACACCGCGTAGAATATAGTCAAGCTTTCCCGCTGGGGGTAATATATGGCTTGATGTCGCTTACGAATATCAAGGTAACGAAGGCTATATACTTAGCACTGAAAAATTTATAGACCAAATCAACGATATTCAAATAAATCTCAATACACTTACAGAATTTGAAAAAGAATATCCAGATGCATCGCTTCAATTCGAAGTTTTTGATTATGATTACAGTTCAGCCGAACTCAGTCTATACAGGATAGTTGCGTACTATCTTCTAGCGGGAGAAGAAAATACTGCATTGGAATTCTTGAATAAGTATTTTTCTGAAGAGAAAGCAGCGGAATATTTGCTCGTTATTATAAGTGATATGGGAATCAGATAGCACCTTGAAAGCAATATCAATTTCATAGAATCAACTCTGCTGTACCGACCACATTCGCGATACGATTCCCGTCCCGATGGCGATAAAACGGATTTATTCGTAATTTATTACCGTAAGGGCGGGGCTAAGTCCCGCTCCTAATTTTTCAAAGGACAACAATCATGCCCCATTGCATTATTGAACACTCAAAAGGAGTAAAGAGTTTATCTTCTCCTATAAATTTAATTGAAGCAGTGCATCAAGGAGCTTTCAAATCAGGGCTTTTTCGAGAGGCTGATATAAAGGCTAGAGCCATCTCTTTTGAACATTATCAAGTAGGGAACACGGAACTTGGTTTTATCCATGTCACGGTCAGAATTTTATCTGGACGCAATGAAGAACAACGCACAAAGCTATCAAATTCCGTTTTGGCAGAACTCGAAAAACTCAACTTATCTTCAACTTCATTAACAGTTGAAATTTGTGAAATAGACAAAGAAAGCTACGCAAAAATGATTGTGTAGAAAATATCCCTTTCCAAGCAGCGCGGTATCACCCGAATCTGCGATACGGACCAGATTCGTAAAACTATCCCCTTCCCACGTACGATCAAACGAGTTTATCCTTACTTCAGCAGGCTACAAAAGTCTTTGAAATTTTTGTAGCCTTTTTCTTTTCATCCCTACAAATCTATCAACTAGTTTTCTCAGAATTCCCTACACAGCCTCAAAGCTTTATGGTATAAAGAGCTTAACCCTGCTAAGCAGGTGATGCTGCACTCAAAGTTTTGTACCAACAATTGTATGAAGGGTTTTGATCTCACAGAGATTACGCGATAGGCCTGAGCCAAGGCGAAAGTTCTGCGGTAAGAACCCAACCTGTGAAAGCAGGTTCAAAACATAGCGGCACACGGCATTGGCGGGGTTACCCTTTACAGGGTTTAACAACTAAATAATGGAGAACCAGCGGCTGGATCCCGTGTTTCGGAAAAATCGAAACTGTGGGATTACGAGGTGAAGGTTCCGTCCCGCGAGGGACGCGCTAATGGTGCTCACTAACGTGAGCTTCAGAAAATCGGATAGATCAGCGGATGCCTTTGGAGTTTGATCACAAACTCCCTTCTCCCTTCCAAAGAAAGTATGCTCTGAAAAGCGTGCGGTAACGTGCGCCACAAGGAAAATACAGTGGTACAGGTGAAATCTACCTGTTTGTATTTTCTGGAAGGGCATTTCTATTTAAACAGACTTCGTTTGCTTAAGGTATGCCTATACAGGCATACCTTTTTTTATTTCTAGGCAGAAAAGACTCGAAAGGTCTCTAAATGAAAGTAAATCATTTCGCAAATTCCATACGCCCACAAAGCCGGAAAAGCTATGCGGCGAAAAGACCTTTCGCGTCCCCTCTTCAAGCCCGCAAGAAACGGGTCGCATTTTACAGGGCAAAATATATACTTGGAGTATCCATTTTTTTCTCCAAGGAGGATCTCCCATGACTCTTAATCTTAGTCAGGCAGCCAGCGATTACACGATCATCGCCCAAGCCATCCGTTACATAGAAAAGCATCAGCGCAGCCAGCCCACCCTCGCCGAAATCGCCAAAAGCGTCAATCTCAGCGAGTACCACTTTCAGCGCCTATTCACGCGCTGGGTTGGGATCAGCCCCAAACGCTTTCTCCAATTTCTCACCAAAGAAAACGCCAAACGTTTGCTTGCAGAAGGCAGCCTGCTTGATGCTGCCTATCAAAGCGGGCTTTCCGGCACCGGTCGCCTGCACGATCTTTTTGTCCAAACCGAAGCCCTTACCCCGGGCGAGATCAAGCAAAAAGGCGCGGGGCTAGAAATCCGTTATGGCAGCCATCCCACCCCCTTTGGGCAAACGCTCATCGCCGCAACCGAGCGCGGCATTTGCCGCCTCGCCTTTGATGCAAATAATGCCCTCGCCACTCTAAAAGCTGATTTTGGAAACGCGACCCTCATCCTGGATGCTGCCCACACGCAGAATCTCATCGAGAAAATCTTCTCTTCGAGCAGCGACGGAACGCCCCTGACCCTCGACTTGCGAGGCACCAATTTTCAGATACAAGTCTGGGAAGCTCTTCTGCGAATCCCCACTGGAGAAGTGACCACCTACCAAAGCATCGCCGCAGCTATTGGCTCACCAAAAGCATCGCGCGCTGTCGGCAGCGCGGTAGGTAAAAACCCTGTTCCCCTGCTAATTCCCTGCCACCGCGTCATCCGCGCAACGGGCGAATTTGGGCAATACGCCTTTGGCAGCACCCGCAAAAAAGCCATTCTCGGCTGGGAAATGGCACAAAGCTCCCAGTCTCTGAGCGGAGACGTAGCGACAGCGTAGTCGCAGACGAAGAGCGGCTTTACCAAGAACCGCCCTTCGACTACGTGCATTGCTTCGCAAAGCGCTCCGCTCAGGGGCTGCAAGGAAAACAATGACAAACATCAACAAAAAAACACTCATCTGGATCGCACTGATCGCTATCTATCTCATATGGGGATCAACCTATCTTGCCATTCGTTATGTGGTCGAGAGTATGCCGCCCTTTATGAGCATGGGGATGCGTTTTATCGTTGCAGGCGTAGCATTATATGCATGGCGTATTGCCAAAGGTGACCCTGTCCCCACACGCCGTCAATGGCGGGATGCCGGCATCATCGGTTTACTGCTACTCGTCGGCGGGAACGGTTTAGTCGCATGGGCAGAGCAATTCGTCCCATCAGGGATCGCGGCATTACTCATCAGCACCGTCCCGATCTGGATGGTCGTGATCGAATCCCTGCGCCCGGGCGGCGAAAAACCAACTCTGAGAGCCATCGTCGGGTTGGTACTTGGTTTTGGCGGCGTTGCGTTGATGATCGGACCCGGCGAATTAAGCGAACAAATTGGCGCGCTGCATCCGCTTGGGCTGATAGCACTCCCCGCTGCTGCTTTGCTGTGGTCTTTTGGCTCGGTTCATAGCAAAAGCTCTGACCTACCAGAATCTACGCTGATGACCACGAGCGTGGAGATGTTAATCGGCAGTGCCGGCTTATTCCTTGTGAGCATCTTGCGTAGCGAATGGGCTGGATTTAGCGTAGGGGCTGTACATAGTGAATCATGGATCGGATTGGTTTACCTCTCGATCGTCGGTTCGCTGGGTGGTTTTGTAGCCTATGCCTATTTGCTCAAGAATGCGCCTATCTCGCTCGTCTCAACTTATGCCTATGTGAACCCGGTCATTGCGATTTTTCTCGGCGCATGGATCGCGCAGGAATCTCTAAACGGTAGAACTATTCTCGCCGCGATGGTTATTCTCGGGGCAGTGATCCTGATCACGACAGGAAAAAGCCGCTCGAAGCCGACCCAGCCAATATCCACGTCTGACGCGGAGGAAGCCCCCCCGTCCACTTAATTGATCCACTACCTGCGTGTCAACCAACTCGCGCAGTTTGGAAAATCAAACTATCCAACTTATTTATAGGAGAAAAAAATGGATACCAAAGAATTACTCGAACGTATTGAGAAAGACAATGTCAAGTTTATTTCATTGCAATTTACTGATGTCTCTGGCACAGTAAAATCGGTGGATATGCCGGTGCGCAATTTCCCTGATGCAGCCGAAGACGGCGTTTGGTTTGACGGCTCATCGGTAGCGGGATTTGCGCGCATTCAAGAAAGTGATATGCGCCTGATCGTAGATAAAGATACTTACGCTGTCTTGCCTTGGTCGCCCGAAGAACGACGCCGCGCACGCGTTTTTTGTGATGTGCATACCCCCGATGGAGAACCTTTTGAAGGCGACCCGCGTGGCACATTGAAAAGAATATTGGCAAAAATCGCCGAACGCGGCTGGACACTGAATATCGGCGCAGAGCCTGAGTTTTTCCTTTTTAAACGCGGTAACGGCTCTGGCGTTCACCCTGTGCCGCATGATGTTGGCGGCTATTTCGATTTTTCTGCCAATGACGAAGCTGTGCGCGTCCGCACACAATTGATGGAAGCCCTCGATGAAATGGGATTGGATATTGAAGTGGGCCACCACGAAGTAGCATTGGGGCAGCACGAAATTGACTTCCGCTATGGCGATGCCTTGCGCATTGCTGACAATGTTTTGACGCTGAAATACACTGTAAAAGCAATCGCTGAACAAAATGGATTGGTCGCTTCCTTCATGCCGAAACCGATCTTTGGCGTAAACGGCTCTGGAATGCACTGCCACCAATCGCTTTTTGATGAGAATGGCGAGAATCTCTTCTTTGATGATAGTGATGAGTTCAAACTCTCCAAATTGGCATATAGCTTCATGGCAGGGCAGTTGAAACATGCTCGTGCATTAACAGCTGTCGTGGCCCCGACCATTAATTCCTACAAACGTTTGGTTCCTGGCTACGAAGCACCTGTTTATATCGGTTGGGCGCAAACAAACCGCTCGGCGTTGATCCGTATTCCGCGCCATATCGAAGGGCGCGATAAAGCAGTACGCGCCGAAGTCCGCTTCCCCGATCCTTCTTCAAACCCCTATTTGGCATTTGCTGTATTGCTTGGCGCAGCATTAGACGGCATTGATAACGAAATGACTGTTCCCGCTGCAATGAATAACATCAACATCTATCATCTAACCCCCGAAGAGCGCGCAGAAAAGGGCATAGAATCACTCCCTGGCTCTCTTGCAGAAGCCATGCGTGAACTGGAAAACAACGCTGTCATCCGCGAGACATTAGGCGCATCAGCTTACGATGCTTTCTCCCGCGCAAAATGGGCAGAGATCGAAGACCATCGCTTAAATGTTTCAGATTGGGAAGTTGAGCGATATTTGGAAACGGCATAGGTCAGTAAGCAGTATTCAGTTTTCAATAAAAGCAAAAAATCCCTCCGAGATGAAAACCTTAGAGGGATTTTTGTTTACCTTTTTGGGGATAAAAAACCGGATCGCGCGTGACCTTCAGTTTGCTCCCATTTAATAAACAGATATTCAGCAAAATGCCAATTCTGTAAACCCAATACTGACCACTGATCCCCGATTTACCACTCACTACTCTTCTTCATCATCCTACAGAAAGAACAATTTTCTTGCGCAGACGTCGGCTGCCCACAAGTGGGGCAGATATGTAACTCAGGCACAATCTCAGTCGTCGGCTCAGCGAAAAGACCCTTCTTTTTGGCAGTCAAAAACTTTACAAAGAAGTGCATTTTCGCACCGGGATGTTGATTCTCTAATTGGTTGAGTAATTCCTTATACTGAGTCGATGTCGAGCCTTCGGCAAAGGGGCATTCGTCGTATATATATTCGATGCCGCGCAGGAGGGCATAGGCTGCCATCTCACGTTCGTAAAAATGAAAAAGGGGTTTCACTTTACGCGCTAAGCCATCCTTCGAGGGAAGCACAGGATGCTGCCGAATGAGATAATCCCCGTTCCACTGGAGGGTATTCGAGAAAAGCGTAGCGGCCTCGTCGTCAAGATTATGCCCGGTAGCAAGAACATCGTAACCAAAATCTCGGGCAAGGCGGTTCATCTCGTGGCGTTTAACGAGACCACATGTGGAGCAAGGTTTGTCGCGTCCACGTTTTGTTTTTTTTGCCAACATCGGGAGATCTGTCCCGTAATCAGCTGCTATATTGACAACGTGCAAATTCAGGTCATGTTCGTTGGCAAATTTCTCCGTCAGGCGTTGTGATTCAGCCGAGTAGCTGAACCCTTCATCGATGCCGAGAGCGATATACAATCCGTCCGCTTGGTAGCCAAGAATACGCAAAATATCCCATAGCGCGAGAGAATCTTTACCGCCCGAAACCGCGACTAAAATCTTCTCGTCAGGGGTGAACATCTTATATTTCTCGATAAATTTCTGCGTCTGCTCAGGCAGCCATTGCAAAAAGTCATCTTTGCATAAGCCCATATTGTGCTGGCGCATATTGATCGCAGCTTTACCGCCGCATTTTTTACACTTCATATCTAGCCACCAGAAATCACGGAGACCAGCTTTATGGTCTCGCCATCTTTCAAAATCGTATCTTCAGTGATCAGCTCGCCGTCACGCACGCAGATGATGGATTCAGGCAAAATTTCAAGTTTATTGAGTGCAGAAAGCAAAGTGCTGCCAGCTTTGACTTCATATTTTTTGTCACGTAAAATGATCGTGGTTGTATATTTCATAGGCGCGATTTTACCATTATTGTGCAGAGAAGACCCGCAAGGTCTTCATCAATTCTTTTCCAAACCGATATCTATGCAGCCATAGACCGCCAACAAAGAAAGACTCTTATTGAGACCTTTCGGGTCTCCGGTTGTGGTAGGATTCTGACATGTCTCATAATCAAAAAATCGGACGCTGGGGCGAGCAGATCGCTGCCGAGCATTTAGAAAAACAAGGGTATAAACTTGTGGACAGGAACGTCCGCACGCCTTATGGGGAGATTGATCTGATCCTTAAACGTGGCGAGATCGTGGTCTTCGTCGAAGTCAAAACGCGGACTTCGGCTGGCTACGGATATCCTGAAGAATCTATTACACCCCGAAAACAGCAACACATGTTCGATTGCGCGGAGCATTACGCCCAAGAGAACGCACTAGAGCATTGGCAAATTGATGCGATTGCTGTTGAAGGAAAACCTTCGGCGAAAATGCCGAAGATCACGCATTTTGAAGATGTTATTTGATAAAAGCTGTGCATTGCATCTGCTTTTGATGCGTTGCACAGCGGTTGAAAAAGAAAACGACTAAAGTCGTTACTACAAGGTAAAAGGATTTGAAAAGTTTGAAAGATGAAGGTTTAAAACCCCCTCTCATCGCGATCATTGGTCCCACAGCTGTTGGAAAGACAGAATTATCTCTCCAACTTGCTGAGCGCTTTAACGGCGAGATCATTTCATCCGATTCGAGGCTCTTTTATCGTGGGATGGATATTGGTACAGCTAAACCTTCGCAAGAAGAGATGGCGCGTGTGCCCCATCATCTGATCGATGTGGCTGACCCTGATGAAACCTGGTCTTTGGGGAAATTTCAAAAGGCAGCATCAGAAATCATTGAGGATATTGTAAAACGCAGAAAGTTACCATTTCTCGTTGGGGGAACGGGGCAATATTTTCGCTCAGTAACAGAGGGTTGGCTTCCGCCAGAAGTGAAGGCAGATGAGCGGTTAAGGGGAGAGTTAGAAAAGCTAAGGGAAGAAAAAGGTGCAGAATGGTTACACGCTAAACTAGCGTTTCTTGACACTGACGCCGCCGAGAAGATTGATTATCGCAATGTGCGTAGAACCATCCGTGCGCTGGAGGTGATCTTGACGACGGGAAAGAAATTTTCGTCGCAGCGCAAGAAGGGAGCATCACTCTATAATTTGTTGACGATCGGATTGAAACGCCCACGCCCAGAGTTATACGAGCGTGTAGACCTACGAATTGAGAAGATGTTTGAAGAGGGGTTACTGGACGAGGTGCAAAGTCTGCTTGATGCAGGGTATGCGCCAGATTTACCGAGTATGACTGCGTTGGGATACCACGAATGTGTGGCGGTTTTAAACGGGGAAATGCCTCAGGATGAAGCGATCACGCAGATGAAACGGATAACGCGTATTTTCGTACGGAGGCAAGCCAATTGGTTTAAAGATGATGATGCCGGTATTCTGTGGTTCGAGGCGGGCGATGCGGAGATTTTCATCCAAATAGAAGAAAAAATTCGTAACTGGTTGCATAAAACAGGGTTTTAATTTAATTTTTCCTGTATAATACACAAACCGAAAGCCAAAGCAGTTATTTTTCAATTGAATAGATAGGAGGAGTTTCCTGATGGAGAAAGCCTGGATTAAGAATTACGATAAAGGTGTTCCAACAACGATCGACTATCCCCAAGCACCCTTGTTCCACTTTTTAGAAGAGGCTGCAAAAAAGTACCCTGATAAGGCATGCACTATTTTTAAGGGTGCTACGATCTCTTTTAAAGAAATGGATGAGATCACCGATGCTTTAGCCGGAGCATTGGCAGATATGGGGGTGAAGAAAGGTGACCGCATAGGTATCTTTATGCCAAATACGCCGCAATTCGTTATGTCATATTACGGCATTTTGAAAGCAGGCGGCGTTGTGGTGGCATCGAACCCGCTCTATACGGCATCTGAAATTGCGCATCAGGCAAAGGATGCTGGCATTGAGATCATGTTCGTGATGAGCAATTTCTATCAGACAATGAAATCTGCTCAAGCGAATACGAATATCAAGACCTTGATCGTCACCAATCTTAAAGAAACATTGCCTCCTGTCTTAAGTTTGCTCTTCACCCTTGCAAAAGAGAAAAAAGGCGGCTTCCGCATTGAAGGTGGCTTGGACGAAGGCGATATCTGGATGAAAGACCTGATGGCAAAATTTAGTCCCAGCGACCGCCCTGACGTTGAAGTGACTCCTGATGATACTTGTTTGTTCCAGTATAGCGGTGGAACCACCGGCGTTTCAAAAGGTGCCGTTGCACGTCATCGCAATATCGTGGCGAATTCTCTGCAAATTGCCAGCTGGATGACCGATCTGGACGAGGGCAATGAAGTAATGTTGATGGGCATTCCGCTTTTCCATGTTTATGGCATGGTTGCCGGGATGAATTTCTCTCTGGCGACTGGCTCCAGCATGGTGATGGTTCCTAACCCACGTGATCTTAAAGATGTGCTTGAGAATATTAGCAAGTATCGCGCATCTATTTTCCCTGGCGTACCAACTTTATATAATGCCTTGAACAACCATCCTGATGTGCTGTCTGGCAAATATGATCTCTCTTCGATCAAAGCCTGTATCTCTGGCTCTGCTCCACTTATGCGTGAGACCAAAGATAAATTTGAAGAACTCACAGGCGGTAAAGTTTTCGAAGGTTACGGTCTTTCTGAAGCCCCGACAGCGACACACTGTAATCCCTTTAATGGCGAGAACAAAACCGGCTCGATCGGTATGCCGCTCCCCGATGTGGAGTGTCGTATTGTAAGTCTGGATGACGGCGAAACTGAAATGGCTGTCGGCGAGATCGGCGAGATCGTGCTTCAGGGTCCGCAAGTGATGAAGGGCTATCATAATATGCCCACGGAGACTACAAACTCGCTGCGCGAGTGGAAAGGTGAGACCTGGCTCTATACAGGCGACATCGCCCGCATGGACGAAGATGGCTATTTCTATATCGTCGACCGCAAGAAAGAACTCATCAAACCAGGTGGATTCCAGGTTTGGCCTCGTGAAGTAGAAGAGGCAATCTCTGATCATCCGAACGTGCTTGAAGTTGGTGTCGCTGGTATCCCCGATCCTTATCGTGGTGAGACCGTGAAGGCTTGGATCGTAGTCAAAGAAGGCGAAACCCTAACCGAAGATGAAGTAAAGGCATTTGCTAAAGAGAATTTGGCGAAATATAAAGTCCCCACCCATGTTGAGTTCCGTGATGAGCTACCGAAAACAACCGTTGGCAAGATTTTACGACGCGAGTTAGTGCGTCAGCACAAGGAAGCAGGCGAATAACCCCTTTCCCAGCAGCCTGCTGCCCCACATTCTAAAAACTGAATTTAGGGCAGGAGCAAAGAGAAAAAGAAAAAGGAGGTCTTCGTGGAAGACCTCCTTTTTTATTGCTTGTAATAATGGTTTCGGTATGTCCCTAAATATTTTGGGCTCGCAACCACTCAGATAATTAAGAAATCTGCGGCGTGCCGCTCTTCTTCTCAAAAGGTGGTGGGAAGAGGGCTTCAAATTCTTCGCGGCTGATATTTTCTTTCTCAATAAGCGCCTCTGCAACCACTTCTAATTCTTTGCGGTATTTCTTCAAGAGACTCTTTGCGGTCTTGTAGGCTTCATCCACCATTTTGCGGACTTCGGCATCGATCTTTTCTGCAATAGCATCCGAGTAATCGCGCTGTTCTGAAATTTCACGTCCCAGGAAAACCAATTCTTCTTTTTGACCGTAAGTCATCAAGCCCATTTCATCGCTCATGCCAAGGCGCGTGACCATCGTGCGTGCCATTTTGGTGACTTGTTCCAGGTCACTGGATGCACCAGAAGTGATGTCATCGAAGGCTTCTTCTTCTGCCACACGCCCACCGAGAGCATAAGCCAAAGTTGCCTTCATCTTCTTACGAGATTGGAGCATACGTTCTTGGTCGGGGCGGAACCAGGTTACGCCACCAGCTTGCCCACGTCCGATAATGGTCACTTTTTGGACAGGGTCGGCTTCGGCAAGGGCATTGCCTACAACTGCGTGCCCGGCTTCGTGATAAGCGATAATTCGTTTTTCTTCATCTGAGATCAGGCGGGACTTGCGCTCAGGTCCCATCACCACTCGTTCAATCGCTTCATTCAGGTTTTCTTGAGTAATTGTTTTTTTATTCTGGCGAGCAGCCAAGATAGCGCCTTCATTAATCAGGTTTTCAAGGTCAGCACCCACAAATCCTGGGGTACCGCTCGCAATTGAACTCAAATCCACATCGGGGTCGAGGGGTTTACCCTTCGCGTGCACGTTCAGGATTTCTTCGCGCCCCTTCATATCTGGGCGATCCATCATCACGCGCCGATCAAAGCGTCCAGGGCGTAGCAAGGCAGGGTCAAGAATGTCCGGTCGGTTGGTTGCAGCGACCATGATGACGTTCGTATCCGTGTCAAAGCCATCCATCTCCACCAGCATCTGATTCAAAGTCTGCTCACGCTCATCGTGCGAGCCACCTAGCCCAGCGCCACGTTGGCGACCGACAGCGTCGATCTCGTCAACAAAGATGATGCAAGGAGCGTGGCGTTTTGCCTGCTCGAAAAGATCGCGGACACGGCTTGCACCAACACCAACGAACATCTCAACAAATTCAGAACCAGATATGGAAAAGAATGGGACAGCGGCTTCGCCTGAGACAGCTTTTGCCATCAGCGTTTTGCCTGTGCCCGGTGCGCCAACCAGGAGAACACCCTTGGGGATACGTGCTCCTAGCTGGATAAATTTATCCGGCTCTTTCAGGAACTCGACAATCTCACCCAACTCTTGTTTGGCCTCATCAGCACCTGCTACATCGTCAAAGGTGACGGTGGGGTTTTCACCCGTAAACATACGCGCGCGTGATTTCCCGAAAGACATGGCTTGGTTATTGCTGCCTTGTGCCTGACGGAAAATAAACCAAAGGATACCAACCATAAAAATGATCGGCAAGATATAAGCTGCACTGGCAAAAATCCCCGACCACGCGCTGGGCGGGCGGGCTTCGATCTTAAGATTTTGTGCCGATAAAGCTTCAGCAGAAACACCCAAATTAAGCAATTGCTCTACTAGAGTGCTGGATTGCTCTTTATGAGAAGAACGTTCAACCGCATCTTCCCCTGTACCGTATATAACAACGAGTTCATCATTATTATCAACAAGGATGCGATTTACTTTTTCTGCCTGTACATCATGAGCTACTTCACTAATGGTTAGTGGCTCACTAAAAGCTGTATCTTCTTTTACACTCATATAAACCATCGCAATGATCGCGATAAAAAACAAGGTGTAAACAAGATATGATTGATTACGTTTTGATTCCACAGAATCCTCCTATATCGGAGAAATTATACCAATTTCTACCTTTATAAAACCCTTCAAAGGGCTTTTCATATAATATTCTAAGATTTTAAATATAGCCGTCTTTTTGATGCTATTGTTACAACCGCTCTTACGCAGTTTTAATTTATCTGTAATTCAACAGGGCAATGATCGGAGCCAGTCACATTATCATAGATGATGACATCCTGCACACGCGGGAGTAAATTCTCAGAGATGAGAAAATAATCGATCCGCCAGCCAACGTTATTGGCACGGGCGTTCCCACGGAAAGACCACCAAGAGTATTGTTCCTTATCCGGATACAAATGACGAAAAGGATCAACAAAACCATGTTCAAGATACTTGTCGATCATGGCACGTTCTTCGGGCAAAAAACCAGAAGTTTTGTGATTACTCTTGTGGTTTTTTAGATCTATCTCATTGTGGGCTGTGTTGAAATCACCCGTGATAATGACCGATTCACCTGCCGCATGGAGCGCATTGCAGGTTTCGAGAAGGTTCTCGTAAAAATCGAGCTTATATTCAACGCGTTCGTGCCCACGTTGTCCATTCGGAAAATAGATATTGTAGAGATAAAAATCAGGGTGGCGGGTGCGTATCACGCGTCCTTCCGAATCAAAGCGCTCTTCGCCTAATCCCAAAGTGGTTTCGCGGGGCGTTTCCTTTGTCCATGTCGAAACACCGCTATAGCCTTTTTTCTCAGCCGGATTCCACGTAATTTCATAGCCAGGTACAGTCCGCTGTTCTTCGGTTAGCTGCTCAGGAAGAACACGCGTCTCTTGCAAACACATCACATCAGCAGACTGTTCTTGAATCCATGGAAGAACATCTTTCTTAAGAGCAGCGCGCAATCCATTCACGTTCCAAGTGATAATTTTCATTTTTCCTTACTCTCTTCTATGGTAAACTAAATCATATTTAAGGGACTAATATTATGAATGATAAAGAAATCAAACGTATTCTTTGCATCGAAGATGAACCGGAAATGATCCGCTTGATCCTTGGCCGTCATGGCTTCGATGTAAGTGGAGCAAATGGCGGGATTCAAGGTGTAAAAAAAACACGTGAAGAGCTGCCAGACCTGATTTTGCTCGACCTGATGATGCCAGATATGGACGGTTGGGAAGTATACCAGCAAATAAAAGCGGATGAAAAAACCAGCCATATCCCCGTTATCGTTATCACAGCAAAAGCCCAAAATATTGATAAGGTGCTCGGTCTACATATCGCCAAGGTAGATGATTATATCTCCAAACCTTTTAGTCCCCAAGCCCTGTTGGAAAGCGTTGAGAAAATTCTAAAAAACGCTTCCTGACTTACGGAAACCAATCAGATCGGGCGGCAAAAGTCGCCCTGTTTTTTTATGCCCATGCCTCGTTTAATTCACATCCGTAACTTGGACTTCCCCTCCCAAACGCCTCTACAGATCAAATATTGTGACTCTTTTCTTTGCCGTTTGCGTGGTCTCACTTTTCGACGAGAACTCGCGCCGACCGAAGGCTTGATACTGGTTCAACAACGTGATTCCCGCCTCGACACAGCTATCCACATGCTGGCGGTCAGCTTTGATCTGACCGTTGTTTGGATCGACTCATCCATGACGGTTGTTGATAAAGTTCTGGCAAAAAGCTGGCGATTAGCCTATACCCCCAAGAAAGCTGCGCAATATATTCTAGAAATTCACCCCGACCGTTGGGATGAATTTGAAGTTGGAAACAAGGTTCAATTTGAAGATATTTAAATACTATATCGCTGTTTTGCTGGCGGTCTCATTTTTGCTCGTTCCCCATCCCGTTTTAGCGCAAGATTCCGCAGAAGGGCCCACTTACATCGTCCAGTCTGGTGATACGCTTTGGGATATTGCTTCACGCTTCAATGTCAATCTGGACGAGCTGATGGCAGCCAATGGACTCGAAGATGGCAACCTCGTCGTCGGGCAGGAGATCATCATCCCGGGTTTGGATGGCGTAACGGGCGTATTACGCACAGAAACCGTTCCTTATGGGGATAATTTACGCAGCCTGATAAGACGCACGCAAGCACCACAAAGTGTTTTGCGTCGGCTTAATCGTCTCGTTAGCCCTACAGAATTATATGCCGGAGTGAGCTTGATCGTACCTGTCGATATTGAACTCCCTGCCCTCTCTGCACGAGCATCACTTGGCGTTGGAGATACTTTACTGGAAGAAGCTATTCGTCAAGGCAGCGATCTTTGGTCGCTAGCAACCATAAATAATGTAGAAAGCACATCTGCTACGCTGCCAGGTGAAGTTCTTTACGCTCCTGCTGGTGAAAGTATAGAAGATAATGCAAGTGGTCTTCCGCCTGCTTTCACATCAGCAACAGTTTCGAGTCTGCCGCTTATTCAAGGCAGCACGGCGGTGATAAATGTTAGTATTACCGAAAATCTTGCTCTTTCAGGGTCGCTCACTTCAGATAAAGAATACACTCTGCATTTTTTCCCAAACGGAGAAAACAGCTTTGTAGCTTTACAAGGTGTTCACGCGATGGCAGAGCCAGGCGCATATCCGCTCAAACTCGAAGCAACCTACCCTGATGGCAGCGTTGAGTCATATGAGCAGATGGTCTTGATAGCTTCTGGCGGTTACCCCAATGACCCACTTTTAATCGTACCACCAGAAACACTTGATCCGACGATCACAGAGGGCGAGCAAAATGAACTGATCGCCACAATCTCGCAGACCAGCCCGGAACAATTATGGTCAGGTGCTTTCACCAACCCATCGGCATATGAAGATTGCTTTACATCTCGTTATGGTAGCCGCCGCGAATATCATGCTGATGATGGTAGTCTTGATCCTTATTTCAGCTTCCACAGCGGACTCGATTTCTGCGGGGGCACAGGGTTACAAATTGATGCGGCTGCGAATGGGATAGTTGTCTTTGCCGGGGAAACGATCGTGCGTGGCAACGCGACCATCATTGATCATGGCTGGGGCGTCTTTACGGGCTACTGGCATCAATCTGAATCTTATGTGCAAACTGGCGATCAAGTTAAAGCCGGGGATGTAATTGGCTTGGTTGGGGCAAGTGGGCGTGTGACGGGTGCGCATTTGCATTGGGAAGTTTGGGTCAACCAGGTACAGGTCAACCCGATGGCGTGGCTTGGTCAATCTTTCCCCTAAATGGCAAGAGATGTTTGGGAGACCTCAGCAAGCCAAAGGCTGGGTGCGAGGCGAGCAGTCACTTTGACAAATCACCCCCTCCCTGCTATACTGCCTTCCGTTAGATATGGAAATGACTTTTACTGCCATATGGCAGTTTTTTGCAAAGACAATTGAATGTCTGTAAGAAACCCTCGGTAAAAATATTCCGTGGGTTCTTTTTCTATATACAAGACTTTTAACCGCATGTGGCGGTAATTTAATGATTCAAGAGGAAAAATGAGTAAAAAATTAAGAATTATTCCTATAGGTGGGCTAGGAGAAGTTGGCAAAAACATGATGGCGTATGAATACGGTGACAATATTCTCATCGTAGATGCAGGCATTATGTTCCCTGAAAATGATATGTTAGGGGTTGACTACATCATCCCCGATTTTCAATATTTGCGTGATAAAACCCATCTCGTACGCGGGATCGTGGTGACACATGGGCATGAAGACCATATTGGCGCAATCCCGCATGTTTTGCGAGAGATCTCAGCGCCCATTTACGCAACACCCCTGACAATGGGTTTGATAGAAGTGAAATTAGCGCGCAATAAGATGGCGGGACAAGGCGACTTGCATACCGTGCAAGCCGGCGATAAGGTGAAGGTCGGTCCCTTTGATGTGGAGTTTTTCCATGTTTGCCATTCGATCCCTGATGCTGTCGGGCTGGGAATTACCTCCCCGGCGGGATTGGTCGTTCACATGAGCGACTATAAGTTCGATCATACTCCGGTAGATGGCTGGCCTACCGATTACGCCAAACTTGCAGAATTTTCGCAACGCGGTGTTGATCTACTGCTTGCCGATTCAACCAATGCCAGCCGCCCGGGTTGGACGCCCTCCGAGATGGTCATTGGCCCTGCATTGGATAACGTCTTCGAAAGCGCTCCAGGGCGCATTATCGTTGCCTCCTTTGCTTCGCAAATCTCTCGTATGCAACAAGTTGCAGACGCTGCCGTAAAGCATGACCGCAAAATAGCTTTTGTGGGCATGAGCATGGTTGATAACTCAAAAATGGCACGGAAAATGGGTTATCTTGAAGTGCCTGAGAAGACTCTGGTCAGTTTGGAGCAGGCGGTGGGAATGCCCGCTAAAGATGTGGTGCTGATGTGTACCGGCTCACAGGGTGAACCTTCGTCCATTATTGGGCGCTTGGCAACAGGCACAAACCGTCATTTCGGTTTGAAACCAGATGATACGATTGTGCTTTCCTCCCATCCCATTCCGGGTAACGAGGAAAGTGTTAATAAGGCGATCAACAGTCTCTTCCGCCGTGGTGCAGATGTGATCTACGATGCGCTTGCGCCCATCCACGTTTCAGGGCATGCCAGCCAGGAAGAAATGAAGCTTTTGCTCAACCTGGTGCGCCCGAAACATTTCGTTCCCATGCACGGGGAATTTCATATGCTCAAACATCACTCACGCATGGCTCAAGAGATGGGTATCCCAGCAGAAAATATTCAAGTTGTGGAAAATGGACAAGTTGTCGTATTAAATAATAAAAAACTTTCTCTAGGAGAGCGCATCCCTGGTGGCTATGTCTTTGTTGATGGACACAGCATCGGTGATGTAGACTATGACGTTGTCCGCGACCGTGAACGTCTTTCACGCAATGGCATCCTTGTTATTGATCTCAATCTGGATAAATTTACAGGACGGTTGATGCACGATCCTGAAATTATCACACGCGGATTTGTTTCTCCTGAAGAAGCTGAGCGCTTGATCCCGATCGTGCGCAAAAAGGTTGTCGATATTATTGACGGTGGGCTGGACGACGAAAAAACTATCATCAATGCAGTGCGATCACTTTTATATAATGAGACGAAACGTCGCCCAATGGTTTTTGTGACGTTGAGTAAAGTTTAGGAAGAAAGAAGGCGATGGTATTTGAAGCCATCGTCTTTTTTCTCCCTTACAATGCTAAGAAGTTTTTTTCTTCCTTCAAAATTAACTTAAAATGGCTTACAATATGTAAACTTAGTATCTTCTCAATAAATAGGGGTAAGCAAAAAGGAGGGGAGGCCTTTTAATT
>JABGQU010000049.1 GCA_018648605.1 Anaerolineae bacterium | reverse complement strand
TTTGAACCTTGTTTTCTCTTTCAGCTAGAGAATGTACGGTAGAGAAGTTTTTTCTAAAAAAAAGCGGGCTACTCCAGGAGCAGCCCGCTTTTCAATTACTTCATCATCAGTTCAAAGCATTTTTTCCAGCAAATCGATCCCTTTCGCAATTCGCTCCATCACCTTTTCACGTCCAATGATCTCCATTGTCTCAAAAATAGGCGGGCTGACTCTTTGCGCGGTCAAAGCATCGCGCAAAAACCCAAAAACATTACCCACTTTCACCCCCATCTCTTTTGCAAAATCACGCAAAGGCTGATTCATCGTATCCATACTGAAATCGGGAAACTCTCCGACCAAAACTTCGAGCGCACGAGCCATCTCTAACGAGGATGCCGCATCCATTTTCTTGCCGATCAACGACTCTGGTGCAGGGGAGACATCTTCCTCGAAGAAAAAGCCGCCCATCTCAGGAGCTTCAGTCAACTTGCCCAAACGAACCTGCAAAACACGAACAACGCGCAACAACTTTTCTTCATTGCCCACATCATAACCAGCGCTCTCAAAGAAAGGCTTTAGCCGTGCTGCTAAATCTTCGACGCTTAAAGAACGGATGTAGACACCATTAAAATGATCCAGTTTTGTAAAATTCAACGCGGCGGGCGCAGGGCTAAGTTTTTCAATACTGAACTTCTCGATCAATTCAGCCATCGAGAACTCTTCGGTTTTATCATCATAGCTCCAGCCGATCAACGCCGCCCAATTCACAACAGCTTCGGGCAGATATCCAAATTTTCCGAAATCGCTCAAAAAGATCGGGATGCCTGCTTCCATCAGGGCTTCGCTATCACGCTTGCTCATTTTTCCTTTGCCGTCTGGTTTCAGAAAGATCGACGGGTGAATCCACATCGGCTCTTCCCAGCCAAAGGCGGCGTAAATATGTCCATGCAACGGGAAAGTCGGCAGCCATTCTGAAGTACGAATAGCATGCGTGATCTTCATCAAATGATCGTCGATCACAACTGCGAGATGATAAACGGGCAACCCATCTGATCTAACAAGGATCGTATCATCCAGCGTCGAATTTTCAACAGTAATATCACCACGCACAGCGTCTGTAACTGTGATGGTTCCTTCACTTGGCATTCTAAAGCGGATGACGTGCGGCGTCCCGCCCGCAACCTTTTGGTCTGCTTCCGTTAGATCAACATCTCGGTCGAGACACACATCTCGGTGCTGTTGGCGCTTCCCTTTGAGATCTTCCTGCTCCCCATCATCTTCCTTCGCAGCACAAAAACAATAATAGGCATACCCCTGCTCCACAAGCTGACGAGCATATTTGGCATAAATTTCACGACGCTCAGTTTGGCGGTAAGGACCATATTCCCCGCCCACATCAGGGCCTTCGTCCCACTCCATGCCCAACCAGCGCAGACCTTGCATCAACTCTTCTTCTGCGCCTTCCACATAGCGTTTTTGGTCGGTATCTTCAATGCGCAAAATAAATTGCCCGCCTGTTTGGCGTGCCAAAAGATAATTATAGAGCGCGGTACGTCCGCTCCCAAGATGTGTACGTCCCGTTGGGGAGGGTGCAAAGCGCACGCGGGCAGGTTTTATTCTTTCTGTCATAATTCTCCAAATAATTCTGAAGATC
Organism: Anaerolineae bacterium; assembly: GCA_018648605.1. Taxonomy (GTDB): domain Bacteria; phylum Chloroflexota; class Anaerolineae; order Anaerolineales; family Villigracilaceae; genus Desulfolinea. The sequence goes on along the minus strand of JABGQU010000049.1, from coordinate 20,373 downwards.
GCAATCACTTAAAAGTGATGACTATCTTTTAACTCATATTACACACAAAAGATGCCTTTTACAGACTTTCGGGCTGCCCTCACCCTCCGCCCTCTCCCAAGGGGAGAGGGTTAGGATGAGGGGAAACGACAGTCTGTTTGCGTAACATCAGTTTTTGATTTAAAACTCTGTCAACTTATGCCGCATAACGACACTTTCGACCAAACCGACGCCCAACATGAGCGAGAGCAGACCACTACCGCCATAGCTAATAAAGGGAAGCGGCAACCCGGAAACAGGAATAAGATTCAAATTTACGGCAATATTAACTGCGCCTTGAAAAAAGATCAACGTTGCCACGCCAAAAGCGATCATTGCCCCGGATGTGTCTCGCGCAAGTCGCGCAGCCCGAATACAACGCCATAAAATAAAAGCCAAAGTAGCGATGACGATCAGCGCACCAACAAAACCAAATTCTTCTGAGATTGCCGAAAAAATAAAATCTGTGTGACGCACTTTTAGAAAACGTAATTGCACCTGTGAGCCGTGCCCATAACCTTTCCCCAGCCAGCTACCTGAACCGATTGCAATTAAAGCTTGCTGAATATTGTAGGTTTCACCGTAAGTTGCATTAGGGTCCGGGAAAATGAATGTAAGCACACGTTGTTGCTGATACTCCTGGAGGAAAGGAAAAGCTGCGGTAACGAGGGCAAACCCACCAATCGCGAACGAAACGAGATGCTTCAGTTGCAAACCGCTCATCCACAGCATCGCGATCCAGATGACTATGATGACGATCACGTTACTTAAATTTGGCTGAAGCAAAATCCAGATCGTTAACCCCATCGTCCAAAGCAGGCTAGAGATGATCCAGCGTAGGTCGCGAGGCTCATTTTTAGTTTTATCAAAATAGCGCGCCAAGATCAGGATCACAACAAGTTTTGCCAACTCAGTCGGTTGGATAAAGATCACACCCACACGAAACCATCGTGCCGCGCCGAAAACTGCACGTGCGCTCATGAAAAGAAAGATGAGCAAAACCATCATCACACCATACATCGGGCGGTAAAGAACTAACCAATAGTTATAGTCTATTGTCGCTACCAAAAGGATCACGACCAGCCCAATGCCTGCGAAAATCGCCTGGCGATTGGGATAGTCTGCCAGCTCAGCATTCCCCGCTACAGCAGAATCGATCATAGCAATCCCAAAAGCGATTGCCAGGACAACAGCGCCAAGCAACCAAAAGTCGAAATGACGCCAAGAGAGATTTTTTAACATATGGGATTAACGGAAGAAAAGTTACCTGTTCCGCTGACGCGTTTTTGCCTTCAATGGAATATCTGCAACTAAGCGCTGGGAACGCCCCTCACGTGCAATATCTATTTGGACAGAATCTGGTTCGATCTCAATATGACGCGAGATCACTTCGATCAATTCGTCCTTCAAGGCTTCCAATTCAGCCGGAGTCATATCGGTTCGGTCGTGAGTTAAGACGAGCTGCAAACGCTCTTTTGCACTCTGGGCGCTTTTCCGTTTGCCGCCAAGGCGATTTATAAAACTCATCTTAGCTCCTTCCTGTCAATTTAGAAATGCGCTTCCAAAGTCCGTCTGAACTATCCAGGTCCATAAATGGGATATCTTCGCCCATCAAACGGGCAGCAATATTACGAAAAGCCTGCCCGGCTTTACTATTCTCTTCTAATGCAATCGGCATGCCCCTGTTTGCAGCAACCAAAACACCCTGGTCTTCAGGTACAACGCCGATCAGATCAATTGCCAAAAGGTCAAGAACGTCTTCTGGCGAAAGCATCTCTTGTCTTTTTACCATTTCCGAGTTGACACGATTTAAAATTAAAGAAGGGCTGCCTTTTTCTTCAGACTCTAAAATACCGATCACGCGATCTGCATCTCGTACAGCGGAAATTTCAGGGTTCGTCAAAACCAATACACGGTCAGCGGGCGCGATCGAATTTTTGAAACCACGCTCGATACCAGCGGGAGAATCTATCAAAACCCAATCGCAAACTTCACGAAGCTCGTCGCCCAAACGCAACATATCGCTGGGTGAAAGAGCCGTTTTATCACGCGTTTGCGCAGCAGGGATCAGGAATAACTCAGGCATACGTTTGTCACGGATCATTGCCTGTCGCAAACGACAACGCCCCTCAACCACGTCTACAATATCGTAAACAATACGATTTTCCAGCCCCATGATCACGTCCAGGTTTCGTAAGCCGATATCACCATCAATACAGACTACTTTTTGTCCGCGCGAAGCCAGCGCAATTCCCAAGCTGGCAATCGCGGTCGTTTTTCCAACACCACCTTTTCCCGATGTGATCGTAACGATCTGAGCACTCATAATTTCACCTGTTTTCTAAAAAATCTTTCTACTTTCCCTGCCAAGGCTTAACAAGGAACTCGCCATCTTTTAAGCCAATCACCTGCGGACTTTTAACTTGTACCTTCTTGGGAAGATTTGCAATCTGATCTGCAATCTGCAAACGCGCTGGCTTCATATCCAGAGCAGAAACGCTCGCACCTGAATTTAGACTTGCTTGCTGCTCCCCAGCGGATGCCCCGGCGTGAACAGAGCCTCGCAACCTACCCCAGACCAAGATGTTGCCACCTGCAACGATCTCTGCGCCCGGGTTAACATCGCCCTGCACCACAACATGACCAGCATACTCGATCCGTGTTCCTGAACGAAGTGTACGCGGCACCCAAAGTGCATTTTCATCACGGCCTTTTTCAGCAGGGCGGGAAGTTTTTTCTACTTGCTGGCGCTGCTTCGATATGCGGGTTGCCAAACCCAAAAGCTGTGCTGTCTGAATCGTTTTTGGAGATTCGCTCAAGACTGCCCAAAGAGAAACTTCTCGCTCCGAAAGCTCATCACGCAGCTTCGACATCTCTGCCACGCGCAAAACCTGACTCCCCACATCCAATGCCAGGCGCGCACCGCGGAAGAAAGAAGATCGCTGGTCAATTTGCGTAAAAAGCAAATCCTGCAAAGCCCGCCACTCACCTGATGCGAGTGTAATGAGCAAGCCATCGCGCAATCCTTTAATTTGAATGAGGTCAGTTTCTGTCTGCATAGTAAGAATTTCCAACATCCTGAGAGCTACAAAACTGAGCAAATTATAGCACGAAGCAGGTTTTACTGAGAAAACAGCAATTCACGCTAAGCGTGTCTACACGAAAGATTTTTCTTGACAACGTCCCGTTTCTTTTTGCTTAATTCCCGCCACCCTCTGCAAGATCAATGGCTTTTAGTTCGAAATAGGCTTCCATTACACGCCCAACAACAGGACCTGCAACACTAGCACCCTCACCGCCATTGTACATAAATGCCATAATAACTATCTCAGGGTCTTCAAAAGGTGCATACGCAAGCGTCCACGAATGCGTGGGCCAGTTCCCGAAAGTACAGCGATTGGCTGCCAGAGCAACATCATCACAATACTCAGCTGTGCCTGTCTTGCCAGCAACAGCAATCGGAAAATCGCCAAATATCTTATTCAAGGTGCCGTGCAGTGTATCGGTAACCGCCAGGCGCATTCCGGTTTGAACTTGCTCAACAACAAAAGGATCAACAGCGCTTTTGGTTTCCATTTCAATACAATAACCACCATCGCAATCAAAATTTGTGATCAGCGGTGTTTCGGTAATGTCCCATTTTAGATGCGGCTCAAATGGCTTGAGTAGCCGGCCCTCATCATCTAATTCTTCGCGTACAACGGTAGGCTGCATCAGCCCGCCATCGTTCGCGATCGTTGCCCCAGACATCAACACCTGTAATGGCGTCGCCAAAACATAACCTTGCCCAACGCTTGCAATGTAAGTATCGCCTGTTGACCAGTTCTCACCCTGATTAATACGTTTCCACTGGGGGCTAGGGATCAAACCATCAGTCTCGCCAGGGAGCTCGATACCAGAGGGCTCTCCGTATCCCAGCGCACGGGCATACTCGCCCAGGCGAAGAATACCCAAACCTTCTGGAATTTCATCCTCGTAGCCTCCGCCAAGTTTGTAGAAACAGACGTTGCTGGAGAATGCAATGCACCTTAAGAAATTGATTTCACCAAAGCCTTCGGGTTGCTCGTCGTAGATCCAATCGACAAAAGGACGTTCGCGCCCGGGATCATTCGGGGAGAATTTCTCTGTCAAAATCAGCTGTCCAGGGGCATAGATAGTTTGGTCGACAGTAACGACGCCTTCATTTAGAGCGCCTGTTGCAGTAGAAAGCTTGAAAACTGAGCCGGGCGGATACTCACTAGAAATGGCATTATTCAGAAGCGGGTTGCGCGAATCTTCGCTAAGTTGTTGATAATAGTAAGCAGGGATAAAGCGCGCAAAGCGATTATTCTCGTAGGTAGGATAGGAAACCATCGCCAAAATTTCTCCCGTTTTGGGATTCATGGCTATGGTCACACCGCTGGAAATACGCACTTGTCCAAAGTAAGCATTCCAACCTTCAATTTCATTAAGCAAGACTCCCTCAGCGGCTCTTTGCAAACGGACATCAATAGAAAGGCGTACATTTCTGCCAGCCACAGGTTCAATAGGGGCTTCAAGATTACGAAGTTCTTGCCCTGCTACATCTACCTCGATAACCCTTTTGCCATTTGTGCCCGCGAGAATATCTTGCAGTGTTGATTCAACACCCGCATAACCGATCTTATCGCGACCTGCAACAAAGCCCAACTCCTCGTATAAATCAACCTGGGTTGCAGGAATCGGTCCGAGGAAGCCAATGATATTTGCGGTGAGTGAACCTGTCGGGTAATCTCGGATCGGGTCGATCTGCATAGAAACACCGGGCCAGCCCACTGAACGTTCGCGCACAATTCGGGCTGTTTTTTCGTCCACGTCACAGCTCACAGGAACAGGTGTATAAGGGGCGAGAGAGTCTCCTAATTCCACTAATTGCGCAATACCTGGGCCAGGCACACAGGCCGCAAAAAGCTTGGCATCATCAACTGTGCCACTATTGACGGGCACAGCTATGATCTCGGAAAGCTCACGATAAACACGCTCGATATCTGCTTGATCGTCGGGCAGATAGGCAGGTGTGATAACCACGTTATAAGAAGCAACATTGCGCGCGAGAATAACGCCGTTGCGATCATAGATGATTCCACGCGACGAGGGGACACTGATCTCGCGCGTATAGTTATCTTCTGCGCTCACTAACCAATTTCCCCCTTCTAAAACCTGCAAGTTAAATAGCCGGAAGATAAGCATGCTGAAAACAAGTGCGGCAGCAATGTAGAAAATAAGTACGCGCCAAGGTTCTGTTCGAAAACCAGAGGGAGAGTTAGTGCTCATTCTTCGACCTCGATATCATAAACCCACACGGCAAGATCCCGAAAAATAGGATAGGCTGGCAATGCCAACAGAAGATTCAGGAAAAGGGAAGGTAAAGTAACTGTGCTTAGCGCATCGCTAATCACAAGGGGGCTACCAAATAAACGTAAAGTCAGAATTGCGATAATATGCCCGCCGAGGGTGCCAGCAAAAACAACTGCAAAGATGCCCAAAAGGGGCGCCTGCCAAATGCTGCGTACAAGCAGTCGGGCGAACGCAACTGTTAATAAGTATCCTGATAAGGGCACAACCCAGGGAAGAGCGGATGTCCAGCCAACCAGAAGGCCGCCAAAAATTGCCCAGTGCCAAGCTGTTTCGACACGTTTCTGCAATGACCAAGCTGCCAAGGCAACCAGCATCAAATCCGCGTATCCGCCTAATATCGGAACGCGGCTCGCAATCGCCATCTGAAAAACCAGAGTAAGCAATAATAGAGGAAGAGCTATTAATTCTTTCACAGAAGTTAGGGCGTTGTCTCAGGGATGAGCGGCGTGATGTCTACCGGCTTAAAGTTCATGATGACCAGCACGATTTCCAGACGCGAAAAATCCACTGTGGATTGCACCGAAGCCTGCTGGAAGAGTTCGTAGTCGCGCTTGCGTAAATTGAGTAATTGCCCCACTAAAAGGTCAGGAGGATAGTCACCACCCAAGCCAGATGTTAGCACAACATCACCATCTTGGACTTCGATGTCCTGTGAAATCATTTCTAGCCCAAGATCGCCGGTAACGGAGCCAATCAAGACTGCATCGGTGTCGGCATTCTGTAAACGAACGTTGACAGCGGCCGAAGGATCGGTAACCAGTTGGACGCGTGCTGCGTCCGCGATAACCGCACTGACACGTCCAATTAAGCCCTGATTCGTAACAACAGGCATTCCGCTTCGTACCCCATCATTTGAACCGACATTGATAATAATATAGTGTAAAAATGGGCTCGGGTCACGCCCGATCACAGATGCGGCCTTATAAACACTTTCGGGATTAGTTTGAGAAAAATCAACCAGAGCTGCCAAGACCTGTGTATCGGTTAGCTGTTGTTGAAGTTGAATTACTTGCGTTTGCAACCCCGAAATTTCAGATTCAAGTTGTGCATTTCGCTGCTGAAGTGAAACAACGTCGCTTGGTGCGCTAACTAAATCTCGAACAACAATATAACGCGTAGAGACCCATTCTTGTATAGAAACAAGTGAGTTCCCGAACCAATCGGATGTTGAACTAAAAAACCCACCCAATGCCAATGCCAAGATACCTCCAACCACAAAAAAGATTATGGTTGTCTGCAAAGAGCGGGAAAATATTTCTTTCATGGGAATTTTTGTCTTTCCTGTACAAAAAAGGAAAGCTGATTAGGCGTTGCGTCCGCCGCGCTCCAAACCAACGAGGTAGCTAGAGAGATCTTCAAAGTCTTCGTAGATCATCCCCGTGCCACGTGCAACACAAGTGAGCGGATCTTCAGCAACCCAAGTGCGCAGGCGAATATCTTCTGTTAGACGACGATCCAAACCTTGCAAGAGTGCTCCACCGCCTGCGAGACAAACACCTAAATCCATTAGGTCGCCAATGATCGCAGGAGGAATCTCATCGAGAGCATCGCGAACTGTGTCGACGATCACTTGTACAGAGTTGGCTAAAGCTTCACGAATTTCAATGGAGGAAACTTCTACTGTTTCCGGCAAGCCCGTGACCAAATTGCGACCACGCACTTCCATTGTTTTTTCTTTTTCCAGCGGAAACGCTGAGCCAAGCACCATTTTTATTTTCTCGGCAATTCCCTGCCCGATGAGCAAGTTATATTTGTTGCGGAGGTACTGGATAATATCCTGATCCATTTCGTCACCAGCAACACGCAAGGAGCGTGAGGCAACAACGCCGCTCATAGACATTACAGCTACTTCTGTCGTGCCGCCCCCAATATCGACAACCATGCTGCCGCGTGTCTCACCAATCGGTAACCCTGCGCCTAAAGCTGCTGCGATCGGCTCTTCAAGTAGAAAAGCTTGGCGAGCGCCGGCAGCCATAGCTGCATCGTATACTGCGCGCTTTTCAACCTCTGTCACGCCGGCGGGGATGCCTATCACAACGCGAGGTTTAGGCAGTGGCACTACGCTCTGTTCGTGAACGCGCCCGATAAAGTATTCAAGCATGATCTGGGTAATATCAAATTCAGAAATAACACCATCATGAAGAGGTCGAACGGCAATTACATTCTTCGGCGTACGCCCGACCATTTCCTTTGCAGCCATACCAATAGCAAGCGGGCGACGAGATCGTTTGTCGATCGTCACCCAAGAGGGTTCATTAATAACAATCCCCTTTCCGCGCACATTGACCAAGGTATTTGCTGTTCCCAAGTCAATACCAATATCAAGCGAAAAGAGACCAAGTAACCAGTTAATAGGGTTGAAAAAAGCCAATAGGAAGTTCCTCGATGAAACAACTCTTTAGAGTGTTCCTTTTAGAAATACAGGTTGCATTATAGCAAAGATACTTGGCATACGCAACGTGATAACGTAACGCTAGAAGAAGTGCAATTTTCGGTGATGGTATTTGCGCAACTTATTTTGAGCAGTTGGGTTAATCTAATGTACCCATTTTAGTCTTCCGGAGGACTTATGTCAAAAAAAGTAGCAATTGTTACAGATAGCACCGCGTATATTCCCGATGCCTTGGTAGAAGAGCATAATCTCACTGTATTACCCTTGGAGGTAATCTGGGGGGAAGAGACTTACAAAGACGGGATCGATATTCTTCCCCAAGAATTTTACACCCGCCTTCAAACAGCCAAGGTCATGCCTTCTACCTCACAGGTAACGATCCCTGGAATGCAAGCTGCCTTTGAAAGGCTCGTCGCAGAGGACTATGATGTTCTTGGCGTTTTTCTTTCCAATAAACTTTCTGGAACGATCAACTCTGCGGTTCAAGGCAAAGCGGCAATGCAGAGCGGGCAAGAACATATTCATATTTTTGATTCAGAGACGACTGCCATGGCAATGGGCTTTCAAGCTTTAACTGTTGCGCGCGCCGCACAGGATGGAGCAACAATTGCTGATTGTCTTGCTTTAGCAGAAAAGGTTCGAGACAATACTGGTCTATATTTCGCAGTGGACACGCTTGAATTCCTGCATCGTGGCGGGCGCATTGGCGGTGCCAAGCGTCTCATTGGCTCAGCAATGAAGGTCAAGCCGATCCTCTCCATTCAAGACGGCTCTGTCGCATCAATTGAGAGTGTGCGCACAAAACGCAAGGCACACGCACGCGTGCTGGATATTATCGCTGAAGAAATTGGTGATCGTGGTCCGATTTCTATTGCAACCTTGCAAGCTAACGCGCTTGAGGATGCCAGTGCCTTGGTTGCTCTAGCTCAAGAACGACTGGACATCAAGGAAGTTGTCTTGTCTCAGGTTAGCCCTGTGATCGGGACACATGTTGGTCCTGGCACGGTTGGTTTAGCGTATATGGCTGGTATTTAAAAATTAGAAAACCGAACTGCTCAATCAGGTCAAAGATGTTAAAAAGCGCTCAAAAACATGAGCGCTTTTTTTGATGAAGCACATGCTCTCCTTAATCCCTACGTTGACAAGCGAACAGAAAGCCCCGTATAATGAAATGCGTTGCTTTAAAACTTGGATTTAATAAAGGAGGAAGAAATATTCAAGAAAAAAAGAAAGGTTATTTCGTTTCTATACCAACAGCACAATTAGAATGTGCCCCTACCACTAATTCTCCAACATGGAGGAGGAGAAAAAATGAAAAATAAAACCTTGTACTTCCTTTTTGCAGCCGTGCTGACTCTCAGCATGGTCTTAGCTGCCTGCACCCCAGCAGCTCCTGAAGCACCCGCGGCTGAAGAACCTGCCGTTGCCGAAGAACCCGCTGCCGCTGAAGAGCCGATGGCTGAATTCGAAGGCAAGATGGTTGCTGCACCTGATTGTGACTACGGCGGAAAAATCTCGTCGATTGTTGCCGTAGATGCACACACTGTTGAATTCAACATGTGCAGCTCTGACCCAGCCTTCCCCCAAAAAGCTGCCTTTACCCCCTTCGGTATCTACCCAGAAGAGTGGTTGGACGCCAATGCAAATGAAGCCAACCAAGAAACTCTGCTTCGCGCTCCCGTCGGCACCGGTCCCTTTGTGCTCGAAAACTGGGCAAGCGGCGAAAGCATCACCTTCAAAGCCTATGATGGCTATTGGGGCGACGCACCTGCTTATGACACTTTGGTTTTCCGCTGGGCAACTGAAGGCGCACAGCGCTTGCTCGAACTGCAGTCCGGTACTGTTGACCAGATCACAAACCTCGGCGTTGATGACTACGCTACCGTACAAGACGATGCGGATTTGAACTTCATCCCTATTGCTAACCCCAACGTTCTCTATCTGGCAATGACCAATACCTTTGAACCTTTCAATGATGTCAAGGTTCGTCAGGCTATTGCAATGGGTATTGACCGCCAGCGCATTGTAGATAATTTCTACGCTGAAGGTTCTCTTGTCCCTACTCACTTCACCCCTTGCAGTCTCCCCAATGGCTGTGTTGGTGACGCATGGTACGATTTCGACGCAGATGCTGCTAAAGCCCTCTTGGCTGATGCCGGCTATCCCGATGGATTCTCCACCACCATCTATTATCGCGATGTTTTCCGCGGCTACCTGCCCGAACCCGGATTGGTTGCTGTTGAATTCCAGACCCAATTGCGCGACAACCTTGGCATTGAAGTTGAAGTTGTAGTGATGGAATCTGGCGAGTTCATTGACGAATCCACCAACGGTCGCTTGGATGGTTTCTACCTCCTTGGCTGGGGTGCTGATTACCCTCACGTAACCAATTTCTTGGACTATCACTTTGCTGAGAACAACCCACAGTATGGTGAAACACACCCTGAGATTTACGAAGTATTGCAAACAGCATCTAAGATCGGTGATGTTGCTGAAGCTGAGTCTCTGTATGTTGAAGCCAACAATGCAATCCGCGAATTAGTACCTATGGTTCCGATTGCTAATGGCGCAGCCGCTTCTGCAGCACTCGCTACTGTTGACAATGCTCACTTCCGCCCCTTCGGTGCTCCCCTCTTTGGCAAGGTTGATCCTGGCAAGGACACCTTCGTCTTCATGCAAAATGCTGAACCTATCAGCCTCTTCTGCCAAGACGAATCTGACGGCGAATCACTGGCTCCCTGCCAACAAATTGTAGAAACCCTCTTGGCCTATGCAATTGACTCCGGCGAGGTTGTGCCTGAGTTGGCTACCGCTTGTACCGCAAACGCAGACTCAACGGTATGGACCTGCACCTTGCGCGAAGGCGTTACCTTCCACGATGGCACCAAGATGGACGCCAACGACGTAGTCGCTTCTTGGGCTGCTGGCATTGATGCTTCCAACGCAAATCACATTGGTAATACTGGTGCGTTCACGTACTATGATTATCTTTGGGATGGCTTGATGAACGCAGGAGAGTAAATCTCCAACGCGCCATCTAGCTCGTAACTAATAATGCGAGATGGTACTGTGCCGAAAAGGCTCGTGCCATCTCGTATTTTTTTTTCTACATCACCTCAGGTTGGCTTGCTTATGACTCAATATACTATTCGTCGCATTTTATATTCAATTCCTGTTATTTTTGGAATTCTTCTCGTCACATTTGTGATGGCACGTTCTATACCAGGGGAACCCTGCACCGCAATGCTCGGAGAAAAAGCAACGGCTGAGGTTTGCGAACGCTTCAACCATGAACAAGGCTTCGACAAGCCCATCGTTGTTCAATTTGGAATTTACATGAAGAATATTTTTGCTGGAGACTTTGGCGATTCTATTCGATACAGTCGTCCTGTAACCAAAATTCTTCTCGAACGTCTCCCCACTACCATAGAACTTGGTCTTATTGCTCTTTTTCTTGCCATATTAGTCGGCATCCCGGCGGGAATAATCTCTGCTGTTCGCCGCAATTCTGCTATAGATGTGGGCGTCATGATTGCAGCAAACACAGGTGTTTCTATGCCCGTTTACTGGCTAGGCTTAGTTCTTGCCTATGTTTTTGCCCTCCTTCTCAAAGATACGCCCTTCTGGCTACCCCCATCAGGACGCATCTCTGCGGGCGTATCTGCAATTCCCTTTTATGAAGTTTTTCATTGGGAAGCCATAGAAGGCACCACCAAATACATAATAATGGAATTTTTTGCCAATATGTATGTTCTAAACTCCATTATTACGCGAGACTGGGAAGTACTAGGTGATGTAATCAAACATATCATTCTCCCCGCTGTCGCCTTGAGCACAATCCCACTCGCTATTATCGCCCGTATGACACGCTCCAGTATGCTGGAAGTGTTACGCCAAGACTATATCCGCACGGCACGAGCAAAGGGGTTATTTGAGCGTTTTGTTATTATGAAACACGCTCTCCGAAACGCCTTATTGCCGGTTATAACCATTATCGGCTTACAAGTTGGCACTCTCTTTGCAGGTGCAGTGCTCACCGAAACCATTTTTGGATTTGCAGGTGTTGGACGGATGCTCTTTGAAGCCATTACAGCCCGCGACTTCCCCATCGTACAGGGATTTACGATAGTCATCGCGATCGGCTACGTTGGCGTAAATTTATTGGTTGACCTCTCCTACGTTTTCATTGACCCACGCATTAGGCTGGACTAAAACATGACTCAAAAAACAGAAAGCAAACTCACCAGTCTTGCCGAAGGTATCGTAGACGGCGAAGATACCCAAGACGACAGCTACCAATCAGACAGCCTCCTTAAGCTCACCATACGCAGAATATTCCGTCAGCGTTCGGCAGTTATTGGCGGATCTATATTGCTCTTTCTTATTCTTGTCGCAATCTTCGCTCCCGCCATTGCCCCCTTCGACCCCAACTTTGTCCTCATCGGTCACGAAGATATAAAAAGACGCTCAGATCCTTGCATTCACCTCTTAGGATGTGACGAAACACAACCACAGCATATTCTCGGTACAGACGGCAACGTCCGCGATGTCTTCAGCCGCGTTGTTTTCGGCACACGCGTCTCGCTCATGGTCGGCTTTACAACTGTTGGTTTCGCCATAGTCATCGGCACATTGCTCGGCGCGCTGGGCGGTTTTCTCGGCGGTTGGATAGACAACATCATCATGCGCGTCATGGATGTCCTCCTCGCCTTCCCATCTCTTCTCCTCGCCATTGCCATCGTCGCGGTGCTGGGGCATGGGCTACAAAATGCGCTCCTCGCCATCGCCATCGTCTCCATCCCCATTTACGCACGTGTCGTACGCGCCAGCGTTCTCTCCGTCAAAGAGCAAGAATACGTCTCAGCTTCACGTGCGCTGGGGGGCAGTAAAATGCACATCCTATTCCGACGAATTTTGCCAAACGCGGTGCCGCCCCTCATCGTGCAGGGGACTTTGGGAATCGCTACCGCTATTCTGGACGCTGCTGCGCTCTCGTTTTTAGGCTTGGGCGCCCAACCCCCAACAGCGGAGTGGGGAACGATGCTTGGTACCGAACGAAACCAAATTTTCACAGCACCCCACTTGGTCTTCTTCCCCGGTTTAGCCATTATGATAACCGTATTAGCCTTCAATCTCTTGGGTGATGGTCTTCGCGATGCGATTGACCCCCGCCTAAAAAACTAATCGGACGGAAATTTACAATGACAAATACAGAACCTCTACTAAAAGTCCGAAGCCTAAAAACCCATTTTTTCACAGCTGACGGTGTTGTCAAAGCTGTAGACGGTGTTGACTTTGAAGTTAAACCGGGCGAAATCCTAGGGCTGGTAGGCGAATCAGGTTGCGGCAAGAGCGTCACATCCTTCTCCATATTACAACTAATCGATGACCCCGGGCGAATTGTAGATGGTGAAATCTACTTTAAAGGTAAAAATCTACTCAAGCTCTCAGAAGCCGAAATGGTCAGGATGCGTGGCAATCTGATTTCAATGATTTTCCAACAACCGCAGAGCAGCCTCAACCCGGTCTTCACTGTCGGCGCACAAATTGCCGAAGTTTTTGAGATCCATAAAGATATTAAAAAAGAAGAAGCCTGGAACGAAGCCGTAAAATTGCTCAAATTGGTAGGCATCCCCGATGCCGAAAAGAAGGCAAGATCTTATCCGCACGAGATGTCTGGCGGACAAGCACAACGCGTAATGATCGCAATGGCTCTCGCACTCAAACCAAAATTACTCATCGCAGATGAACCAACCACCGCCCTCGATGTAACCATCCAAGCCCAAATTTTAGATCTAATTATGGGCTTGCGTGACAAAATGGGCACAGCAGTTATTCTCATTACCCACGATCTTGGTCTTATTGCCGAAAGTGCAGACCGCGTTGCAGTCATGTACGCAGGGCAAATCATTGAGCAAGCAGATATTGAAACCATCTTCGAGGCTCCCATGCACCCCTACACAAAGGGATTAATCGCCTCCGTGCCGATTTTAGGACAAGTACAAGAAGAACTCGAAGTTATTCCCGGCGCAGTCCCCAATTTGGTCGATCTGCCCCCTGGCTGTCGTTTTGCCCCACGTTGCCGCGCTCGTGAAGAGCATGGGCTTGAAATCTGCAATCACAACGAAGCAGAATTAACCCAATACACAAACAAACACACCGTGCGTTGCTGGCTTTATCAGGACGGCGAGAATCATGTCGCTCCCTTGAAGGTAGAAAAATAATTATGAGCGAAAACATAAAAATGAACGAAGAACTTGTCCGTGTAGACAATCTCGTCAAATACTATTCCGTCAAAGGTGGCGTTTTTAGAAAAGAGACTGCCCAAGTCAAGGCTGTGGATGATGTCAGCTTTTCCATCGCCAAAGGCGAGACTCTCGGTCTCGTTGGCGAATCTGGCTGCGGGAAAACAACCGTTGGGCATACTATGCTCCAGTTACGATCCCATACCAGTGGCTCGGTCACCTTTGAAGGAAAAGATATACTTAACCTGAAAGGGGCTGAGTTAAAAGAAATGCGTCGTAAGATGCAAATTGTATTTCAGGACCCCTACGCCTCACTTGACCCGCGTTTACCAGTTGGCGAATCAATAGCCGAGGGGCTCAAAATTCACAAGATGGGAAATGCACACGAACGTAGTGACATGGTGATGAAAAACCTGCGTAAAGTTGGCCTACAGCATTTTCACGCTAATCGTTATCCCCACGAATTCTCTGGCGGACAACGACAACGCATCGGCATCGCCCGTGCTTTGGCTCTAAAACCTGAATTTATTGTTTTGGACGAACCTGTCTCTGCGCTAGATGTATCCATTCAAGCTCAAGTACTTAACATCTTGCGTGATCTACAAAAAGAATTGGGATTAACCTACCTCTTCGTAGCCCATAATCTTGCCGTTGTTGAGCATATTTCTGACCGCGTAGCTGTCATGTATCTTGGAAAAATAGCAGAAATATCTCCCCGAGATGAGTTATTTATCAACCCCCAACATCCTTATACGCAAGCACTGATGTCGGCAATTCCAATCCCGAAACCCAATCGAAAACGAGAGCGTGTCATCCTCAAAGGCGATGTCCCCAGCCCACTCAACCCTCCCACAGGTTGCCGTTTCCACCCACGCTGCCCAATTGCCGAAGAGATTTGCTCAAGAGAAGAGCCACAACTTAAGGCGCTGAGCAGCCACCCCGAACATCAAGTTTCTTGTCATTTACGAAGCTAACGGATTTAGCCAAACTCCTCGTTTTACGGGGAGTTTTTCTTTATTTATACCGTCTGCCAACCATTGCGACTGCGCGCATGTTTTTTGTTTCGACGCGTTCACGAGGCACAGATTATTTTCGAAAACTCACGGCCGGACTAGTAGACGTTGTTATCGGTGAGCAATTTCAAATATTCGTACATTGCGTTTCTTAATCCCAAAAAAACTAATCCATTTTACTGAGAAAAAGTTACTAAGTTTTCTGAATTTGGTGTATACTCTCCGCCGTCTTATTTAGGAAATTAAGGAGTTAAAATGTTAACAAAACGTATTTCAAAAGATGGCAAAAAATGCCGCGTGACCTTTCAATTGCCCGCCGATATTGAAGCCAAAACAGTAACGCTTTGCGGCGATTTCAACGCTTGGGATAAAAGCGCTCTCCCTATGAAGCAACGTAAAGATGGTAGTTTCTCCACAGGTTTAACGCTCGAAACTAGCAAAGAATACCGCTTTCGCTACTGGCTGGATGACGAACGCTGGGAAAATGATTGGGAAGCCGACGCATATAAACCCAACGAGTTTGGCTCAGAAGATTCAATTCTATCGCTCTGATTTTTTACGCAACAAGCTTGTTTTACCGAGTGCTTTTTGAGACGTAAAATCCTTTACGCTCCCCTATAGGCGTGATATAATGCGCTCTTGCGTTAGACTACAGAACTTATTAAATCAGGTAAGGAAAAGATTATGAGCGATATATTGAAATCCCTAGAAGCACCCGAAAATGAAAATGTTCCAAAGCTGCACTCTGGTGACATCGTCAGCGTTCACGCCCTCGTCAAAGAAGGCGACCGCGAGCGTATCCAAGAATTCAAAGGTACGATCATTCGCCTTCGCAACAGCGGCAATAATGCCAACTTCACTGTTCGACGCATTGCCAGCAACGGTATTGGCGTAGAGCGTACTTTTCTCACCCGCTCCCCGCGTGTGAAAAAAGTGGTCGTTGAGCGTCACTCAAAAGTACGCCGAGCCAACCTCTACTTCTTGCGCGACCGCACCGGCAAAAGCGCACGTCTTAAACAGAAATTCAACTAATTTCATTTCACGACAAATAAAAGGGTACAGCCCACGTAAGCGCTGTGCTCTTTTTTATTATCCAAAAACTGAGCTTCTCCACATACTGTTCCCCAAACACTTTCAGGAGTTTTGATGTCTCACCCTCTAATTGGTATCACTGCCGGACACTCCCTCAATAAACACGGTCTCCCCATTATCCACCTGCTACGAACCTACGTAGATGCCACTCTCGTTGCTGGCGGCGTGCCCGTCATTATTCCATCTGAATTGGCAGAAGGAAATTGGAAATTGCTCTACGAAAAACTGGACGGTGTGATCTTCTCTGGAGGTGCAGATATTGACCCCGAACGCTTTGGAGGCGAAACACACCCCACAGTAAGTGGCGTTGATGCCGAACGCGACAAGCTCGAGATCAACCTGATGCAGCATATGCTCGATGACGACAAGCCCATCTTCGCTATTTGCCGAGGGATGCAATTGCTCAACGTCGCGGCAGGGGGAACACTCTACACCGACATTGCTGATCAGGTTGGCGAAGAGATCAAGCACGACACCTCATACGACATGCCCAGAAACAGCCTTGTGCACGAGGTCCGCGTAGAGGAAGAGACGTTGCTGGCGGAAATCCTGGGAACTCCTATTCTCAAGGTCAATAGTTGGCATCATCAGGCTCTCAAAGATATTCCCCCGCAATTCAAGATCACTGCATACTCTCCTGACGGTCTCGTCGAGGGGATGGAACTCCCCGATCACCCCTTTGCGCTTGCTGTTCAGTGGCATCCTGAATGGATACAGGAACATCAACCCATGCGCAACCTTTTCAGCGCGTTCGTTGACGCTTCTCGTTTAAACGGAAAGGGATAAAAGTTGACTCTCCCGCTGATCGGCATCACATCTGGGCACGCAAATAACCAATATGGGCAGCCCGCCGTACAAGTTTTGCGCACCTATATCCGCGAAGTTATCAAGGCTGGCGGTATACCCCTTGTCATTCCATCTGAAACGCCCGTAACGATGCACAGGGAACTTTATAAGCGCCTGGACGGCATCATCCTGACCGGTGGCGACGATATCGGTATCGAAAACTTTAACGGGGAGCAGCACCCTACCGTCCACAAAGCAGATATTGAACGCGACAGACTTGAAATCTCGTTGACAAAGATCGCCGCAAAAGGCCAGAAGCCTTTTCTTGGTATTTGTCGCGGCATCCAAACGCTTAATGTTGCCTTGGGTGGCGACCTATATACTCATATTCAAGACCAGCATTCCGAAAAGAAAAAGCATAATTATTACCCTGAATACCCGCGTGACCTGATCTCTCATCCCGTTAGTATTACGAAAGGCAGCAAACTCTTCGAGATCGTTGGAGAAAAAGAGATACAGGTCAACAGCTTGCATCATCAGGGTATCAAAACCCTCGCTTCGCAACTGGTTGCCACCGCTTATGCACCAGACGGCATTATCGAAGCTGCAGAGCTTCCCGAACATCCTTTCGGGATCGCTGTGCAATGGCATCCTGAATGGATACCAGAAAAGCCAGCTTCGCAAGCTATCTTTAACGCCTTCATCGCAGCCGCAGCTAAATAGACCAAAGATCCCCTTTCAACAGAAAGGGGATTTTCAAACCAGCAGGCATTATAATTTCTTTTATGTCCTCCCCTACCAAAACATCCCCCATTGGCGTTTTTGACTCCGGTGTAGGCGGGCTTTCTGTTCTGCGTGCCATCCATGAGCAGATGCCAAGCGAAAACCTGCTCTACTTTGCCGACCAAGATCACGTTCCTTACGGATCACGCAGCCTAGAGGAAATTCGCCAATTCTCTGAAGCCGTTACGCACTTTTTGCTCGCTCGTGGCGCAAAGATCATTGTCGTAGCCTGCAATACGGCATCTGCTGCCGCCTTGCACCATCTACGCGGCGCATTTCCCGAAGTCCCCTTTGTGGGAATGGAGCCAGCCGTCAAGCCCGCTGCCGAGCAAACCCATTCCGGCGTGGTGGGCGTCCTCGCTACGCCAGCCACCTTTCAGGGCGAGCTATACGCTTCAGTAATTGAGCGTTTTGCCAGCGATGTAATAGTTTTGCAAAATACTTGTTTTGGATTAGTGGAAGAGATCGAGCGCGGCGCATTGGATGGGCAAAAGACTCATCAGATTTTGGAAGCCGCGCTCCGCCCCATGCTTGGACGTGGGCTTGATACCGTTGTATTAGGCTGCACGCACTACCCATTTGTAATCCCGTTAATCGAGCAGATTTGCGGGGATTCTGTTCGAGTGATCGACCCTGCCCCGGCGGTTGCAAAGCAAGTTGAACGTCGGCTTGAGACGCTGGGTTTACTATCCAAAAACGGTGCTAGGGGAGAAATTCAGCTCTACACATCGGGAGATGGTGAGAAACTCAAATCCCTTGTCCCCCAGCTTTGCGAGAGAAGTTATCCCGTAAAAGAAGTAGGCTGGGAAAACGGGAGACCAAATTAACAAAAAAGATGCCCCGCATTTATGAAGTGCGGGGCATCTTTGCGTTTAGCGACGTGAGGGGCGCGATGGAAGCGAAGCCTCAAAACCACCCAGACTACGATTTGCCTGAGGCCATTCTCCGCGCGAAAGCTGACGTGTCAACCCATCGATAGAGCCGCCAATATTCTGAAGCTGTGGTCCACCATTGGCAAGAATGCTGGCTTGGGCATTTGCACCAAGCTGCGCGATCTGGAACATCTCGGTCGGGTCAATTTTTCGATCCCCAAACGAAACTTTGATTGTGTCCAGATAATCGTGTAGTTGCGTGAGTGTGCCATTCAGATCCCCTGCGATTTCACCCGGAGCTATATCTGCAAAGGTGTTCTCACGACTATCCAAATTCGTTTTAACTTGTTCAAGGAATTGATCGCGATCTGCCTGCGACTCGGCAATATGCGTGCTCATTGCAGAGGCCGCCTCGTCAAGTTGAGCAATTGCGGTTGAGGCAACTTCAGCACCTTGCAGCAGAATATCTTCCACTTCTTCAAGGGCGTAAATCAGCGTATCGAGATCATCCTCAATCGCTGTGAGTAGATAGAGAACATCTTCAGCGTAGGCGCCGTAAAGATCATAATAAGCTGCGATCAATTCTTCGGCGTAGTAGATAGCAGCTTCAGCGTCATAAACATACGCAGCGGTCTCATAAACTTCTTCGCTGGTCATTGTGCCATCGGAGGTGGCTTGCGTTGTTGCGGCTGAAGAGGCTTCAGTCGCGACAACTGCTTCTTCAACCGCTTCGTCGATGAGGGCTGCTAACTCTTCTTCGCTGAGTTCGTAGTATTCCACAGTGGGCCCCGGCGTGGGCGTCGGGGGCATAGCGACCACGGTCGCAGCGACGGCATCCGAAACAGCATTTTCAAAACTTGCTTCTGCGGTGGCTGTCGCAGCAACGGCGGTCATCACTTGCTCATCCACACTGAGAGTTGGTTCTGCGCTGCCACAGGCAACCAGAGAGAAGACCAAGAGGGTAAGGATAACGAAGTTGGAAAAGTGTATTTTCATTGCGCATTCTCCTGAGCGATTAGTAAAAGATTCATGTTTTCAACACAAAAATTATACTCAGAGGAAAGATGCTCGAGTTCCCCCCATTGTTCCCAAGCAGTGAAATCTTAAGTACTACCTATCTGCGGCAATAACAGAAATACTGTTCAAGCTGAAAGATTCTTTTGAAAGCGCATTAAAGGTCAGTTGCTTTTCGTCCACATCACGCCCAGCACAAAGGCGGCGAAAGATGCCGAGATATCCCATCTTCACTGCGGCATCCCATTGAAGCCCAAGTTGTTGTGCAATATCCCGAATTCTCTCCACATCTTCTCCTTCGATCTCGAAAAAGTTTCCATAGGGTAATTCATCGAGCATGAAGTGCAGATTGCCAAGGCGATAGGTGCTGCGGTATTTTTCATAGACAGCAAAGATTTCATAACCTAGTGCTTCGAGGAAGCGTTGGGCTGTGTCAAAATCGCCAACGGTGAATTCGATCTCTTCACGACTGAGGACACCATTCACGTTTGTGGAGGGGGCTTTAAATGTCAGGTGAGATTCTGCATCTCGCCGCAGGCGCAGCACGCAAGCATCGGCTGAGAGTGTTTCGGCTGGCGTGTCAAAGCGCAGGTTATATTCATGGGTACGAGGAGATGTTAATGCGGCACCCATTTCTTCGAGCCTCGCAGCCAGCTTATCCAAATCTGCTATATGAAATTTGACTTCGGTTTCGGTATACATAGCCATCACCCTCTGCCCTCTACCTTAGTGCGGATTCCGGTGAAATCATCCACTGATTCCGGTTTATGTCGTCCACTTTA
>JABGQU010000195.1 GCA_018648605.1 Anaerolineae bacterium | reverse complement strand
GTGACTGTGCGACATCGACCGTTTAAGGTGTGCGTTTTCACCGTTTTACGCAATCCACGGAATGTGGGGCACAGAAGCCTTCTGGGGGAATTACAAAACCTTCTTCGAGGGGCAGGGCTATCGCGTTATCACGACCAATTTGCGCTATCACGACATCGCCCGCAAAGATGATCCCGATCCGCGTTTGGGGAAAGTGCGCCTGCTCGATTATGCGGCTCATCTCGAAAAGGAGATTGCCCAACTCGACGAAAAACCGATCATCATGGGACACTCCATGGGCGGATTGCTGACTCAAATTCTCGGCAGCCGTGATCTAGGCAGCGCGCTGGTTGCAGTCACACCCGCTGCACCGGTTGGGATTTTTCCCGTCACACCTTCGGTTTTACAAAGTTTTTTCAGCATCCTGACCACATGGGGATTCTGGCATAAACCCATGCGGCAAAAATTCAGCGAAGCCTGCTATTCGATGATGCATCTACTTCCGCCCGAAAAGCAAAAAGCAGAATTTGAGAATTTTGTACACGAATCCGGGCGTGCAATTGCTGCCATCGGCTTGTGGATGCTGGGCGGCGGACTGGACGGTCGCGTGGACGCCCGCAAAGTCACCGCACCAATGTTAATTCTTAGTGGGAAAGAGGATCGCATCACACCCGTTTGGGTAATACGCCAGATCGCAAGGAAATACAAACACGCCACCTACAAAGAATTCCCCAATCACGCGCATTGGATCGTCTCCGAGCCAAACTGGGAGGAAGTTGCAGAGTATGTAGCGGAGTGGTTGAAAAAGCAGTAGATTAATTAGATATTCAACAGGCAAAGCAAAAGCGCGCTGGTCAGATCATTAACCAACGCGCTTTTTTTATACTTTTCCGAGAGAGAAATTGCCTAATCTTTCTTCAACTTGCCTTTGATGAAACTGATCAGGTACCAGAGAACGGCTAAACCAAGAAACCCCGAACAGAAAAAGGATTTTAGTTCCCTCTTCCCATCTTCGCTAAATATTCACTATACCCACCTAAATAACGCGCCAAATCCTTATTCTCGATCACTAGCAAACGCTCCACCGTTCTATCCAAAAAGTAGCGGTCATGCGAGATAATCAACACTGTGCCAATAAAATCTTCGAGTGCGATTTCGAGCATCTCTGCGGCAGCAATATCGAGGTTATTTGTTGGCTCGTCGAGCAGCAGGAAGTTCGCGCCCGAAAGCACCACCAACGCCAATTGCAAACGACTGCGTTCCCCGCCGGAGAGATTGCCCACTTTTCCGCGTGCCTGTTCATAGGTAAATAAATATTTCGAAAGCAAGGACATCGCCTTGGCTTCGCTCATATTGCCTGTAAAACGCACTACATCCAACAAAGTTTGCTCAAAATCGAGCGTTTCATGTTCTTGGGCATAGTAGCCAATGGTCACACTGGGGCCTAGCTTGATCTCGCCTAGATCGGGCATTTCTTCGCCCAAGATCATGCGAATTAGTACCGATTTTCCAGCACCATTCGGCCCGATCAAACCGACTCGCTCGCCGTGCCAGATCGTGTCATTCAAACCATCGAAAACGCGATGTTCGCCAAAAGCTTTCTCCACTCCCGCCAATTCCAAAACCTTATTTGAGCCACGATAGCCGCGCAATTTCAAATCCATTTTGCGGCGGTCAGTGATCGGCTTATCTATTTTGTCCATTTTGTCGAGCCGTTTTTGCATCGACCTGGCTTTGATGGCAAACTTCTCGCTATCGTAAACTTTCGCCCAAATCGCAAAGCGCTGAATCGAAGCCTCCAGCCGCCCCACCTCGCGCTGCTGCACCTTATAAAGCTCCGCCTGCCGCGCCAAACGCGCTTCCTTATCCAGTGAATAAGTCGAATAATCGCCTTCAAAAACGGTCATTTTGCCATCTTCAAGCTCGGCAATATGCGTCACGATCGCATCTAGCAAGTAGCGGTCATGCGAGACAATCACAACTGTCCCCCCATATTCACGGATCAGTTTTTCGAGGAAGATCTTCCCCGGCAAATCAAGATGATTATCCGGTTCGTCGAGCAGAAGCACATCGGGATGCAGGAGCAGCAACCGCGCCAGCCCTACCAATTTCTTCTGCCCGCCACTCAACGTGGAGAGCGGCTTGCTGAGGTCTCCCAAAGGCAATCCCAGCCCCAACAGCATCTCTTCGACGCGCACCGGATACGTATCCCCGCCAAGGGCATCGTACTCCTCGATGAGACTCTGTTGACTATCGAGAGCACGCCCAAGGCGACGTTCGTTCCCGTAAACTTCGGGATCGCTCAAACTAGCCTCGACGCGCGTCAGCTCATCCCGCACCTCTGCCACACGCGGATTTCCATCCAAGGCAGATTCGAGTGCGGTTTGAGACAGATCCAATTCGGGGGTCTGCGCCAAATATCCGACCGTTAATCCGCGGGAACGAGTAAGCGAACCACCCTGCTCGGCATCATACTCGCCGACAATCAGTTTGTAGAGCGAAGATTTCCCTGCTCCATTTGCGCCAATTAAACCGATCTTTTGCCCGCGCTGAATTTCCCAACTCAGGTTATCGAAAATATGCGTTGCGCCCAAAACAAGGGAGATGTTTGAAAGTTGAAGTTCTATCATGATTTTTTCCTAAATCCAGTTCCTGAGCGGAAGGCGACAGCTTTTGAGCCTGTAGTCGAAGGACGGGGCTATGTAAATGCCGCTCTTCGACTACGCTACGTTCCGCTCAGAAACTGGATATTTTGTAAAGAAAAACGCCGCAGGGGAAACCTGCGGCGCATAAAAGTTTTTTTTACCTCACTGCGAGCTTCTTTTGCGAAGTAGTCTCCTTGACTATCTTGGAGATTGCTTCGGCGGTAAAACTGCCTCGCAATGACAAAGTTAATGTTTTCTGCGTACAGGCGTGATTCGAGGATGCCCCGCGGAAACGGAGCCACGCATATTTGTAAAAAGTGGGGGTTGCCCAAGGCAGAAAGCGTAAAACATGGCGGTATTATAGCACCCTTTTCTCAAAGGAAAAATGCAGCCCAGAATTGAGAAAGGTTAATAAGAAGCATCACCAAAGCAAGGAAGGCAAAGATTGGGCGCAAGTTATTATCTTCATTTAGCAATGAAGCGTAAGCTGTAAAAGCGAGCCCTACAGCAGCGAGAAGCATTGCCAAACGAAGAACCGCTTCTTTGGCATAGGCAATATCTGCAAAATCCGGAGCATATCGTCCACGGATTCCGGAGCATGCCGTCCACTGAT
>JABGQU010000048.1 GCA_018648605.1 Anaerolineae bacterium | reverse complement strand
GCAAGGATGCCAGATTTTTCTATATCCGTCAATTCTTGTTTGCCAAACTACTAGATTTTCTTTTATTTTTGCTGTAAGGGTATACCCGTCCATTTCAGGCATATTAATGTCCATCAATATAAGATCAGGGCTGCCTTTTTCGATTTGCTGAAATGCTTCAGTAGCAGTACTTGCATCAAGCATTTCATACCCTTCTGATTCAAGGACACGTCGCACCAAAATACGATTATCAAAATTGTCTTCTACATATAAAATGGTTGTTGGGTGATCTTCCATAGATTGTTTCTCCAGTGCATCTATTTTACCTACGCTTTTTTGCTTTTGCATAACAGCAACCTTACAAAATCATAAAGAAAATATGCTTGAAATTCTAACACACCCAAGAGTCTGTGGCCGTGTAGAGCACAAATTCTTGGGTGTTGAAATCGGAAATAAAGTCTAGCCTGATACGCAGGGGAGTTTGGCGTGCCTTTCCTTGTCCAGGATATCATTGGTCTGGTGAGATAGTTGCCCAGGAAGCAATGCGTCCCGTCGTTCTTTCTCCATCTAAGGCTAGCCAGATATTTACTGATTTATCATCAGCCCTCAGGGACAATTTCTTTAAAAAAAAAAGCGGACAGGGCGTTTTACCCTGTCCGCTCAAAATTAATCTGCAGCGATTATTTTAGGCGCGCTCAGTTTTTCTTCTGTTTTATCCACAACGCCGTAATGTTGCTCCAATTCCTGGCGGAACTGCTGTGTGTATAGGCGGTAATAATGCCCACGCTGCTGCAATAATTCTGCATGGTTGCCCATCTCCGCGATGCGTCCATCTTCGATGACAAGGATTCTGTCTGCACGACGGATAGTCGATAGACGATGGGCAACGACGAAGCTGGTGCGCCCTGACATCAAATTTTCCATGCCGCGCTGGATGAGTGCCTCCGTAAGCGTATCCACGCTGGAAGTTGCTTCATCCATAATAAAGAGTTCCGGCTTCGACAGAACGGCACGCGCCAGACTAATAAGTTGCTTCTGACCAGTAGACAGGAGATTCCCGCCCTCGCCAACGTTCTCATCGTATCCTTTCGAGATGGAGGTGATGAAATCGTGTGCGCCGGCTAATTTTGCCGCTTCTTCTACGGCTTCATCAGTTGCGCCAAGGCGACCGTAACGAATATTCTCGCGGATGGTGCCAGAGAAGAGGTGGGGGGTTTGCAGCACTATGCCGATTCGCTCATGGATGCTCTCGAGCGTGTACTCTGTATAATCGCGCTCGTTAATCAGCACGCGTCCACGCTTGGGTTCGTAAAAACGGCAGAGCAAGTTGACGATTGTGGATTTGCCGCCGCCGGTCGGTCCAACGAGGGCGATCATTTCGCCGGGCTTGACCTTGAGCGAGAAATCCTTCAGAACGGGCTTGCGTTCTTCGTAATAAAAATCGACATGGTCAAATTCGATCTCGCCGAGCAGCGTTTCTGCATCCACTGCATTGGGCATATTGTGTACATCGGGCGGCGTATCCACTAGCTTGAAGATGCGTTCTGCTGAAGCGATGGAGTGCTGCATCTCGGCATAGACACGCGCGATATCCTGTATAGGCCAGAGCATAAAGGTCAGATATGAAACAAAGGCGTGGATACCGCCAACAGTCAGCAGCCCGGATTGACTCTGAACACCGCCATACCAGACGATGGCGCCCAGCGCGATCGCAGCGATGATCTGAACGATCGGCAAAAATAACGCCGAAAGCCAGGCAGCGCGATAGGATGAGCGATACATCTCATCCGTGAGTCCCTGAAATTCGTGCAGATTCTCATCTTCACGTCCTAGTGCTTTGACCACGCGCACACCGGTAATATTTTCGTTATATGCGCCCGTGATCTTAGAGTTGGCACGTCGTGAACGGCGAAACTCAACCAGAATGTGCATTCTGAAACGAATACCTACGATGACCAGAATGGGGATAATCGCAAAAACGATCAACGCCAGTCGCCAGTTGATCACCGCCATAAATATGACCGATGTGATGATATTGGTCACGGCCCAGGTCACATCCAGAAAGCCCCAGGTGACAAGGTCTGCCACACGTCCGCTGTCAGATGTGAGACGAGACATGAGCCGCCCGACCGAGTTTTGGCTATAGTAAGAGAGTGATAAGTCTTGCAGGTGCTCGAACATTCTTTTCCGCAAGTCATACTGAACACGCTCGCCCAATACGCCCGCAAGATAGACAAAGGAAAAGACCATGATCGACTGTACGATGATGAAGCCGCCATAAATCGTGGCAAGTTCATACATTCGTTCTACGTTACCAGCACTGATGCCTTCGTCAATGATATTTTTGTTGATATAGGTAAAGACACCGTCTAGTGCCGATGTGAGGGCAATAGCAATGAAAAAGCCGATCACCCAAAGCTTATGCGGCATCAAAAGCTCGATGATGCGCTTGAGCACAGGCATGGTTAGAGGACTTGTATGTTCTTCTTCTTCGAGTTCGATTTTTTCTTCTTCAGACATAATGTTTTTCTCCGTAAGGGCGCGGTAGCCACGCCCTTACATCTTTATATAACGCTAGCTATTTCTTCTTCCAATTCCTGATCGATCCGCGTTTGGATATCGTAGATCTCACGATACATGCCATTATTATCAGCAACCAATTCTTTATGTGTGCCGGCTTGAACAATCTTCCCCTGGTCAAGAACCAGGATTAAGTCAGCAACCATTACAGACTGAATGCGATGCGCAATGATGAAGGTCGTACGATTTTCCATCAAATTCTTGAGCGCGACGCGAATTTCGGCTTCGGTTTCCATATCCACAGACGATGTTGAGTCGTCCAGAATCAGGATATGCGGATTTTTGAGTAGGGTGCGAGCGATTGCTACGCGTTGCTTCTGTCCGCCAGAGAGGGTGACACCTTTCTCACCAACGAGGGTTTTGTAGCCATCCGGGAAGGTCAGGATAACGTCGTGAACAGCGGCAGCGCGCGCAGCTTCTTCGATCTCTTCGTCGGTAACGTCACGTCCGACACCGTAGGTGATATTTTCACGGATCGAGCGTGAGAAGAGGAAGGGTTCCTGCTCAACGATGCCCGTTTGCGCTCGCATATATTTTCGTGGGTAATTCTTTAGCTCGATCCCGTCGAGGCGGAGGGAGCCACTCGTGTAGTCGTAAAAGCGCGGAAGCAAGTTGACCAGCGAGGTTTTCCCAGAGCCAGTCGAGCCGAGCAAAGCGATGGCTTGACCTGGCTCGCAACGGAAGGAGATATTCTTTAGCACGGGCGTTCCGTCAGATTTTTCATCATCATACGCAAAGGAAACATCGTCGAAAACGATCTCGCCACGCACAGAACCATTTGGCTGAAGCTTTCCCTCAACCAGATCCTCGCGCTCTTGCTTAGCAATCTCCATCAAGCGTCCGTAAGAAACAAGCCCTGTAGAGGTTTGAACGATCAGACGTCCCAAATTGCGGATGGGCCAAATCAACCAGGCAACCAGCCCGACATAAGCCAGATAAGTGCCCACTGTGATCTCGCCGTTAATCGCCATTGTGGCGGCGACAATAAAGCCGCCCAGCATCTGCGCGCCCAAAACAAGATCAGAGAGGGGCCAAAAAAGCGAGTGCATGAGAAGCAAATGACGCCCACGCAGGAATTTTTCCCAGTTATCGCCATCAAACTTGGTTTTCTCGTGGTTTTGGCGCGCAAAGGCTTTTACCACGCGAACGCCACTCAGGTTTTCTTGCAGAGTGGTTGAGAGCGTCGTTGCCTGCTCCTGGTATTTTTCGTAACGCTTGGTGACTCGTTTGAAAAACCACATCGAAACCCAAAGCATAAAGGGGATTACGATGACGGATATCCACGCAAGCTTCGCGTTCAGACGTAACAGAGCAACGAAGTTGATGATGAAGATGAGCACGATACGCCCCATACCTATGGCTTGCTCATTGAAGAAGCGTCGAACGGCATCTACATCCGAAGTAACGCGTTCTATTAAATCGCCAGTGGGCGTAGTACCGTGATAGGAGAAACTCAAACGTTGGATATGATCGAAGAGAAAGTCGCGCAAACGACGCGCAATGCCTTCGGCCGTGTAGGCTGCCAGTCGTCCTGAGAGATAGGAAAACCCACCTTGGAAAAAGGATAATCCAACAAAGCCTAAGGCAACCCATATGAAAGTTCTTGGCAGGTCATTGCCAATCGCTGCTGTATCCCCGGTCAAAACATCGGCGAAATAGCGCAATAGCAGATAAGTTAATGTTTTGGATGTGGCTGAAATCGCCAAAGCAACGGTCGCGCCTAAATAAGGCAGGCGATAATCGACCATCATGCGCCAAAGCCCTTTCAGGCGATTTTTGGCAATGGTTTGGCGGAAGTCAAAGGTCAGTGGTCCGTTCATGATGTTATCCTTGAATCTCTTGCAAAATTAAGAAAAAAAGCCACGATGCGGATGTGCGCATCGTGGCTGAAAAGACGAAAATATCTAATCTTCCTAACGAGGAATAGGCGCACTCCAAGAAAGCGTTAAAACACTTGCGGGGATGAAGACTTTTTGAATTGTCATTAGTCGTGCGCTCCTTTCGTTTATTTTGCCTGCAAACAGGCGAAAAGAAGTCTATCATCGGGGGGAGGGGGTGTCAAGAGGCTGTATGCTATAATAAAGGCGTTGCGCGAAAAAAAGGCAAGATGGGAGTAAAAATGGATGGAACTCTGAAAACGGGGGAGTGGATCGTCCACAAACAGTACGGCGTTGGACAAATTATGGCGATAGAGGAGAAAATCATCAATGGGAAAACACGAGAGTATTTTCGAGTTAAGATAAGTGGCGGAGTCTATTGGCTTCCGATCAAGAAGATACCCGACCATGTACGTTTTGTCTCATCAAAATATAAACTTAGTAAAGCATTACGTGTCGTCTCAAAAGAGCCAGTCCTTTTATCGAAGAACTACAAAATACGAAATAAAGAAGTTGCTGAACGTGCCGATGGTGCTACATTACAAGCAAAAGGGGAGTTGATCCGAGATTTGCACGCCAGACGGCACACAGAAGGAATCAGCTCAAGCATTATGGACGAACGCCAATTGACGACTTTGCGCCAGCAATTTATGCGAGAAATGTCCGTCATTCTTGATATTGAAATGGAAGAAGCCGAAGCTAAATTGGACAAAGCACTTGCAATAAGCATAGCTACACTCGAAGAATAGGCTTGCTTTTCCGTTGCAATAGAAAAAACCGCCCTTTTCAGGGCGGTTTTTTCTATGTAGCACCTTATTTTGGCAACGGTAAACAGGAAATGATACTGACTTTGCGAGGCAGTTTTATCGCAGAATCATCGCTTCAATTCACCCAGTCCCCTTATTTTTTATCAAAAATCTCATAATAACCCCGATCTAACTCATCATCACTGAGATGAGCGTATCGCTGGGTAACAGCAATATTACTGTGGCGGGCAAGTTCCTGCGCCATTTTTAGATTTCCTGTTGCGCGCAAAACAGTCGTTACGAAGTAATGCCTAAAGGAGTGGGGCGTTATCTTACCAATGGCTTCCTCGCCCAGAATTCGACGGACTGCATCGGTAACAATATTTCGCCCCGTCGCAGTGCTGATCGGCTTGACCTTTTTACCTGCGCCTCTGTCATGGCGAGCAAAGAGGGGGAGTGATGGTAAGGGGCGCCCTGAGGCGCCATCCAGTTTTTGGCGAGCGTTCAAATAATCTTTCAACATACGCATGGAGCGCTCTGAAAAGCGAATTACAGCCTGTTTGTCGCCTTTTCCGATAATAATCGCACGCCCTTCGTTCCAGTCGATGTCTCCCCGTCGTAAGGCGCAGGCTTCGTGTACGCGCAGGCCTGTATCGGCTAAAAGAACCATAAAAGCACGCTCTCTTAATGCGCGTAAGTATTCTTTTTCATCTTCAGAAGAAAATTGCGCATAACTTTCCACAGCTTTGAGCAATTTATCGATGTCTTCACGCGGAAATTGGGGCAATCTTTGTCCTGGTCGGCGGGCACGTTGGCGAATAAGGAGCCTTAAGCGGGGTAGGTTGATCTCTGCCAGATTTTCTGCTGCCAAGAATTCGTAAAATCCTGTCAGCGCAGCAAGGTAGAGGCGCTCTGTGGTGGGGGCGTAAATATTAAGGGCAGTGATCGTCCAAATAAGCGCCTCTGTGCTGATCTCGGAAATTTTTGTTTCACTGGGGGAGAAGTTCCGCACCTCTAAAACCTGCGTAAAGAAATTCAACGCATTGGCGTAAGTGCGTGCAGTATTCTCGCTGCGCGCTAAGCGCACTGTGTCCACATACCTTGCAATTGCAACAGAAATGGTCAAGTCTTCGGTCATAGGCCAATTATATCATGTTACTTATAATTATACTTATCAAAAGCATGAACTTATTATGTGAGATTGAGCCAATAGGCAATCCCCTTCTCAATATTTGTGTGCGGGAGTAGAAGTTTTATTTCCAGATGAAAGCGGGCACAGTGGAGGGAAAGACTCTAATATTGGCTATGAATGTGATAATCGTTGATCATTAACTCCCCCACCCCACCGAGCTGGGCATCCTGTTCGCAAGTGGAAGCAAATTCAAAGAACGTTTGTCGCGGATAAATGTGGATGCAACATCGGCTATTGCATATCAAGAACATTTGTTCTATAATCGAAATATGGAACCGATCAATCGTCTCAAATTACTGAGTTCGCAAATGAGCTTTGAAGCGGATGTTGATGCTTCGACTACGCTCCCGCCAGAGGCTTGCTCTCGCGTGGACGATATCTACATCCACCCGGCTGTGATGCCGCATGGGCGAAAAATCCGTTTGCTGAAGACCCTGCTGAGTTCCGCCTGTGAACGGGATTGTTTCTACTGTCCCTTCCGCGCAGGGCGCAATTTCAGACGTGCAACCTTCAAGCCAGAAGATTTTGCGTGTCTTTTTATGCAGCTTCACAAGGCAAATCTGGCAGATGGGCTTTTTGTGAGTTCTGGCGTGGCTGGCGGTGGGATGCGGACGCAAGACCAATTATTAGATACCGCTGATATTTTGCGCACAAAAATGGGTTTTAAAGGCTATCTGCATTTGAAAATCATGCCGGGTGCCGAGAAGGCGCAGGTATTGCGCGCCATGCAGCTCGCAGACCGTGTTTCGGTGAATTTGGAAGCCCCTAATAAAAAACGCTTGGCGCAACTCGCGCCTCGCAAGGTCTTTTGGGAAGAACTTTTACAGCCCTTACGCTGGGTCGAAGAAATTCGACGTACAAAATCACCGCATAACGCCTGGAAAGGCAAATGGGCATCCTCCACAACGCAATTTGTAGCTGGCGGTGCGGATGAGAGCGATCTTGAATTACTGAGCACAACAGCGCGCGGCTATAAGGATTTAGGTTTGGCGCGTACTTATTTTATGGCCTTCAATCCTGTGCCTGATACGCCATTGGAAAATAAATCCGCCACCCCGGCCTTGCGTGAATTGCGCTTATATCAGGCATCCTTTTTGTTGCGCGATTATGGTTTCGATCTGGAAGAATTACCTTTTGTCGGCGAAGGCAACCTCCCCCTCCCCACCGACCCGAAGATGGCTTGGGCAGAAATTAATTTAAAACATGCACCTGTTGAGGTCAATGCCGCCACGCCGCGCGAGCTTTTGCGCGTGCCCGGGATTGGCCCGAAATTAGCAAAAAAGATCGTTGGCGCGCGCCGAACACGCCAATTACGCGATCTATCACAATTAAAGAAACTGGGTATCGCGACAGGCAGAGCGGCACCCTACTTGCTTTTAGGTGGGAAAAAGGCAGCGCAGCAGGCAAGATTGTTTTAGCTTCCAAAAACTTAATCACGGGTATCTCCGGGAACTTCGCCTTCCTACTCATCCCCATTTCTATAAAACTCTTATACTTCAAAAATTTATTTCAGGTAGAATTCGTCTGAATTTTAGACAAATTAACTGGTCTCAGATATTCACAGGTTTCTGGAGGGGCAAAACACCCTGTGACTAATTTATTCGCAGATCAGATGAGAAAAGGACAATCCATGCTTCCATTTTTACAATTGATCCTGGCAATCGCCATCATCATCTTTGCCGCCAAGCTGGGCGGCTACCTGAGCAATCGTGTCGGGCAGCCAGCCGTAGTTGGCGAGGTATTGGCAGGTCTGCTTTTAGGGCCTTCGGTGCTGAACTTCTTCCACCTGCCATTTTTTACCGATCCGCATCTTGAAGAGAGCATCGTCCACATGGCAGAACTGGGCGTCTTATTGCTCATGTTCATCGCCGGCCTGGAACTGCATCTTGAAGAACTTGTCAAAGCGGGCAAGACGGCCTTTTTTGCGGGCGTACTCGGGTTTGGCATTCCCCTGCTCGCAGGTTTTGGATTGGGCAGCCTGATGGGCTATCCCCTTGAGCAGGCTGTTTTTCTGGGCTTATTGCTTTCACCCACCAGCATCAGCATTTCGGCCCAAGTATTGATGGAGTTGAAACAACTCCGCTCAAAAGTAGGGATGGGGCTGCTCGGCGCAGCTGTTATCGACGATGTCTTGGTCGTCCTGAGCCTTTCCCTGTATGGCGTACTGCTCGGTGGCAGTGAAGCGATCGGTGGGGTCGGCGAAGTGGGCATTATCTTGCTCAAGATGCTCGGCTTCCTGATCGTCTCGCACGCTTTTGGCATTTGGGTCTTGCCCAAATTGGTAGATATTGTCAAAAAGCTCCCTGTCAGCCAAGGATTGATCTCCTTCGCCTTTGTCATGCTTTTCTTCTTTGCATGGTCTGCCGAAGCGCTCGGTCATATGGCAACCATTATCGGGGCTTTTATGGCGGGTTTATTTTTCTCGCGCAGCAGCGTCCCGCAGTCTTTTCGGGATGGCTTCTCAGCGATCGCCTACGGATTCTTCGTGCCGATCTTTTTCATCAGCATCGGTCTCGAGGCCAATATTCGCTTATTAACCGCAGATAGCCTCTGGTTCCTGCTGATCCTTTTATTAGCCGCCATTCTATCCAAAGTCATCGGCGCGGGCGCTGGTGGTGCATTGAGTGGACTCTCGCTCAAAGAATCGCTACAATTAGGTGCCGGCATGATCCCGCGTGGTGAAGTGATGTTAATTGCCGCCACAGTCGGGCTTGTAGAAGGAATTATCACAAATAATACCTTCTCAACAGTGATCGTCCTGGTCATTGCCACTACCCTGCTAACCCCGCCGCTGCTACGCATCCTTTTTTCTAAAGCGCGATCTCAAAAATCTGAACCTGTACAAGTAGGAGACTAAAATGTATTCAATGGTTATGTTTGTCTTGGATGAAGTAAATTATTGCCACGATATTTTAAATGCTTGGGAAGATGCGGGCATTTTCGGCGTCACGATTTTGGATAGCTCTGGCTTGGGGCGTGTTCGCACCGGTGTGCGCGATGATATCCCGCTCATGCCCAGCTTAAGCGATCTCTTCAAAAATAGTGAAACGCAACACCGCACCCTCTTCACCGTCGTCGATAGCGAAGAACAGATCGAAGCCATCGTCAAGGCAACTGAAGCTGTGGTAGGCGATCTCGAAGAAGCCAATACGGGCTTTCTCTTTGTTATGCCCGTTAGCCACGTTTACGGACGCAGCAAGAAAAAGTAACTTAAACAAAGAGACCGTCACTTTCAAAGTGGCGGTCTCTTATTATCTTTAGGAAGCTAGCTTTTTCCAACTCCCCTGCCAGGGACGTCCCATACGATGCTTATCGGATATTTTTATTTTTTGTAGCTTGATCGCCACCTGCATGGCTATCTGCGCGACGTTCGCCCAGTCATCTTTCAGCGTCGCCTCACGCATCTGATCTGCCAATTGGCCTGCCCAGTGCCACTCCATCCTGAACTTATCAGCCTTAACCCAATAATTTCTCTTTTCCCAGGCAACGACTGAAACTTCAATTGTCTCGGCAACGATTTCCAATGCCAGAGCAATAAAGGCTGCCAGATCACGGGCTTCATTCAACTGACCTGCATTCGCCGAAGGATTTGTCTTTGCCAATTCACGTACAGCCAGCGCAACAGCGCGCGTCAGCTTGGTGCGCTCTTTCCCTGCGCTGTTGGGATTAATTACACGACTCATTGTATATGACCTCAGATCGTAGAATTTTAGACTTCAGACATAGGCACCAAAATTGATAGTTAAAACCTGCTGTCTGCTGCAAACCGCCCGATTATATCAGCCCTCTGATATTCTTCAAGGCATAAATTTGCACTCATAACCCGCATGGTTCGAGATTTAGCTCTTTATCAGCAAAAGGTTAACATCGGGTATTCTTTATTGACGCTCTCCCCCCCTTGGGCTTATAATCTCTGCGCATTTGGGGACGTGGCGGAATTTGGCAGACGCGCCTGATTTAGGATCATGTGTCATTATGACGTGCGGGTTCGAGTCCCGCCGTCCCCACTTAAAGACCACTTTTGGCAGCACCTTGCGTGCTAATCTTTTTAGAAGGAAGTTCATCTTGAAAATTGAAACAACCCCCCGTGAAGACCATCAGGTTACCCTGACCGTTGAGATCGAAAACGACGTTATGGAAGGCGCAAAGCGTCGCTCTGCTCGCCAGATCGCAAAACGTGGCAAGATCGCCGGTTTCCGTCCTGGCAAAGCGCCCTATGATGTGATCCGCCGCCAATATGGCGATGAAGCCATCCTTGAAGGTGCGATCGACATCTTGCTGGACGAAGTTTATCCGAAAGCTTTGGAAGAATCCAAACTTGAACCGGCAGCCGCTGGCTCATTGGAAAAGATGGAAAGCCTCGATCCGCCTGTCTTCACTTTTCTGATCCCCTTGAAGCCAGAAGTGGACTTGGGCGATTATCGCAAGATCCGCAAAGCCTATAAGTGGAAGAAACCGAAGAAAAAAGAAGTCGATGTTAAGCTGGAAGAACTCCAGAGAATGCATGCCACTACTGTCACGGTAGAACGCCCTGTCGAAGAAAGCGACTACGTGATGACGGCAGTAAAAGGTCAAAAGCAGGATGCTGCTGATGGTGATGAGCCTGTTTGGGATCGAGAGAGTCACGCGGTTTTTATCGCCCCTGAAGAACGTGAAAATGAAGAGCCTTTTACCGGCTTTGGCAAACAGCTTATTGGTCTAAGCCCTGATGAGACCAAGAGCATTTCGCATACTTTTGCAGATGATGTTGAAGATGAAGCCTTGCGTGGCGCTACCGTCAACTTTGAAGTGACCATTAAAACCATACGTGGAACTGAATTCCCCGAATTAAATGATGAATTCGCCAAATCGGTTGGCGCAGGTGAAACTTTAGCTGAGTTGCGCGAGGTGCTTGAAAAAAATCTCGAGCAGGAAAGCCGCTCTGAATACGATGATGAGTATTTCAGCGAGGTGATTGAAAAGATCAAAGCAAAAGCGAGCATTAAATATCCTCCGCAGGTTTTAGATCGCGAAACTGAATATGTTCTCAGCGATATCAAGCAGCGTCTTGCCCAGCAAGGCATGGAATTTGAAACCTACTTGAAGATGCAGAGTACTGATCTTGAGAAATTCACCGAAGAGGAAGCTCGCCCGGTTGCACAAAAACGCCTGGAACGCGGCTTGATCTTTGATGAAATCGCACGCCTTGAAGATATTGAAGTGGAAGAAAAAGACCTTGAGAGCGAATTCAACCGCACATTGATGGATCTGGCAGCCCAAGGCTATGACTTGAATAACGTCAAGGGTGGGGAGCGTGCTCAACGCGAGATTGCCAATAATATTGCGATGCAATCTGCTACGCAGATCGTCACCCGTCGTACCCTGGATCGGTTGAAAGAGATCGCTACGGGTGAATTGGCGAAAGCTGAGAAAGCCGTCGAAGAAGCTGACAAAGCTGAGGCTCCTGAAGGAGCCGAAGAGCCAAAGAAAAAAACGACGAAGGCTCCTGCCAAGAAAAAAGCTGCCAAGGCAACTAAAGAAGAAAAGCCCAAGAAGGCGCCCGCAAAGAAAAAGGCCGCCAAGGCAACCGAAAAAGAGAAGCCAGTAAAAAAGAAAACGACAAAGAAGGCAGCCCCGAAGAAGGATGCCAAAGCGGTTGAAGAAACTGAAGAAAAATAAGCTATAGAAAAACGGGGCGCGCTTCTTGAAAAAAGCGCGCTCTGTCTTTAGACGTAAAGGAGATTTTATGTCCATCATTACCCCCCAAGCTGTAGTTCCCATGGTCGTTGAGTCCAGTGGACGCGGCGAACGTGCTTACGATATTTATTCCCTGCTCCTGAAGGAACGTATTATCTTCCTCGGCACGCAGATCAACGATCAGGTTGCGAATACGATTATTGCGCAACTGCTTTATCTCAACCATCAAGACCCCGAAAAAGAGATCAAGATGTATATCAACTCTCCCGGTGGCGTGATCTATGCTGGCTTGGCGATCTATGACACCATGCAAATGATCACTAACCCGATCAGCACGCTTGCTGTCGGTGTGACCGCTTCTTTCGGCACCGTGTTGCTAACTGCCGGAACCAAAGGGCGTCGTTATGCACTCCCCCACGCCACCATCCACATGCACCAACCTTTGGGTGGCGCGCAGGGTCAGGCAACCGATATTGTCATTCAAGCCGAAGAGATCATGCGCTTGAAATCGGATCTGCTGGATATTATTGCAAAACACACCGGCAAAGATAAAGAAACTGTTGAGAAAGATTCCGACCGCGATGTCTACATGAACGCAGCCGAAGCTGCCACATATGGCTTGGTCGACGAAGTTCTCGCAGTGCCAGAGAAAGCGTAATTATGCCTCGTTTTTCAACCTTCTCCATCGCTGCCTGTGACCTCGAAGAAAAGACCTGGGGTGTGGCGGTCGCATCCAAATTCCCCGCTGTGGGCGCAGCTGTGCCTTGGGTGAATGCGGAAGTAGGCGCAGTAGCGACGCAATCTTATGTCAACACATCATATGGCCCGAACGGGCTGGCGATGATGGCAGAAGGCGCGTCGGCTGAAGAAACGCTGAAGAAGCTGCAGGCAGGTGATCCTGAGCGCGAAGTCCGTCAAGTTGGCTTGGTGGATGCACAAGGTGGCTCTGTCACCTTTACGGGCAATAAATGCCACGACTGGGCAGGTGGACTGACAGGTCCCGGCTATGCTATTCAAGGCAATATCCTGACGGGCGCGGATGTCGTCCAGAAGATGGAAGAAGCCTTTTTGGAAACAGAAGGCGGATTAACCGAGCGGCTCTACGCTGCGCTCTACGCTGGTGATCGCGCCGGCGGAGACAAACGCGGGAAGCAAGCTGCTGCCATTTACGTCGCCAAGCCAAAAGGCGGCTATGGCGGGTTTCTCGACCGCTGGATCGATTACCGTGTAGACGACCACCTCGACCCGGTTCCGCGCCTCGGCGATTTGCTCGAACTCCACGAATTGTATATGGGCAAATCACCCGAAAATGAGCGCGTCCAATTGCAGGGAGATGCGCTCCTCGCCATCCAAAAGATCATGGCAGACCTCGGCTACTATCAACCACGCATGGATGGGGTCTACGACGAAGCTGTTGCAGAGTCGTTGAGTTCCTTCCTCGGTAACGAAAATTTTGAAGAACGTTTTAATCCCAAAGAAGGTTGGCTCGATCAGCCTGTGATGGATTATTTGCTGAAGAAATTTAAGAAATAACCCCCACCCTGCCTCCCCCAAATTCTAAAAACAGAATTTAGGAGAGGAGTCTAAATATGTAGTAGGGGCGGGTCTTAGACCCGCCCCTACTTTTTTATGAGATCATGAAAACACTACAAAATATTAAAGCCCTAATTCTCGACATGGACGGTGTCCTCTGGCGCGGCAATGAATCGATCGGCGACCTCCCCACTATCTTCGAAGCTATCGCCGCGCGCGGATTGAAAGTCACGCTCGCGACGAATAACTCCACACGCACACCGGAAGCGCATCTTCAGAAACTGGCAAGTTTTGGCGTAAAACTCGATGTTTTGCAAGTCCTAAGCTCCTCGATGGCAACCGCTGCCCTGCTGAAAGAAGATTTCCCCGCAGGTGGCGATCTCTATATCGTCGGGCTAGAAGGAATCTTTCGCGCCGTTGAAGCAGAGGGATTCCGCGTTTTCACAGAATCTGACCTGCCGAAAAATCCTGTTGCGGTCGTATCAGGCATCGACTGGGAAATTACGTACGAAAAGATCGCTAACGCCGCTCTGCTCATACGCAACGGCGCGCCCTACTACGCCACTAACCCGGATAAAACCTTCCCCACCCCGCAAGGATTAATGCCCGGCGCAGGGACGATTCTCGCTGCCATCGAAACAGCCTCGGGCGTCGCACCGATCGTGGCAGGCAAACCCCAACCCTATCTCTTTCAACTCGCCATGCAGCGCATGGGCGTCTTACCCGAAGAAACCCTCATGGTCGGGGATCGTTTGGAAACAGACGTACTCGGCGGTCAAAACGCGGACTGTAAAACCGCCCTTGTCTTAAGCGGCGTGACAACGCGCGCAGATGGCGAAGCATGGCTGCCAAAACCAGATATTATTGCAGAGAATTTGGCGCAAGTTTTGGAAATGCTCTAAAGGATCAACCTTCTCTAAACCATAAAAATGAGCCAACGAAAGTTGGCTTCGTTCTTTAATAAAGCGAGAACGTGATAAAATCCATCGGACAAAATTAACAGGCAAATATGCTGCGTAAGGGCGACCCTACAGGCAAAAAAACAAAATGAACAAACAAATCTACGACTTCGACTTCCCCGAACTTTCCGCCCGCGTCAACAGCTGGGGCGTGCCCAAATATCGCGCCCAGCAAGTCTGGGACGGACTCTATAAGAATCTCTGGCTCGCGCCCGAAGAATTCACCAATCTTTCCAAAGAACTACGCGGAAAGATGGGCGAATTGGTCGAATTCAACGTACTCAAACCCGTCGACTACCGCGAATCGAAAGATGGCGAAACCCTCAAGACTCTCTTCGAACTGCACGACGGCCAGCATATCGAAACCGTGCTGATGAAATACGATACCGAAGGACGTCAACCGCGTCGCACCGTTTGCATCTCCACGCAGGTTGGCTGCGGCATGGGCTGCACCTTCTGCGCCACCGGTCAGATGGGCTTCAAACGTCAACTCAGCAGCGGCGAGATCGTCGCCCAAGTGATCTATTTTGCACGCAAATTACAGGATGCTGGCGAAACCCTCACCAACGTCGTCGTCATGGGGATGGGTGAACCCCTCCACAATTACGCCGCCACCATGGAAGCCATAGATCGCCTGAATAATCCGGATGGCTTCGCCTTCGGCGCGCGCCGCTTCACCATCTCGACAGTGGGCCTGGTTCCACTCATCAAACGTTTTGCCGATGAAAAACGGCAGGTAAATCTCGCCATCTCACTCCACGCGGCAGAAGACGAATTGCGCTCATCCATGTTGCCGATCAATGAGAAATATCCTATTTCCAACTTACTCGAAGTCTGCCGCTACTATGTCGAGCAGACCCATCGCCGCATCACCTTTGAATGGGCACTGATCGAAGGCGTCAACGACACCCCCGAACAAGCCCATATTCTGGCACGGCGCGTCAAAGGCTTACTCTGCCATGTCAACGCAATTCCGCTTAATCCCACCCAAGGCTTCAATGGCAAGGGAACGGGAAGTGAGCGGGCGAAGATATTCAAAGAGACCCTCGAGCAAGCCGGGGTCACGTGTACGATCCGTGCCCATCGCGGCATTGATATCCAGGCTGGCTGCGGTCAGCTTGCTAGTCGAGAAAAATAAAACATCCAGTCTCTGAGCGGACACTGAGCTTGTCGAAGTGGTAGACGAAGAGCGGTCTTACTAAAACCGTCCTTCGACTGCCCTCCCTACGGTCGCTCCGCTCAGGAACTGATACCTTATCCCTTATAACTAATATCTGACCTATGAAAGAAAAAAACTTCCTCGAACGCCCCCTACATCCTTCCTTCCCTGCCATCACCGGCGAGATATTCGTCTTTGGCATCATCCTATTACTCACCGCCATCAGCCGTTTCTACGATCTCGAAACGCGCGCCATGAGCCACGATGAGAGTCTGCACACCTACTTCTCGTATCTGCTCTACAGAGGCGACGGCTACCAACACACCCCGATGATGCACGGCCCATTGCAATTTCATCTGCTCGCCCTGAGCTATTTCATCTTCGGCGTCAGCGATTTCACAGCCCGCATCCCCTCGGTGCTTTTCAGCATCGCCACCATCTGGATGCTCTGGCACTGGCGACGTTATCTCGGTAAAGCCGGCACGCTCATCGCAGCTGCCTTTATGCTCATCTCGCCCTTTATGCTTTTCTACGGGCGCTATGTCCGCAACGAAACCTTTAGCGGATTTGCGGGACTACTAATGCTCTTTGCCGTGTTGCGCTATCTTGATAGCGGCAATAAACGCTATCTCTACTGGCTCACACTCAGCCTGCTGATCAACTTCACATCTAAAGAGACCGCCTTTATCTACGCCGCGCAAATGCTGCTCTTTTTGGCGGTCTATTTCATCTGGAAATTGGTCAGCAAACCCTGGAAAGACGATAGTTCCCGCAATACCTTCATCACCATCGTCGCAGTCGCCATCCTGCTTATCGGCGCAACCTTGGGCGCAGGCATTCTCGGAAAAGAGGACGTCTCTGCCCCCGGCATGGAAACAGCCATGCCCGCCAATCCCCTTGCAGAAACGACCCCCAGCGCGGGTGGCGGCATCAACATCTGGGTCATGGTGCTCGCTGCGCTGGTTCTGGTCGCGCTGGGGCTTGCCTTATATTTCCTCGTCCAGGGGCTGGGATGGCGCGGCATCCGTGCTGAGCGCTCTTTTGACCTACTCATGCTCATCGGTACCCTCGTTTTACCCATGTTAACGCCCTTTATCTCCAAAGCTTTTGGCTGGCCTATCCCCTCCACAGCAGGGGATGTGCTGGCATTAACGGGTATGGACTATGTCCAGATCGGCGCCGCGTTACTAATCGGATTCGGTCTTAGCATCGCCCTTGGCCTATTCTGGGATGCCGACACCTGGTGGAAAAACGCCCTGCTTTTCTACAGTGTCTTCACAGTCCTCTTCACCACCGTTTTCACCAATAGCGTCGGCTTCTTCACGGGCATTTTTGGCTCGCTCGGCTACTGGCTCGTTCAACAAGACGTAGCGCGTGGCAGCCAGCCCTGGTATTACTACATTTTCATACAGATCCCCATCTACGAATTCCTGCCCGCTATTGGCGTATGGGTGGCACTCTTTTTTGGCTTCCGCAAAAAAACAGATCCTGTCCAGATCGTGGATGAAATAAAGAACACCGAAGATTTCGACCCAATTGAGATCGAAGAAGAAGCGCAGCCTTTCGATGCATCCGGCACAACCTTTGCGCTTTTACTCTGGTGGGTTATCAGCAGCGTCATCGCTTATTCTTACGCCGGCGAGCGTATGCCCTGGCTTACCTACCACCTCACCATTCCCATGATCCTGCTCACAGGCTGGGGTCTCGATCATATAGTCAAAAGTATTCCATGGAAAAACTTGCACCAGAAAAAGGGTTGGGTAGGCGCCGGTCTTCTCTTCATCCTGTATACCAGCTTCATCGAAATTCTTGACCAGCTCAACAGCGGCATATCGCCTTTTGCAGGCAAAGACCTAATGCAACTCCAAACCACGGTCAACTTCCTGCTTCCTATCGTGATCGTTATTCTTAGTATCGTCGGGATATTCTTCATTTTTCAAAATTGGACGATAAAGGAAGCCTTCGGCTTGGCGACGCTCGTCATATTCGGCTTGCTCTCGTTATGGACAGGGCGTGCCGCCTACCGCGCTGCCTATATCAACTACGACAGCGCGAAGGAATATCTCGTTTATGCCCATGCCGCACCGGGTGTAAAGGATGTCATGGCGCAAGTCGAAGAGATCTCCATGCGCACCAACGGCGATCTGGGCGCAGTTATTGCTTATGACGCCAGCGCACCGGATACCGGTATCTCATGGCCCTTTGTCTGGTATTTACGCGATTACACCAACCTGCGTTCCTTCGACGCGCCCACGCGCTCCCTGCGCGATTCGGTCGCCATCATTGTCGACTCAAAGAATTTCGACAAGATCGAGCCTGTCGTTGGGCAAGGTTACTATCGCAGTGATTACATCCGCATGTGGTGGCCCAACCAGGACTATTATGGATTAACGCGCTCACGTTTGCCTGACGAGTTTGGCGAAGATTATCCTTGCACAGGCGCATGGAGCGTTCTCAGGCTCTTCAAGAAAACGGATTACTCACGCCTTTGCGAAGCCTTCACCGATCCTGATATTCGTGCGGGCATTATCGATATCTGGACAAAGCGTGATTATACAAAATACGCAGAAGCAACAGAGAAGACAACCCTCACGCCCACAACCTGGGACCCTGCCGACCAAATGCGTCTTTACATCCGCAAAGATGTTGCTGCGCAGATCTGGAATTACGGCATCACACCCGAAACCAGCGATGCGATCATCATCGACCCCTACGAAGAGAATACGATCACGCTTGCTGCCGAGCAGATGTTCGGTTTTGAAGGCGTAGGAGCAGGGCAGTTCAATGCCCCGCGCGGGATCGACTTTGCACCCGATGGCAGCTTCTATGTTGCCGATTCACGCAATCATCGTATCCAGCATTTTGACGCAGACGGCAGCTTTATTAATATTTGGGGCCAATTTGGCGATGCCACCTTCAATGACCTCCCCGGCGGCATTCTAAACGAACCTTGGGGTGTAGCTGTAGGACCAGATGGCTCCGTATACGTTACCGACACCTGGAGTCACCGTGTCCAGAAATTTGACGCAGATGGCACGCCGCTTATGCATTGGGGGCATTACGGCCAAGCCGAAGACCCGAACGCTTTCTGGGGCCCACGTGGGATCGACGTGGACGCAAATGGGCAAGTCTATGTCTCGGATACGGGCAATAAGCGCATCGTCGTTTTTGAGGCCAACGGAGAGTACATCACCGAATTTGGCACGAAGGGCATGGGCGCAGGCGAATTCGACGAAGCCGTCGGTGTGGCGGTGGACGCAGATGGTATCGTCTATGTGACCGATACCTGGAACCAGCGAGTCCAAACCTTTATGCCCAGCGAAGATGGACTTTTCTACTTCCCGCTCAATCAATGGGAGGTCGTTGGCTGGTATGGGCAATCACTCGACAATAAGCCTTTTATCGCTGTAGATATGCAAGGCTCGGTCTTTGTGACCGACCCCGAAGGCTATCGCATTCTGCAATTCTCCAGTGAAGGTGAATTTATCCGCAGTTGGGGTGATTTCGGAGCAGGCAGCGATGGAATAGGGCTTGCAGCAGCAGTGACAATTGCTGAAGATGGCAGTGTTTGGGTCACAGATGCAGGCAACCAGCGTGTAATGAAGTTCGTTTTACCGGAATAAATTATTTTGGCGCATAGAGACTACAAAAGACTTCAAGACTTTTGTAGTCTCTTCTTTTTAACGGTAGCAAGTTCAAATCCGCGTGCGTCTCGAGCTTGTCATCCAAATCAAAGACAAAACTCATAGAATGGGAAAAATATGAATATGATTTTGGTGCGAATGGTATAATCCAGCCGTTATTTTCTCTCTACAAATCCTGATAAACAAGGAGTCTGAATGAAGATTCACGAGTATCAATCGAAACGTATATTCGCCAAATATGGCGTACCCATTCCAAACGGGAAAGTTGCGATCACTCCACAAGAGGCATACGATGCCGCGAAAGACCTGGGTGGTCGCGTTATCATTAAATCGCAAGTTTTGGTGGGTGGACGTGGGAAAGCTGGTGGCGTAAAGCTTGCCAATAACCCCGATGAAGCCAAAGAGCGCGCTGCTGAAATTTTGGGCATGGATATTAAGGGCTTAACCGTGCGCAAGGTTTTGGTGGATGAAGCCTCGAATATTGCCAGCGAAATTTACCTTGGCATCACGAATGATCGCGAAAAACGAATGCCCGTGATGATGGTCTCCGCCGAAGGCGGCGTGGATATCGAAGAAGTTGCCCGCGTTAGCCCTGAGAAGATCATCAAGGTACATATCAATCCGCTTTTGGGATTGCAGGGTTATCAAATTCGCGATATTGCCGCGAGCATTGAATTGCCGCGCAGAAACTGGAAAGAATTCGGCGTGATCGCGAACGGACTTTGGAAAGCTTATAAAGGCACCGACGCGACGCTTGCAGAAGTTAACCCGCTGATCATTACAGCAGAAGAAACCTTGCTTGCCGTTGACGGGAAAATGCTGATCGATGATAGCTCGCTCTTTCGTCATCCTGATCTTGCAGAAATGCGCGATATCGACACCGAAGCAGAGACCGAGACAATCGCTCGTGAGCATGATCTGGCTTATATCCAACTCGATGGCGAGATCGGGTGCATGGTCAACGGCGCCGGTTTGGCGATGACCACGATGGATATTGTCAATCTCTTTGGTGGCAGCCCTGCCAACTTTTTAGATATTGGCGGTGGCGCAAATGCAGAGAAGGTTGCAGCCGCTTTCCGCATCATTCTTTCTGATCCGAAAGTGAAAGCTGTGCTGATCAATATCTTCGGCGGCATCACACGCGGTGATGAAGTTGCCAAAGGTATTCTCGAAGCGATTGAAGAGGTCAAGCCGACCGTCCCGATGGTTGTCCGTCTGGTTGGAACGAATGCAGAAGAAGGGCGCGCCTTGCTCGCCGATGCCGATATGCTTACCGCAGAAACACTGGTTGAGGCGGCTCAGAAAGCCGTCGCAGCGGCGAAGGAGGCTTAACAATGAGTATCTTGGTCAATAAAGACACCAGATTATTAGTACAGGGGATCACGGGTAACGAAGGACTTTTTCACACCCAGCAAATGGTCGCTTACGGGACGAACGTCGTCGCGGGCGTGACCCCGGGCAAGGGTGGCGAGTGGGTAATGGATGGCAAGGTTCCGGTATTTGATTCCGTTAAACTGGCTGCCGAAGCGACTGGCGCCAACGCCAGCGTGATCTTCGTGCCAGCACGTTTTGCCGCCGACGCGATCTTTGAAGCCGCCGATGCAGGTCTTGACCTGATCGTCTGCATCACCGAAGGCGTTCCCGTCAGCGACATGATGCGCGTACGCGCTTATATCGATCAAATCGACACCCGTCTTCTTGGCCCAAATTGCCCCGGCTTATTAACCCCGGGCGAAGCCAAAGTCGGCATCATCCCCGGCAATATCGCCATCCCCGGCAATGTTGGCGCAGTTTCCCGCTCCGG
The DNA here is from genome assembly GCA_018648605.1 of Anaerolineae bacterium. Lineage (GTDB taxonomy): Bacteria > Chloroflexota > Anaerolineae > Anaerolineales > Villigracilaceae > Desulfolinea. The sequence goes on along the minus strand of JABGQU010000048.1, from coordinate 1,055 downwards.
GACGCTGACCTACGAAGTCCTTTACGCTCTCAAGCAAAAGGGCATGGGGGCATCTACTTGCGTGGGCATTGGCGGCGACCCTGTCAACGGAACGAATTTCATCGACGTGCTAGCCATGTTCGAAGATGACCCCGCAACTGACAAGGTCGTCATGCTCGGCGAGATCGGCGGCACGGACGAAGAAAAGGCTGCTGAATTTATCGCTACCAAGATGACCAAACCCGTCGCTGCCTTCATCGCAGGGCAGACCGCCCCTCCCGGCAAACAGATGGGGCACGCCGGCGCGATCATTCAATCTGGCTCTGGCGCAGCGGCCGACAAGATCAAAGCCCTCGAAGAAGCGGGCGTACGTGTTGCGAAGCACCCCGAAGAGTTGCCCGATCTGTTAAGCTAATTTTGAAAAACAAACTCCCCATCAAATTGATGGGGAGTTTTGCTGACGGTTACATCACCCGCTCGCCGACTTTGCGATCCGACACACTTCTATTATAGCTATAGTCTGCAAAAATCGCGCCGCTTACCAGAGCCGAAGGCGAGTCGGGTGTATGTTGGGTTAGGCAGCATTGAATCTACCAAAAATCAATATGCTGATTTGATGCCCCTTGGTACACAATACCTCAAAGAATAAGTAAAACACGGGCTCTTTATTTTCTCGGACATTTGTTTATCGCAGATACAAAATATCTTGACATGCGCAATCATTCAATGTATAAATAACTGTCTAGTCAGTTATTTATAAAACAAAGGAGATGAGAATGAAAACCATTAAGCTTCCATCAGCTTTGCATGAGGTATTTGGGGAAGAATCTACTCTTGTTGAGATGCTGTTGATTTTATTTTTTAGTGTCGGAGCAACTTGGGGATTGTTCGCCAGTACCCAGGCTGAGTGGGAAGCATTAGCAACATGGAAGTTTATCGTTATTTTAATCCTGGCGTTTGATATTTTTGCGGGATTCATTGCAAATCTGACGTTTTCTACAAATGCATTTTACCAGGCATCTAGTAAAGTACCACCACCAAAGGTGGTGGCTTGAAGTGTTGCACCTAGAAGGTGC